>JAUSLF010000053.1 GCA_030646695.1 Nitrosomonadaceae bacterium
AAGCGCTGCAAAAGCGCGCCCAAGAACTCGGCTTGACGCTTTCGCCACAGGCTGTTCCCGCTCATGCATGATGCCAATTGCCCTTGTTATACATTTTTAACCAATTGAACATAAATAATAAAATTACTGTTTCTTGAGAGCTTGTCGAAGGGTATGGGATAACTGGTTAAAATATGGGTGATTGAGTCCGCTCATGATTCGACAAGCTCACCACGAACGGCATTCCATAATGCCTATTCAAGCTCAGGGAGGGTCATCACCCTGACTTTTTCTGTCTGCATTGTGCGGAAGGCTTCAAGTGCCAGGCCATTGCAGGGAGTGCCAGCGATAGTTCAGTCACGAAGCTCGGTGCCCCTCGAAGAAATATGCTCCAGGCAGAAATAAGAACTGACAGGTAGTGCATTGATTCTGCAATATCCTGTCAGGAGCAGACAACTGCTGATTTTACCTGTTCCGGATGACAATTCCATTACAAATGCGGCATTGAAAGCAAGACGATGGCCGTCGCGTTCAGTATCAGCCAAGGTACCGTCAACGTCGAACAATACTGCGCGCATTTTGCTATTTCTGTCTGTTTTCATCTGGATTAATGCCTGTCGACTGGCGTGCAGCTTGCACGCTGCAACCGGTCTGCAATCGCCAGCCAGGCCGGATCATTAGGCGGCGCTTCCACCAGCAGGCGATCAAATCGCCCATGATCGAAGCGACGCAGGGTTGCATACAACTGGCTGCCGTAGGCGACTGCTTCGCGCGGCATGGGGAAATAAAGAATGTTGCTGTTTTCCGGGCTGGCCGGTTCCGGCTCTGACCACCCTAGCACCACCACCTGCAATCCCTGTGCTGCCAGTTCACACGCGCGCTGCCACAGCGCTTCGGTCGGCCACACCTCGAGCGGTGTTAACGGAGCGTAATGTGAAGCCAGCGTACCCGGCACCCGCACCATGGAATTATTCTCTTGCGGCAGGACCACTTTGCCATGCAGCACTTCTGCCAGCGCGGCCAGCGAAATGCCACCGGGCCGCAGGATCGTGGCAGTTTGACCACTGAAACCGATTATCGTGCTCTCCAGGCCGATCTTGCAGGCACCACCATCCAGAATCATGTCTACGGCATGCCCCAGTTCCTCCTGTACATGTGCCGCCGTCGTCGGACTGACGCGTCCGAAACGATTGGCCGAGGGTGCGGCCAGCGCTTTCTCAGGTCCCAGTTCATGCAACAAGGCAAGCGCAATGGGGTGATCCGGTATCCGCAGTCCCACCAGGTCTTGCCCGCCGGTGACATCCGGCGGCACATGGCGGCTGCGCGGCAATATCAGCGTCAGCGGCCCCGGCCAGAAATGTTCGGCCAGTTGCCAGGCTGCTTCCGGCACCTCCTGTGCCCAGTACTGCAGCCGCGCGGCATCAGCGAAATGCACGATCAGCGGATGATCGACTGGCCGTCCCTTGATTTCGAATATGCGCCGCACTGCAGACGGATTGGAGATATCCGCCCCCAAGCCATAAACGGTTTCTGTCGGGAAAGCCACCACCCCGCCCGCCCGCAACCGGGCAGCGGCAGCAACAAGCTGGCTGTGCATTTCCGGTGTCATCATGAAACCTGTCCAGCGGTTAATCGGTGATTCCATACCGCATTATTTGCCATACTCGGGCCGGTCGTTTTCCCGGCTATAACCCACCAGGCCCTGCAAATAGCGTACTACGTAGTAGCTCACCCAACTCATTGCGCGGATGAGCCAGGATTGTCTTTTCCAGCTCTCCCGCAGCACCTGTGCCGATCCCTCGGCCATTGCCTGCTCCAGGCTTGAGCGCAATTCAGCCGCGAACGATGCATCGTCCACCACTACGTTGGCCTCCCGCGCCAGCAACAGGCTGAACGGGTCGATATTGGAAGAGCCCACGGTAGCCCATTGCCGGTCTATCACCGCTACCTTCGCGTGCAAATAGCTCTTGTGATATTCGTGTATTTCGATACCGGCATCGAACAGGTTCCCATAGAGCGCATGCGTGGCGTAATACAGCAAGCGGTGATCCACTCTGCCTTGTAACAGCAATACCACGCGGACGCCGCGCCGGGCGGCATCGCTGAGCGCTCGGCGGAAATTTCCTCCGGGCAGGAAATAGGCACTGGCAATAATGATTTCACTGCCAGCGTTGGTGATGGCATGCAGATAAGCCTGTTCGATATCGTGCCGGTGACGCAAATTGTCGCGCATCACGAACGCCGCCAGTTGACTGCCGCAGGGCTTGCCGGCTGGACGTAATATTGGATAGTCTGTGCGGCGCTGGTTGAAGTGTGCCCATGCCACCAGCATCCATAAATGCCTGGCTGCCGGATGAATCTCGCCCAGCAGCGGACCCTCGATCGAAACTGCGTAATCGAAGCGCGGCGGCAGCGGCTCGGGATTGTGCAGGTCATCGATGATGTTGATCCCACCGACAAAAGCAATGCTTGCGTCCACCACCACCAGCTTGCGATGCATGCGGCGCAAGCGGTTGCGCCGCAGGCTCAAGGGTGAAATCTTCTGCCGGAATATGAGTACCTGCACACCGGCATCGAGCATCTCCTGGATTGCTTTCCGTGGCAGATCCTGGGAACCGAATCCGTCCAGCAGCAAATATGTTGCCACCCCGCGCTGCGCCGCCCGTTGCAATGCCCCGGCAATGCGTATCCCGGCGGCGTCATGTTCGAATATATAGGTTTCAAGATGCACCTCCTGCTGCGCCCCATCGATGGCGCTTTCCAGCGCCGGAAAATATTCCGCGCCGTTATGCAACAGGGTAATGCGGTTGCCGCCGACGAAACCGGACGGATTCATTTGCGGATCATCCTGGCCGACAGCACTGCATGATCGGAAATTTTCGACCAGGGATGGCCTTGATGGACTTGCGCATTCTCCACATGAAAACCGCGCACATAGATGCGGTCGAGGCGGAATAGCGGCAACGCGGAGGGATAGCTGCGCGCGGCCCTGCCCCCGGTCAATTCAAAAGCCTCGGTCAGATTAAGCCGCTCCACTAGAACCCGGCTGGCTATTTCGCGCCAGTCGTTGAAATCCCCGGCGATAACCAGCGGCGCCTGTGGCGGCACCAGCTGCTCAATGCGGCGCTCCAGCGCCTGCAATTGCCGCCGCTGTCCACGTTTGAATAACCCCATGTGGACACAAACGCAATGTAGATTCTCCTGCCAGCCGGGAACACTGATTTCGCAGTGCAACATGCCGCGGCTCTCGAAAGAGTGTGCGGAAATATCCTCGTTATCCCAACGCACGATGGGATAACGGCTCAGAATCGCGTTGCCATGATGCCCTTCGTCGTATATCGCGTTTTTCCCATAGGCAAAATCAGCCCAAACCGAATCAGCCAGAAACTCGTGCTGCGGCCTGCCCGGCCAGTTCTCGAAGCGCGCGGCGTGGCCCTCGTGATGACCGACCACTTCCTGCAGAAAAATGATATCGGCACCAAGAGTGCGCAAGCTGTCGCGCAGCTCATGCACCATCATGCGTTGGTTGAAATGCGAAAAACCCTTGTGGATGTTATAAGTGGCGATATGCAGCTTGTTGGGCATGTGATCAACGGCAGGATTAAGTTTGTGATGCAGGAATAATCCCTACGAAACCTCCAGCATCCGTTCCAGTGCAAGTTTCGCCAGTTTCGCCTCAGCTTGCGGCACTTTGATCCGGTTCACCACTTTTCCTGCCAGCAGATTCTCCAGCACCCACGCCAGATGCTGCGGATCGATGCGGGCCATGGTGGAACACATGCATACCGTTGATGCCATGAACTGCACGATCTTCCCCTGCGGTTTGAATTCCTCGGCGATGCGGTTGACCAGATTCAGCTCGGTCCCGACCAGCCAGCGGGTTCCCTCTTTTGCTGCACGGATGGTGTTGATGATGTACTCGGTGGAACCGACATAGTCAGAGTTTTTGCACACCTCAAAACTGCATTCCGGATGTGAAATCACCAAGCCATCGGGATACTGGTTGCGAAAGCGCAGGATGTGCTGCGGCTGGAACATCTGGTGCACCGAGCAGTGTCCCTTCCACAGCAGGATTTTGGCTTTTCTGATCTGTTCCGGGGTAAGCCCGCCCAACGGCTCGTCAAAATCCCACACCGGCATTTCATCCAGCGGGATCCCCAGCTTATACCCGCTCCAGCGCCCCAGATGTTGATCGGGGAAAAACAGTACTTTCTCGCGCCTGGAAAAAGACCATTGCAGAATTTTGACGGCGTTGCTGGAAGTACAGACAATGCCACCATGCTCGCCGCAGAATGCTTTCAGATCGGCAGCGGAGTTGATATAAGTCGCGGGCGTAACAGTCTCGTCGGGATCGAGTACTTCCTCCAGTTCACGCCATGCCCGCTCTACCTTGGAAAGATTGGCCATATCGGCCATCGAGCAGCCTGCGGCAAGATCGGGCAGGATGGCGATCTGCTCTGGCTTGGAAAGGATATCGGCCACCTCGGCCATGAAATGCACGCCGCAAAACACCAGATACTCCGCATCGGTTCCGGCGGCAAGGCGCGACAGCTGCAACGAATCACCAGTGAGGTCGGCGTGTTTGTAAACATCTGCCCGCTGATAATGGTGCGCGAGGATCACCGCACGTTTTCCCAGCGCGGCTTTGGCCGCAACGATGCGCTGCGCGCAGACATCATCCTGCAGCGTGTCAAACCGCTCAAATGCAATGGCTTCTGCTTGCATGCCTACTCCATCAGCCGATTAAGAAAACACGTTAACGTCTTGAGACAAGAATACCAGATGCGGGTTCGCCAAATGGATTTCTATCGCTGCTGACGGGAAGCCAGCTCACGTATCGCATCCGCATTGCTCCAGGAGAAAACTTTTTCCGCCGCTTCCTGCCAGGGCAGCCAGACAAAACCCAGATGCTCGCGCGCTGCCACCGTAACCGGAACGAGTCCCGGCAACAGTAGACCGAACACATGCTCGGTATTGTGCGTCTCCCCCGGCGGGTAACGCCAGCGCCATTCCTGAAAGATCTCGAATTGATTCTGCAGGTTCCAATCAGTCAGCGGATAGCGAGTCGCGTCCAGTCCCGTTTCCTCGGCCACTTCGCGCACCGCCGTTTGCATCAGCGTTTCGCCCTGATCCTGGCTGCCGGTCACCGATTGCCAGTAACCGGGATGATCGGCCCGCTCCAGCAACAAAACCTGCAGGCCGGCTGTGTGGATCACCACCAGGACGGAAATGGGAATTTTATACATCGTCACCACAAAGACAAATTCGGAGATTGCCCCCGTCTGCAGGGAATTCTATGGTTTTTCTAATCCGCCCTTCTGCGATCCCAATTCAATCATGCCTCCACATGCCGCAGCCGGATATGCAATTCCCGTAACTGCTTTTCGTCCACCGTACTAGGAGCGTGGGTCAGCAGGCATTGGGCGCGCTGGGTCTTGGGAAAAGCAATCACGTCGCGGATCGATTCGGCACCGGTCATCATGGTAACTACGCGGTCGAGACCGAAAGCGATACCGCCGTGCGGCGGTGCACCGTATTGCAACGCTTCCAGCAAAAAGCCGAATTTCTCCTGGGCTTCATCGGCACCGATGTTCAGCGCACGAAATACTTTTGACTGCACTTCCTGACGATGAATACGCACCGAACCGCCGCCAATTTCCGAGCCGTTCAGCACCATGTCGTAGGCTTTGGAGAGCGCTTTGCCGGGTTCGCTCTCCAGCAGATCTTCGTGACCATCGGCCGGGGCAGTGAACGGATGATGCAGCGCCTGCCAGCGGTTTTCCTCCTCGTCCCATTCGAACATCGGGAAATCCACCACCCACACGGGTTTCCAGCCGGGTTCGCTGAGTCCCCGCTCATGTCCGACCTTGGCGCGCAGCGCCCCCAGCGCCTCATTCACCACTTTGGCCTTGTCCGCGCCGAAGAATATGAGATCGCCATCCTTGGCGCCGGTGCGTTCCAGGATAATCTTTACTGCCGCCTCCGGCAGGAATTTCAGTATCGGCGATTGCAGTCCTTCCAGACCTTTTTCCAGTGCATTGACCTTGATGTAGGCCAACCCTTTGGCACCGTAGATTGCAACGAAACTGGTGTAATCGTCTATTTCCTTGCGCGACAGTCCGCCACCCCCCGGCACGCATAGTGCCGCCACGCGCCCGCCCGGTTTTTGTGCGGCTTCGCGGAATACTTTGAATTCCACTGCCTGCATCACGTCGGTGAGTTCAGTCAGTTCCAGCGGCACGCGCAAATCAGGTTTGTCGGAGCCATAACGCAACATGGCTTCGGCATGGGTCAGGCGCGGAAACAGGTCCGGCAACTCAATCTTCATCACGCTACTGAACAGGCCGCGAATCATTTCTTCCATCAGCGCCATGATTTCGTTTTCGCCAAGGAAAGATGTCTCGATATCGATCTGGGTAAATTCGGGCTGGCGGTCGGCGCGCAGGTCTTCGTCGCGGAAGCATTTGGTGATCTGGTAATAGCGGTCAAATCCCGCCACCATCAGCAATTGCTTGAACAGCTGCGGTGACTGCGGTAGTGCGAAAAAATGCTTGGCGTTGACGCGCGACGGCACTAGATAATCGCGCGCACCTTCCGGGGTGGACTTGGTCAGCATCGGCGTTTCTATGTCGATGAAACCGTGCTGGTCGAGGAATACGCGCACTGCCATCGCTACCTTGTAGCGCAGCCGCAAATTCGCCTGCATCTGCGGCCGTCGTAAATCGAGATAACGATGCTCCAGCCGTACGGCTTCACTCAAGTGCTCATCATCCATCAGAAACGGTGGCGTCAGCGAGGCATTGAGAATCTCGATGGACTGCACCAGCACTTCAACTTCGCCGCTGACAAGATGCGGGTTGACCGTGCCTTCGGGGCGATGCCGCACCCTGCCGCTGATTTTGAGTACGAACTCGTTGCGGATTTTTTCCGCGCTCTGGAAAGTGGTTGCATTGTCGGGGTCGCATACCACCTGCACCAGACCCTCACGGTCGCGCAGATCGATGAAGATCACTCCGCCATGGTCGCGGCGGCGATGCACCCAGCCATAGAGAGTAACGGTCTGATCCAGATATTGGGTATCGATGAAACCGCAGTAATTAGTGCGCATGGCGTATTGGGAGTGTGGTAAGTGGTGAGTGGCGAGTAGAAAGTAGTAAGTAGGAAAGTCGGGGGATCGGAATTAAGCGTTCAGCGTGAAGGCGGGCTCATTCTGAAATGCCCTTCGTTTATTGGCCTGGATTTCTTTTGCCGTTGCCATTGTCGGGGGATACGACGCCCATGGAAATGATGTACTTCAGCGCTGCATCCACGCTCATGTCGAGTTCGATCACATCGCTTTTTGGCATCATTAGGAAAAATCCGGAAGTGGGGTTGGGCGTAGTCGGCACATAGACGCTCACATATTCGCCCTTGAGGTGGTTGACCACATCGCCTCCCGGTTGCCCGGTCATGAACGCAATGGTCCACGATCCCTGGCGCGGATACTGTACCAGCAGTGCCTTGCGAAAAGCTTCACCATTGCTGGAAAACAGCGTGTCGCTCACCTGTTTCACGCCGTAATAAATTGATTTTACTACCGGGATGCGCCACAGAACCCCTTCCCAGAACAGCAGCAGCCGCTGACCAATGATATTGGTTGTCAATAAACCGGTGACGAATACCACCAGCACTGTGAGCAGCGTGCCCACGCCCGGAATATATACACCCAATATAGCCTCGGGATGCAGACTGCTGGGCAGCAGCAGCAATGACTGATCCATGGTGCCGATCAGGAATTTCAGTACCCACACGGTAATGCCGAGGGGTACCCAGATCAGCAGTCCGGTGATGAAATAGCGTTTCATATTGAGTAATGCCGGTGCCTGATATTCATTCGGTGGCGCAAGCCGGGCTCGCTTCTTTGACGGCGGCGGGCGCAGCAACCGTTTCGCTGTTTGCTGCCGCTGCTTTATCCGGTTTCGGTTTCGCGGCATTCTTGAAATCAGTGGCGTACCAGCCGCTGCCTTTCAACTGAAAGCCCGCAGCGGAAATAAGTTTGATATATGTATGGCTGCCGCACGCAGGACAGACCGCAATGGGTGCATCGCTCAGCCTTTGCAGATGTTCCTTTTCAGAACCGCAAGAGCCGCAACGGTATTCGTAAATTGGCATGACAACCTCCAGCAATGCATTCTCGGAAAGAAAGGGATTATACCTCAAGGAGCCTCTGAATAAGTCCCACGTGAGACTTGTTCAGAGACCCTTTCTTGGCCTAATAGTTGGAATATGCGGGCGTTACGCGGGAAAACAAGATATCAAAATGATCGGAAACGTACCCGAAAAAAAGCAGTAGACCGGCTCGTCTGCCGCGTAAAGCCAGCTCAATCAGCGATCTTTCCTCTCATGATTTTGATCTGACCCCGCCGGATTTTGCTGTCGAGCCGCTTCTGCTGCGAACTGTGAGTCGGCTTGGTCGGTTTACGTTTTCTGGGTGGCTGGGCCACGCTTTCAATAATCTCACGCAACCTTCTCAATGCTTCTTCCCGATTTTTCTCCTGGCTGCGGTATTCCTGCGCCTTGATAACAATGATGCCTTCCATGGTGATACGCTGATCGCCCAGTTTCAGTAACCGTTCTTTATAACTATCCGGCAGCGATGAAGCACCGATGTCGAAACGTAAGTGAATCGCACTGGAAACCTTGTTTACATTTTGTCCACCCGCTCCCTGCGCCCGGATTGCGCTGATCTCAATCTCGCTATCAGCGATGGTTATATTTTGGGAGATTTGCAGCATGATTTCAGGGCATGGACAAGGGAGATACTTCTTGCCATTGTGGACCAGAAAGACTCGTGAAACCAGATAAAAACAGCTTAACCATGCAGTTACGCTGGATTGGGACGCTTCTCGGCCGTCTGTATCACCCCCCTTGAAAAAAATTCGCTTTAGGTCTTGCTTTTCATCCGCGATTGAATATAATTACGAATCATTCTCATTAATTATCGCAAAGAGGTGCCGAAATGAGTTCACTAGTGGATTCAATACTGGACAAGTCAGACGTAGTTCCGGAAACAGCTATCGAGCAGCGCAAATTTGGCATGCCGGATCGGAGCAGGTCCATCTACAGCGATACCCTATTCTCGCAGGGGGACGAAGTATTTATCCAGCATCAGGGCGCGCAATACCGTCTGCGCCGCACCCGTAACGGCAAACTGATTCTGACAAAATAGTGAACTTGAGGCGCTCATCATGTATATTTGTATTTGCAAAGGTGTAACCGATAGCGCGATCCGCGAAGCCGTCTGCCAAAACGGGGTTGACCGGATGCGTGATTTGAAGGCCTGCTTGGGCGTAAGCGAGCAATGTGGGATATGCGCCTGCTACGCCAAGGAAGTGCTGGAACAGGCACTGATGCAGAAAACACTGACGCAGCACCATTCCAAAACCCACTCGTTGATACGAGATCCAGCCTGAGGAGGCAAACATGAAAAGTAGCGCAAACATTATTCAATTGTTGAACCGTCAATTGCAGCTTGAATTGACCGCCATCAACCAGTATTTTCTCCATGCCCGCATGTACAAGAACTGGGGATTTAATAGCCTGGGCAAACACGAGTACGAAGAATCCATCGAAGAAATGAAACATGCCGATGCGCTAATCGAGCGCATCCTGTTCCTGGAAGGACTGCCCAACCTGCAGGAACTCGGCAAACTCCTGATCGGCGAAAAAGCCGAGGAATGCGTGGCATGCGATCTCAAGCTGGAAATGATTTCGCGTGAAACCCTGATCCCTGCCATTGCCGCCTGTGAAACCGCCCAGGATTATGTCTCGCGTGAACTGTTCGAGCACATTCTGGAAGATACCGAGGAACATATCGATTTTCTGGAGACTCAACTGGATGTGATGCAGAAAGTCGGCATCCAGAACTGGCTGCAGAGCCAGATGTAGCTTTCAGGTGTAGATTTATCCGTTGCCGCTGGGTTTCTCCTACGCCAGCGGCATTTCAGCCAGCCACCCCTCCCGGGCAAGCCAGCCAATTTTTTATTTGACTTGCCAGGGACAGGGGCCGTGAAACAGCCAGAAACAACCACCTCGGGTGTCGCCACCCTTTTCCCGCTTGCGAATCCGGCTCGCGCTGGCGAGTTGCTGTCCGCCTGCCTGCACGGCGTGGCGGCACTATCCCATCACCTGCAGCGCACCCCGTTTTCCAGCCGTTTGCAGAAATTGCTGGAAAGCAAATTCAGCGGCATTCTCAAACAGCTTTTCGGTGACGACGGCGAAATTCCCCTGTTGTGGCGCGAACTGCCGCTGAGAGAAACGCGCCCGGTGGAAACCGGGCTGCGCATCAGCCCGGTTTCGTTGGATTCCGCACCCACCAGCGGCGAAGCTCGCATTCCACCCGGGAAGGATTGGATGCCGTTGATCAAGGCCGCTGCACCCGCCGCGGCATCTCCTCCGGCACACTGCCAGGATCGCGATGCTTGTACCGAAAAACTCTCCGGCTGCGGTGATGGCTTTGACCTCGCAGGGCGCTGTGTCCTGTGTGTGGGAGGACGTGCTGCGCTCTACCCTGACTATCATCACATAGTGGAAACTGCGGGCGGTAGTTTGCTGATTTATCGAAGCGACCAGCAGGGAGACGCGGATCGTCTGCCCACGCTGCTTGCCCGCGCCGATGCACTGGTATGTCCGGTCGATTGCATAAACCACGAAGCCTATTTTGCCGTGAAACACTATTGCAAACATTCCGGCAAGCCCTGTGCATTACTGGAACGCTCCGACCTGCCCACTTTTCGCAAAGGAGTGGAAGCACTGGCTGCATCAACCACTTCGGCCCCGGTAATTCCATTCTCCAACCACCAGCAAGCCCGGTTTGTCACTAACTGAAATCTCTCATGCCACAGTTACCAATTCCGCTGCTGCGTGGCAGCGGGTTTTTTTATCCGCTAGCCAGCATGTTGCGCGCAAGCCAGCCTTTGACTTGACACTAACCTTGCGAAAAAAATCATGCCTACCCTTAGCCCCACATACTCAGAATCGGCGCAAATACGCGCTGCTGTCCAAGCTCGACACCGCCATCGCAAAACTCAACTCGCAGTCACATTGCATAGCGCGTTAATCTGTTTCGGGGCGGCCACGATGGTTTTACCCCATGGCATCCATGCAGAGACAAATGCCGTTATTAGCAATACCATCCAGGCGTTCAATATTTCTGCGGGCTCGCTGGAAGATGCGCTCAATCGTTTTGCCAGACAAACAGGCATCAAACTTTCCTTTAATGCTACCGAGATAAAAGGAATGACGACACAAGGATTAAACGGAAACTTCTCCATTCAGGATGGGTTAAACCGATTATTGGCTGGAAGCGGTCTGCAAGCGGCGCCACAAGTTGATGGTTATGCCGTAAAAAAATTACCAGCATCTCCATCCGGTACAGAGCCAGCCGCTAACGTGACCATGCTGCCGTCGATCAAGGTGGCTGCAAGCACCATGGGGGGGTATGCTGCCGCCTACAGCACCACTGCGACCAAGACGAAAACGCTGTTGCGTGACGTACCGCAATCCATAACGATAGTGACGCGGGAACTGATCAGGGATCAATCCATGCAGAGCATGGCTGACGTGGCGCGCTACGTACCGGGTGTGGGCGTGTCACAAGGCGAAGGCAATCGCGATGCGCTGGTTTTCCGCGGCAATCGCTCAACCGGGGATTTTTTTACTGATGGCGTACGAGATGACGTTCAATATTTCCGCGACCTCTACAACATCGAGCGAGTCGAGGTGCTGAAAGGTGCCAACGGGATGATTTTTGGTCGCGGCGGCTCGGGTGGTGTGATCAACCGGGTAACCAAGCAGGCCGGCTGGGATCCGATCCGCGAATTCTCGTTCGAGGGGGGGTCTTACGACAAGAAACGGCTGGCAGTTGACGTTGGTCATGGCATTAACGACGTAGCCGCTGTCCGTTTCAATTCCATGTACGAAAATTCAGGCAGCTATCGTAACGGCGTCAACCTGGAACGTTTTGGCATTAGTCCTACTGTCACGCTCAAGCCCAGCCACCGTACCAACATTGTCCTGGGTATGGAACACTTCCAGGATCACCGCACCTCCGATCGCGGCATCCCGTCCTTTAATGGGGCGCCTGTCAACACAAGTCCATCGACATTCTTTGGCGATCCCCGGCGCAGCAAGGCGGATGTTACTGTCACGTCATTCAACTCGCTGATTGAGCACAAATTTGATTCCGGATTCACTTTCCGTAACCGCACCAACTATGCCATGTATGACAAGTTCTACCAGAACGTATTTGCAAATTCCGTTGTCGACAGTGCGGGAAACTTGAAACTTGGTGCTTATAATGATACGTCTACCCGCGATAATTTCTTCAATCAGACAGATTTCTCGTATACCCTGAACACGGGGCCGGTTAAACATACACTGGCAGTCGGCGTCGAAGTGGGCCGCCAGGTAACAGATAACATACGCCGAACTGGTGGTTTTAATGGCGGCCCAATCGGCAACGATACAAGTGTACCCCTCAGTAACCCGATCTTTACAGGTCCCATCACCTTCGTAAATAGAACCAATGATCCAAACAATCATAGTGTCACAAAAATTACCTCGGTCTACGTGCAGGACCAGATCGTATTGTTGCCGCAACTGCAGGCAATTGTCGGCGTGCGCTACGACCGGTTTGAAGTGGATTTCGTTCAAAGAAATACCAACACCCACATAAAAACCGATGATGGCTTGCTCTCGCCCCGCTTCGGCCTTATTTACAAACCGATCGAGCCGGTCTCCGTTTATACCAGCTATAGCCAGGCGTTTGCACCGCGCGCTGGCGAACAACTTACCGGGCTAACAACTGTCACCACCGCGGCGCTTGCTCCGGAAAAATTCACGAATCTGGAAGCGGGCATCAAGTGGGATGTCCTTCCCAGCCTGGCCTTGACCACTGCGGTGTACCAGATAGATCGTACCAATGTGATCAGTGTCGATCCAAATAATTCGGCATTGACCTTTTTAACCAAGGGCCAGCGTGTTCAGGGCGTTGAAGCGGGTGTGAGCGGACAGATCACCTCGGCATGGCGCGTCATGGGAGGATATGCGTTCCAGGATGGTGAACTTCTCAGCACGCAGAGCACCACAGCCGCTAAAAATGGTGCGACTTTGGCGGAACTTCCCCGGCACACGTTCTCGATGTGGAACCGCTATGATTTCACGCCAATGTGGGGTGCGGCATTTGGCGTTATCCATCGTAGCGACATGTTTGCCGCGCTTGACAATAAGGTCGTGGCACAGGGCTTCACCCGGGTGGATGCGGCAATATACGCCAGAATTGATAAGCGTCTGCGTTTTCAGGTGAATATTGAAAACCTGCTCAACACTAAATATATCGCAGCCGTCCATAACAACAATAACCTGACACCCGGTTCACCTATCGCTGTGCGCGCATCGGCCATATTTAATTTCTAGACGATGTATGTTACCCAGATCGGCGACCTCCCACTCAATCGAAACAACAAAATGAACACAATCCCGAGAAAAGAATTACATGCCGGATTTCTATTGTCGCGACCGCTTCGTCACCAAGGCATGGCGGGTACGGGAACGTTTATGAAGACGCCAACCGGCCTGATCCGGGGCAAGATTGCCACCCTGCTGGTTTTTATTCTTGGCATTGGCTGTGCATTTCCGGCGCAGGCGGCGGTGAGGGAATACTGGATCGCTGCGGAAAAGGTCTCCTGGAATTACGCTCCTTCCGGGCAGAACCTGATCGAACCTGACGATGGCCTCGGGGTATGGGGGGAAACATTGGCATACACCAAATACCGCTATATCGGTTACAGCGACGGTAGCTATGCCACTGCGCTGCCGCAGCCTGCGTCAATGGGTATACTGGGGCCGCAGTTGCGGGCCGTAGTGGGAGACACCCTCAAGGTCCATTTTCTGAACCGGACAGACCGGCCGCTGTCCATGCACCCGCACGGGGTGCGCTACGACAAAGACAACGAAGGCGCGGATGGTGGTGCCGGCGCAAGTGTAGCGCCGGGTGCACGCTATACCTACACCTGGGTCGCGGATGCAGCCGCAAGCCCGGGACCGGCCGACCCCTCATCGATCGTCTGGCTCTATCATTCGCATGTCATGGGGGAGGAAGAAATGAACCTCGGTTTGATCGGCACCCTCGTCATCACCCGCAAAGGGATGGCACGTTCCACGTCGAACCCCATGCCGCGGGACGTGGATCAGGAATTCACCGCACTGTTCATGATCTTCAACGAGGAAGAAGGCAAGGAAGGCGGACTGAAGCACACCATCAACGGCCGCATTTTCGGCAATCTCGACGGTTATGAAGCCCGCCTGGGCAAGCGCGTCCGCTGGCATGTCGCTGCGCTGGGTAATGAACAGGACAATCACACCGTGCATTGGCATGGGCAGACGGTGCTGGCCCACGGCCGCCGCACCGACGTGGTCGAAGTGCTGCCTGCCAGCATGACCTCGGTCGACATGGTCCCACGCTCGCCTGGCGACTGGCTGCTGCACTGCCATGTCAACGACCACATGCTCGCGGGGATGTCCACCCGCTGGCGCGTGCTGCCGTAACAGCGAATGATTACATCTGCCGAACAACAAAAAACCCAGCAAACAAGACGCTTGCTGGGTTGATGGTTGAAAATTAGATCAGGTACCCGCTAGAACGGAATATCGTCGTCCATGTCGTCAAACCCGCCGCTACTTTTGGCCGCAGCCGGTTTAGCCGATGTACTGGCCGGAGCGCCTTCTTCCCGGTCCACCACTTCGAAACTGCTGCTGCCGGGCTTGCTGCCCAGCATCTTCATGTCACTGGCAATGATCTCGGTGGTGTAACGTTCCACACCCGCCTTGTCGGTCCACTTGCGCGTTTCCAGCCGCCCTTCGACATACACCGGGCGGCCCTTTTTCAGGTACTCCCCGGCGATCTCGGCAAGCTTGCGATAAAACGTGACGCGATGCCATTCGGTCTTTTCCTGCTTCTCGCCGCTTTTGTCTTTCCAGGTTTCGGTAGTGGCCAGAGTGATGTTGGTCACCGCCTCGCCATTGGGCATATAACGGGTCTCGGGGTCTTTGCCCAGATTACCGATGAGTATCACTTTGTTAACTGATGCCATTTACGCTTCTCCCCCTAGTAATTGAACAACCCGCTCTTCGTCAAAACCCTGCATATCCACTTTCAGGTAAGCCACCCCTTCGCTCGCCAGCACCAGCGCTTCATGCACACCGGGCAGCGCCGCCAGTTCGCGCGACAAGCCACTGGCCCTGCCTGTATCCATTTCCTGCACATGATACATCCTGGTGCGCACAGCGGCAGGTGCTTTCATAGTGGCGGCAAGCACCAGCCATAATGCCAGTAGAATGCCACAGAATGCAAATAGCGCAGATCCACCGTAGTTGCCGTAAAGATAGCCGCCTGCGGTGGCGCCGGTAAAGGCACCAAGAAACTGCACACTGCTATAGACGCCAATGGCCGTGCCCTTCGCGCCGACCGGAGCAATCTTGGAAATAAGCGACGGTAAACTTGCTTCCAGCAGATTGAATGCGGCAAAGAATACCAGCAACGCCGCTGCCGTACCCCACACGGAATCGAGCGTCGACGCCAGCAGCACCTGACTCACCAGCAGCAGTGCCACCGCGATGGTAAACACCGGCTTGAGCTTGGCTTTCTTTTCCGCATAAATAATTGCCGGAATAATCAGCAGCATGGAGATAAGCAGTACCGGTAAATATATCTGCCAGTGCTGATCTGCCGCCAGCCCGGCCTGACGCAAGGATAATGGCACCACCAGCCACAATGCCATCAGCACCGCGTGCAATGCAAATACACCGAAATCCAGCCGCAGCAGTTCGGGATTGCGCAGCACATTGCGGAAACGCCCGGCAGAGGCTTCGGTATCGGAATGGAACCGGCTGACCAGCGGATCGGGAATGATCTTGTACACCACCCCCATCGCCAGCAATGCCAGCACGCCGGTCATGGTGAAAATCCCCGGCACGCCTATCAAATTATTCAGCGCCGGAGCAACGATCAACGAAACAGCGAAAGTGGTGCCTATGGTCATGCCGATCGCAGCCATCGCTTTGGTGCGGTGCTCTTCGCGGGTCAGATCGGCAGCCAGCGCCATTACTGCCGCAGAAATTGCCCCCGCACCCTGAATGATACGACCGAAAATAACCCAGTAAATATCGGTGGCGGATGCGGCAATGAAACTGCCGATGGCGAACAGGACCAAACCAAGATAAATCACCGGCTTGCGCCCGATACGGTCGGACAGCCAACCGAATGGGATTTGCAGTATTGCCTGGGTCAGCCCGTAGGCACCGAGTGCAATACCGACCAACAAGTAGTTGTTGCCGCCGGGCAAATCCTCGGCATAGAACGCGAATACCGGCAGAATGATGAACATTCCAAACATGCGTAGCCCATAAATACCGGCCAGGCCGGCAGTGGCGCGCAGTTCAACGAGGGACATCTTTTCGTGGGATGATGATGCGGACATGAATCAGATTGGGAAAACGCTGTGAACTTGGGTATATTAGCAGGTTGACCGACACTCCGGTAGCCAATGACGGCAGTCGATGGAACTAATCAAAATTCGTGGTGCGCGCACCCACAATCTTAAAAACATCAATCTCGATCTGCCGCGCAACCAGCTGATCGTCATTACCGGGCTATCAGGTTCGGGCAAGTCCTCGCTCGCGTTTGACACGCTCTATGCGGAAGGTCAGCGGCGTTACGTAGAATCACTCTCGGCATATGCGCGGCAATTCCTGCAGTTGATGGAAAAACCCGACGTCGATCTGATCGAGGGGCTCTCGCCTGCCATCGCCATCGAGCAGAAAGCGACCTCGCATAATCCGCGTTCCACCGTCGGCACTGTCACCGAAATCCACGATTACATGCGCTTGCTGTTCGCGCGCGTGGGCGATCCGCAGTGCCCCGAGCACGGCATCACGCTGACCGCGCAAAGCGTCTCGCAAATGGTGGATCATGTATTGCAACTGCCAGCGGACACGCGGCTGATGATACTCTCGCCACTGGTGGTCGGGCGCAAAGGCGAACAGATGGACTTGTTCGATGAGTTGCGTGCACAGGGTTTCGTGCGTCTGCGCATCAACGGCAAGGTACATGAAATCGATGCACTGCCGAAATTGCAAAAAACCAAGAAACATACGGTGGAAGTGGTGGTGGACAGGCTGAAAGTCTCTACCGACGCCAAACAGCGGCTGGCTGAGTCATTCGAGACTGCGCTGCGTCATGCCGATGGACGTGCTCTGGCAGTGGAAATGGATTCCGGCCAGGAGCATCTTTTTTCCGCCAAGTTCAGTTGTCCGGTGTGCAGCTATTCGTTGCCGGAACTGGAGCCACGGCTATTCTCCTTCAATAACCCGATGGGCGCCTGCCCCAAGTGTGACGGGCTTGGGCAAATCACATTCTTTGATCCCAAGCGTGTTGTCGCTTTCCCGCATCTGTCGCTGGCTGCCGGCGCAATCAAGGGCTGGGACCGGCGCAATCAATTCTATTTCCAGATGCTGACGAGTCTTGCCAGCCACTACCATTTTGATCTGGAAATTCCATTCGAGCAGCTTGCTGCAGACATCCAGGCAATCATCCTCAACGGCTCCGGCAAGGAAAAAATCCTGTTCTCGTATCTGAACGAAAGCGGTCGCAGAAACAAGCAGGAACACACCTTTGAAGGCATAGTCCCCAACCTGGAGCGGCGCTACAAGGAAACCGATTCACAGGCGGTACGCGAAGAGTTGGCAAAATATCTCAATTCCATGATCTGCCCCGAATGCGCGGGTACCCGCCTGCGCAAGGAAGCCCGCCATGTCCGGGTCGGCGGGCAGGCTATTTACGAAATCAACGCATTGCCGCTGAAACAGGCGAAAATGTTTTTCGATCAGGTACAACTGAGCGGGCACAAGCACGCCATCGCCGAAAGAATCGTCAAGGAAATTTCCAGCCGTATCCAGTTCCTCAACAACGTCGGGCTGGATTATCTGTCACTGGACCGTTCCGCCGATACCCTGTCTGGCGGGGAATCCCAGCGCATCCGCCTCGCCAGCCAGATCGGTTCGGGGCTGACCGGGGTGATGTATGTACTGGACGAACCTTCCATCGGCCTGCACCAGCGCGACAATGCGCGCCTGCTGGAGACTCTCAAGAATCTGCGCGACCTCGGCAACAGCGTGATCGTGGTGGAACATGACCAGGATGCCATCCTCGCTGCTGATTATGTGGTGGATATGGGCCCCGGTGCGGGTGAGCACGGCGGACTGATCATCGCTCAGGGCACGCCGCAGGCCATTCAGAAAAATACAGCTTCGCTCACCGGAAGGTATCTTTCCGGCAAACTGGCCATCGCCCTGCCGAAAAAACGCACCCGGCCCACCAGCGGTCGCTGGCTCAGAATCGAAGGCGCATCCGGCAACAATCTGAAAAACGTCAACCTCAACCTGCCGGTAGGATTGTTCGTGTGTGTCACTGGCGTGTCCGGTTCAGGCAAATCCACTCTCGTCAATGACACGCTCTACCATGCCGCGGCGCGACACCTCTACGGCAGCAGCGCAGAACCTGCGCCCCATCAGAACTTGGAAGGACTGGCTTTTTTCGACAAAGTCATCAACATGGATCAGAGTCCCATCGGCCGCACGCCCCGCTCCAACCCGGCCACTTATACCGGCCTGTTCACACCGATCCGCGAACTGTTTGCCGGAGTACCGCAGGCGCGCGAGCGCGGCTATGCGCCGGGGCGCTTCTCATTCAACGTCAAGGGCGGGCGCTGCGAAGGTTGTCAGGGCGACGGCATGATCAAGGTGGAAATGCATTTCCTGCCGGATATTTATGTGTCATGCGATGTGTGCCATGGCAAACGTTATAACCGTGAAACCCTGGAGGTTGAATACAAGGGCAGGAACATCAACCAGATCCTGCAAATGACCGTAGAGCAGGCGTATGACTTCTTCAGTCCGGTGCCGGTAGTGGCAAGGAAACTCAGAACCCTGCTGGATGTGGGACTCGGCTACATCACCCTGGGGCAATCCGCGACCACGCTTTCCGGCGGTGAAGCCCAGCGGGTAAAACTGTCGCTGGAACTTTCCAAACGCGATACCGGCCGCACTCTTTATATCCTTGACGAACCCACCACCGGACTGCATTTCCAGGATATCGATCTGCTGCTGAAAGTGCTGCACCGGCTGCGCGACCACGGCAATACCGTGGTAGTGATCGAGCACAACCTCGATGTAATCAAAACCGCTGACTGGATCATCGACCTCGGCCCTGAGGGCGGCGACGGCGGCGGCCAGATCATCGCCGAAGGCACGCCGGAAGAAGTGGCAGCGCAGCAGGCGAGTTTTACCGGCCATTACCTGAAGAGTGTGCTCAAGCTGCGCCCCGCTCGAACAGCTAATTCCAATTCCCCGGATAAATGAATCCGCGCAAACTCCTGCTCCACAGTTTCAACGCCGCCATCGCCGCTGCTGACCCGCTACTTATCGTTCCCCAACATTTACCCAAGCCACCCAGCGGCCGTACGCTGGTGGTCGGCGCGGGCAAGGCCGCAGCGGCCATGGCGCTGGCAGTGGAAAATCATTGGCCGGAAACTGCGGCGTTGAACGGCATCGTTGTCACCCGTTATGGTCACGGCCTGCCGACCAACAGAATCACAGTGATCGAAGCGGGACATCCGCTTCCCGACGAGCAGGGCGAACAGGCAGCCAGAGAAATTCTCGCGGAAGTAAACAAACTTGGCGCGGACGACTTGCTGCTGTGCCTGCTGAGCGGCGGCGGTTCCAGCCTGCTGTCATTGCCGGCAGCAAATGTTGCGCTGCATGATCTCCAGGCCGTCACCCGGGAACTACTCCGCAGCGGTGCGACGATTCAGGAAATCAACGCGGTGCGCAAGCATCTTTCCGTTATTCAGGGTGGCAGGCTCGCAGCTTCCTGCCGTGCGCCGATACTGGCGCTGGTGATTTCCGATGTGACCGGAGACGACCCGACCCATGTCGCTTCCGGCCCATGTGCACCCGACCCCACCACCTACCAGGAAGCACTTGCGATACTCGAACGCTATCAGATAAACGCACCCGCAGCCGTGATGGACACACTGCTCGCGGGCAAACAAGGCAAGCTCGCCGAGACACCCAAACCGGGAAACGCTGTCTTTGGCAAGGTAGAGAACCGTGTGATTGCCCGCGCGCACGATTCTTTGGCAGCAGCGGGGGAATTTTTTCTCAGCCAAGGCATCCCCGCGGCAATACTCGGCGATGCGGTCACCGGCGAAGCACGCGCTGTCGCCAGGGTTTACGCTGCGTTAATCAAAGAAATCCGCCACTACGGGCATCCATGGAAACCGCCGGTGGTATTGATTTCAGGTGGGGAAACGACGGTCACGGTAAACGGTAATGGGCGGGGCGGACGCAACGCAGAATTTCTGCTGTCGCTTGCGATCGAACTTGACGGCGTCAAGAATGTTTATGCACTTGCCTGCGATACCGACGGCATAGACGGCTCGGAGCACAACGCCGGTGCAATTGTCACACCGGACTCATTGCGTCGTGCCCGGAAACTGGGTAACAACGCCGCAGCTGCGCTCGCTGACAACGATTCCTATACTTTTTTAAATCAACTGGATGATTTGATCGTAACCGGCCCTACCCGCACCAACGTCAATGATTACCGGGCAATCCTGGTTTTGTAGGGCTGCGGTGGCGGACATGATTCCGTGGACTTTGGCGGTCTTCCGCTTGTCACGAAACCGCAATAATGTTTTCATACCATTGCAACATCGAAGCAAGGTATCTTAACCAATCGCAGGAAGAGGCCGATGGCAGCGACAATACTGGTAGTGGAAGACGAACCGGCAATCCAGGAGTTGATCTCGTACAGCCTGCGGCAGGCCGGACATGTCGTTTTCTGCGCGGAAAATGCGGAACAGGCCATGGCGGTAGTGAATGATGCGTTGCCCGACCTGGTGCTGCTCGACTGGATGTTGCCGGGTATGAGTGGCGTGGAATTTGCCCGCATGCTGCGGCATGCAACGCGCACCAAAACCATCCCCATCATCATGCTTACCGCCCGCGCCGAAGAAAGCGACAAAATAGCGGGGCTGGAAATCGGTGCCGATGATTACATCACCAAACCATTCTCACCGCGCGAATTGATTGCCCGGATTAAAGCGGTGCTGCGGCGGCGCTCACCGGAGGTGGCTGATGACATGATTGAGATTGGCGGGCTGCGGCTTGACCCGGCCACGCATCGCGTAACCGTAAATGATCAGGAAGTGGTATTGGGGCCCACCGAGTTCCGCTTGTTACATTTCCTGATGAGCCACCCTGAGCGGGTGCACACCCGCTCGCAACTGCTCGACGGCGTGTGGGGCGACCATGTGTTCGTCGAAGACCGTACTGTGGACGTGCATATTCGCCGCCTGCGCAAGGCACTGGAAACTGTCGCCAAGGACGAGTTGATACAGACCGTAAGAGGCTCGGGTTACCGCCTGTCCGCCGCACGGAATGCGGGTATGGGGTAATATGCTAGTGGCAATTTAGGGATAACCCACATGTCCGGTTTCCGCCAGCGCCTCACCAGCGTCATTCTGCTCACCATCGCAACTGCCGGCTTGTGGCTGGTACTGGGCGCCGTCCCGGCACTGGTATTTTACAGTGTTGCGCTGCTACTGCTGGTTGTCCATCACCTGCGTTACCTGGCAGCGCTGGACCAGTGGCTGCAAACCCCTGCACCTGCGGCTGCCACGCTGCCCGATGCCACCGGCGCATGGGGAGACGTATTTGCCCGCCTGGCACGCCTCATGCGCAGCCAGAGCCAAAGCCAGCAACAGTTGAGTACGGCATTGGAGCGCCTGCGGCGCGCCACCTCGGCGATGCCGGAAGGTGTGGTGATTCTGGATGAAACAGACCGCATTGAATGGTGCAACCCGGTGGCCGAACAGCATTTCGGCATAGACTACAATCGCGATACCGGTCAGCAAATCACCTATCTGGTGCGGCAACCGCAGTTTGCCGAATACCTCGCCACCCGCAATTACAGCGAACCGCTGATAGCCCGGCAATCGCGCCAGCAGGAGCTAATCCTTTCGCTGCAGTTGATACCCTACGGCAACAAACAGAAGCTGCTTATCAGCCGCGATATTACCCGTCTTGAAAGAGTCGAAACCATGCGGCGCGATTTTGTCGCCAATGTTTCGCATGAGCTGCGTACGCCATTGACCGTGATCGGCGGTTTTCTTGAAACTCTGTCGGATGAGAACCAGACTGGTAGTAAAATAGGTAAGCGGGCACTCACACTGATGACCGACCAGACCATGCGTATGCAGCGTCTGGTGGAAGATTTATTGGCTCTGTCGCGGCTGGAAAATGCGCAGAATCCGGTACGCGAGGAAACCGTCAACGTTGCCGAAATGTTGCGCGAGTTGTATCACGAGGCGCAATCCCTGAGTGCCGGGCGTCACCATATCAACCTCAAACTCGATACCGATGCGCAATTGCGAGGAAGCTCAGACGAACTACGCAGCGCTTTCAGCAATCTTGTCAGTAATGCCGTGCGCTATACCACCGACGGCGGGGAAATAATCCTGAACTGGGGAATTCATGATGGCCAGGGGCTATTCTCTGTGCAGGACAGCGGCATAGGCATCGAACCGGAGCATCTGCCACGCCTGACCGAACGTTTCTACCGGGTGGATCGCAGCCGTTCACGCGAAACTGGCGGCACCGGCCTGGGACTCGCCATCGTCAAACATGTGCTGAGCCGCCATCAGGCACATCTGGAAATCGTCAGCGAACCAGGCAAAGGCAGTCGCTTCAGTGCCTGGTTTCCGGCGAACCGGCTGATCCTGCCGCAGGGTGAGTAGATCGTGAGTGGGATGTAGCGGAAATTATCGGCACCACATTTGTGAGCAGATTGCACCAAATTTATAAGCTGCACCACCTGCTCATCGAGTCGCGCTACCCGGTGTCGCTCCTGACTATACGCGCAGAACTCGAATGTTCGCGCGCCACAGCCAACCGCGTTATCGAACAATTGCGCGATCAATTCATCGCGCCGGTCAAATACGATCGCGAGCGCAATGGTTATCACTATGACCTCAGGGAAGGAAAAATCCCGGAACTGCCAGCCATGTGGTTCAGTGCGCCTGAGTTATACGCGCTCCTGACCGCGCAGCAACTGTTGCAACAAGCCCAACCCGGGTTACTGGACGGCCACCTTAAACCATTGCGCGAGCGCATCGAAAAAATCCTCACGTCCGACCATCTTGGCGGCGGCGAAAGCAGTGGAATCAGCAAACGAGTTCGCATTCTCCGCATGACCGGGCGCAGCATCTCCGGCCAACACTTTCAAATCATCGCCAGCGCTCTGCTGCAAAGAAAACGCCTCAGCATCCATTACCACAGCCGTGGCAACAATACCGAAAGCCAGCGCGAAGTTTCACCGCAACGCCTCACGCACTACCGCGACAACTGGTATCTCGATGCCTGGTGTCACACCCGCAAAGCGCTGCGCAGCTTCGCGGTCGAGCGTATCCGCGCAGCAGGCACGCTTAGCCAATGCGCCCGCGATATCCCAGAAAGCAAGCTCGATGCCCATTTCGCTTCCAGCTACGGTATTTTCGCCGGTCAACCCAAACACACCGCCGTGCTGCGCTTCAGCCCCGAACGTGCCCGCTGGGTGGCCGAAGAGCAGTGGCACCCGCAACAGCAGGGCAAGTCACTTGCGGATGGTAGCTATGAACTCCGTATTCCGTATGCCGATCCGTGCGAACTGGTGATGGATATTCTCAAATATGGTGCGGAGGTAGAAGTAATCAAACCAGAAGCATTGCAGTGCCATGTCGCCGATCAGTTGTGCAAGGCTGCAGCCCGGTATGAAGGCGCACGCTGAACAGAAAATGCTTGCCTCAGAAAAATTTAACGGAGACGATGGAGGGTAACTGTTACATCGGCGAGAGATACCAGTATGAATGAAACAAGAAAAATCGGACGCAACGATCCCTGCCCCTGCGGCAGCGGGAAAAAATACAAGCAATGCTGCCTGAAAACGGAGCAGGCACCAGGCGGGGAAGATTTTCTCTGGCACAGGATACGCCGCGTAATCGAAGGATCGCCCGCGCAGCTGCTCAATTTCGCCGATAGTCATTTCGGGCAGGGAGCATTGCTGGAAGCATGGGAAGAATTCATACCCTGGGAGGATGAACCTTTCACCCCCGACACACCGCACATGCATGATATTCATGCCATGGTTTTTTTACGACTGGCTGCCCGATCCCCTCAACACCACGGTAAAGCACGAAGCGCTGGACGGACGGACGCTGGCGCGGGCGTACCTAGACAAGAAAGGCAGGCATCTTGATCCGCTGCGCGTCCACTACCTCGAGCAATGCTGCACAGCGCCATTCAGCTTCTATGATGTCATATCGGTGCGCCCCGGCAACGGATTTGTCTTGCGCGACATTTTTACCGGCGAGGAAATAAATATTACCGAACATACCGGCTCGCGCCAGGCGCAGACCGGGGACATCATGTTTGCCAAGGTGGTGAAGATAGATCAAGTGGCCATGCTGGAAGCTTGCTCGCCTGTGATATTCCCGCCCATGGAGAAGGGTGCCATCCTCGACCTGCGCAAGCGCATCCGCTCCCGCAAGCTGCCTGTTACGCCGGAATTGCTCAAGGACTACGATCTTGAAATGCTGGATTTATACCTCGACATCAGCAACCGATTGCTTAACCCGTCCATGCCGCAACTGCAAAACACTGATGGTGATCCGATGCTGTTTCACAAACTGATCTATGACTTCGAATGTCCTGCGCGCGAGGTGCTCGATACCCTCAGGCGACTTAACCTGACCGAGGACGATGAGAGCATGCTCAGCGGTGCGGAGTTCGATTCCTCCGGCGAACTGCGCAAAATCGAATTCACTTGGGAAAAGCCTGGCAACAAGATGCACAAAAACTGGAACAACACCATCCTCGGCCGTCTTCGCATCGAAGGCTCAACCCTCACCGCCGAGGTCAACTCCGAGAAGCGCGCGCAGCAATTCAAGGCCATCATGGCAGAGTTATTGCCCGGCAAAGCGCGCTACAAAACCACCGTAATCGAATCGCCGCAAGCTATGCTCGCCCAGGCGGAAAAGGAAGGTGAGACGGCGCGTACCAGACAACTCCAGGAGGAGCATGACGAATTGAACCAGCACCCCGAAGTCCAGGCGCACATGGCCGAAATGTTGCGCCAACATTACCGCGACTGGCCCAGCCAGAAACTCCCTGCCTTGAAAGGGAAAACCCCGCTGCAAGCCATCAAGACCAGGGACGGAAAAGAAATGGTCGCGGCGCTGCTGATGGATTTTGAGCAAAGGGGCAAACACACCACCCCGCCGCTCGATCCCGCCATCATCGCCGAATTACGCGAGAGGTTGGGGTTGTCGTAAAAAAGATTGGCGGCAGACTCAGGTTTTGAGACAGTGGGGGTGTTAGCATGGGTGGTATGAAGGGTGAACAAGAAAACCTGACACTTGCACATGTTCGTCAAGACGATGGCGGTGTGTGGCACGAACATTTGCTGGACGAGCATCTGCGCGGCGTAGCAGTAATGGCTGCTGATTTTGCGACTGATTTTGAATCCGCTGATTGGGCGCACACCGCAGGTTTATGGCACGACCTGGGCAAGTACAGCACAGAATTTCAGCAATACATCAGATCGGTCAGCGGCTATGACGCGCACATCGAAGCACCCGGTCGCGTTGACCACTCAACTGCTGGGGCGATACACGCGGTTCGACAGTTCGGCGCGCATGGACGGATTCTGGCTTATCTGATTGCAGGCCATCACGCTGGATTGCCCGACTGGCACTCAGCGGAAACAGGAGGCAAGGCACTCTCCATCCGATTAGGGGCAGAGCAAAACCACTTGCTCGATCGCATTCCAGCACAAGCCATTCCACCAGAAATCCTCGCTCAAACCAAACCCGCCACCCGACTGCGCGGCGGTGCAGAAGGCTTGCACTTGTGGCTGCGAATGCTGTTCTCCTGTTTGATAGATGCGGATCGTCTCGACACCGAAACCTTCACGGATGGAGCCCGGTCTAGCTATGGGGATATAGCCGATCTGGTCGCTGATTTCGATAAATACATGGCGGCTTTTGCGGCAAGTGCAGACAACACGCCAGTCAATGTCATTCGCGCTGACATTTTGCGTCAGTGTCGTGACAAGGCAACACTTGTACCGGGACTTTTTTCACTTACCGTGCCCACTGGTGGCGGCAAAACCTTGTCCGGCATGGCATTCGCCTTGCGACACGCCATACAGCACAAAAAACAGCGCATCATTTACGTCATCCCCTACACCAGCATCATCGAACAAACAGCAGGCACATTCCGCGGCATATTTGGCAACAACGTGATCGAGCATCATGCCAACCTTGACCCGGACAAGGAGGATGCACGTTCCCATCTGGCGACCGAGAACTGGGATGCACCAATCATCGTCACCACCAACGTCCAGTTTTTTGAATCGCTGTTCGCCGCGCGCACCAGCCGTTGCCGCAAGTTGCACAACATCGTCAATAGCGTGGTGGTGCTGGACGAGGCACAGTTATTGCCGCCGGAGTTCTTGCAACCGATTGCCAATGTTATGAACCAGTTGGCAACTCATTACGGGGTGACGTTCGTGCTTTCCACCGCCACCCAGCCTGCGCTCGGTTCGTTCCAATCGTTTGGCGGTCAGCCTTTTCGCGGTCTGGATGACGTGCGCGAAATCATGGATGACCCGGATGCTTTGTATCAGGCATTGCAGCGGGTGGAAGTTAGTGTCCCAAGTGACCTGCAAACACCACGTGATTGGCAGAGTATCGCTGACGAGCTGGTTAAACATCCCAGCGTGCTGTGCATCGTTAGCCGCCGTGATGATGCGCGCGAACTGCATCGCCTGATGACTGCCAAGGAGGATGGCAAAGACACGTTGCATCTATCCGCGCTGATGTGCGGCGAACACCGCAGCAAAGTCATTGCCGACATCAAGGCACGATTGAAGCGCAACGAACCGGTGCGCGTCATCAGCACTCAGTTGGTGGAAGCCGGTGTGGATGTGGACTTCCCCGTGGTGTATCGCGCTCTAGCTGGGCTGGATTCGATTGCACAGGCGGCGGGACGCTGCAACCGCGAAGGCAAGCTGGATGGTTTGGGGCGGGTAGTGGTTTTTGTACCGCCGAAACTTGCGCCACCGGGCCCGTTACTACAAGCGGCACAAGCGTCGATCAGCTTGCTGTCTGGATATAAAGGTGATGTGTTGGAGCGTGATCTTGCCAAGAGGTTTTTCGAGAAATATTTTTCGGATGCGCGCTCGCTCGATCAATATGGCATCACCGATGACCTGACCCGCGATGCGCGCGACTGCCAAATTCAATTTCGCACCGCTGCGGAAAAATTCAAGCTGATAGACGACACTGCCTATCAAACGTTTCTGGTGCGCTATGGCGATAACGACGCGTTACTCGGCAAGCTGGAAAAAGAGGGGCCGCAACGCTGGCTGATGCGCAAGCTGCAACGCTATTCGGTGAATCTGCCCAAATATCTGTTTTCCCAACTCGGAAAACAGGGCGATGTGCGCGAGATATGGCCGGGTATTTATGCCCAAGTGGGCAATACGCTTTATGATGACACGCTGGGTGTGGTGACTGATGGCAACATAGCCCCCGACGAACTGGTTGTGTAAAGAAAAGTTGTGAAAATCCGTCATTCCCGCGAAGGCGGGAATCCAGCGTTTTGATTGACTGGGTTCCCGTTTTCACGGGAACGACGAAACAGAAATGTTTGTAGTCAGGGAAGAAAAACATGAAGACATTTTGCTTGGAAGTGACCGGCGACTTTGCTTGTTTCACCCGACCTGAAATGAAGGTCGAGCGCGTCAGCTATGACGTGATGACGCCCTCTGCCGCCCGCGCCGTGTTCGAGTCCATCTTGTGGAAGCCTGCCATCCGTTGGCATGTAACCAAAATCGAAGTGCTGAAGCCGATCAAGTGGATCACCCTGCGGCGCAACGAAGTTGGTGCTGTCGTGTCGTCGCGCAACGTGCAGACTGCCATGAATAGCGGCAGCGGCGACCTTGGCCTTTACATCGAAGACGAACGCCAGCAGCGTGCCGGGCTGTTCCTGCGCGATGTTGCTTACCGCATCCACGCCGGGTTTGAAATGTGCGATGCCTCACGACACAAACAGAATTTCCCGCATCTCGCAAAGCTTCGCATCAACGATGCCGACGAACAGCATGCCGCAGATGAAGCGAACACGCCCGCAAAATTCCTGAACATGTTCGAGCGCCGTGCCAATAAAGGCCAGTGCGTGAACCAGCCCTATCTGGGTTGCCGCGAATTTGCCGCCAGCTTTCGCTTGGTCAAAGATATTGCCGCCGAGCCCGCGCCGATAGCCGAAACACTCGACCTAGGCTGGATGCTGCACGACATGGACTACAGCAACCTTGCCAGCCCCAGCCCGCGCTTCTTCCGCGCCGAGCTGAAAAACGGCGTACTGGATTTAGCCAATGTGGAGGTGCGTGGATGATTCTTCAGGCCTTATGCGATTACTACGAACGCAAGCCGGACTTGCCTCGTCTAGGCTTTGAAACCAAGGCCATCCCCTTTGTGATCGAACTCAATTCAGCCGGTCAGTTGGTGCAAATTGAAGACACCCGGCACATTGAGGGGAAAAAGAAAATTGCCCGTAATTTTCTGATGCCGCAGGGTGTGAAAAAAACTTCTGGAGTTGCCGCAAACCTGCTGTGGGATAACGCTGAATATGTGTTGGGCGTAACCAGCGCAGGCAAACCGGATCGGGTACAGGAACAACATGCGGCATTTCTGGCAAAGCTGGATGCGTTGGCTGACAAAATTGATGACACAGGATTGAAGGCGGTGCGCACTTTTTTGAAATCTCCAGACAGAATGCGATTGGAAGCAGATCCGCTTTGGCCAGAAATTCTGGAAACTAATCCAGTTCTGACATTCCGCCTCAATGGCGAACTCGAACTGGTTTGCCAACGACCTGCTGTCAGGGCAGTGCTGGAAGATGCTGATACTGATGCAGAAGAAATAACTTGCTTGATTAGCGGAGAGCAGGATGGTTTCGAGCGGCTGCACACGTCAATCAAAGGTGTATGGGGTGCGCAAACTAGCGGAGCAAATATCGTCTCTTTCAACAAGGATGCGTTTAACTCTTTTGGGAAGGAACAAGGTTCAAATGCACCCGTTGGCAAGCGCGCCGCCTTTGCCTATACCACGTCACTCAATTACCTGTTGAGCAAGGAGAGCACACAGCGCATTCAAGTTGGCGATGCCTCTACTGTGTTCTGGTCAGAAAAGCACACCGATTTTGAAGACACGTTTGCTGACCTGTTCGACGAACCGCCCAAGGACGACCCGGCAAAACAAACGCGCGCCATCGAAGCATTGTTTAAGGCGCCGCAAACGGGCGCACTAAGCAATAAGGGAGACAAAACCTGTTTCTATGTGCTGGGCCTCGCACCCAATGCCGCGCGCATCAGCGTTCGTTTCTGGCAGGTCGGCACGGTTGCTGAAATGTCAGCGCGGATTCGCCAACATTTTGAAGACCTGGAAATTATTCACGCCAGTTTTGAGAAGCCGCATCTCTCGCTTTTCCGTCTGCTGGTTTCCACTGCATCACAAGGCAAGTCGGAAAATATTCCGCCTAATCTTGCAGGCGAATTCATGCGCGCGATTCTTGCTGGACTGCCCTATCCACAAACGCTGTTGCAAGCCGTCGTTCGCCGCATTCGCGCCGAGCGTGAAGTGACCTATCCACGCGCCGCCCTAATCAAAGCCTGCATCAATCGGCAAGCCCGTTATTCACCATCACAAGAAAAGGAGATTGCTGTGTCACTAGATGATTCCAACACCAACCCCGGTTACCGCATCGGTCGCCTTTTTGCTGCGCTGGAAAAAGCACAGGAAGAGGCTGTTAATCCCAGCGCTACGATTCGCGACCGTTTCTACGGCGCAGCTTCCAGCTCACCGGTTACGGTGTTCGCCAACCTGATGAAGCTGAAAAATCACCACCTCGCCAAACTGGAGGAAGGACGCAAACGCTACTTTGAAAAGCTCATCGGTCAGATCATGTCCGACATCAACGACTTTCCAGCGCATTTGAGCCTTGCCGATCAGGGGCGTTTCGCCATCGGCTACTACCACCAGCGGCAAGCCTTTTTCACCAAATCCGAATCTACCACTAAGGGAGAATAAATATCATGGCACTAACTAATCGTTACGACTTCGTTCTGCTGTTTGACGTAAAAGACGGCAACCCCAACGGCGACCCTGATGCGGGCAATTTGCCCCGCATGGATGCGGAAAGCGGGCGCGGCTTGGTAACTGACGTGTGCCTCAAACGCAAGGTGCGCAACTTCGTCGGGCTGGTGAAGGGTGAACAGCCGCCATTTGAAATTTACGTCAAGGAGAAAGCGGTTCTCAATAACCAACATAAGCGCGCTTATGTTGGCATCGGCAAGCCCGAGTTGCTCGAAGGAGATGACAAGAAACGCAAGGGCGGTGATGCAGTTGATGAAGCAAGGCAGTGGATGTGCCGCAATTTCTTTGACGTACGGGCATTTGGCGCGGTCATGTCCACAGGCATCAATTGCGGCCAAGTACGCGGCCCGATCCAGTTAACCTTCTCCCGTTCTGTTGATCCTGTCGTGGCATTGGAGCATTCGATCACTCGCATGGCGGTTGCCACCGAGGCAGAAGCCGAAAAACAATCTGGCGACAACAGAACAATGGGGCGTAAGTTTACCGTTCCTTATGGCCTTTATGCCGCCCACGGCTTTGTGTCTTCCTTCCTCGCCAAGCAAACCGGATTCGATGAAGGCGATCTGGAATTACTCTGGCAGGCACTGACTCAGATGTTCGAGCATGACCGCTCCGCCGCCAGAGGCGAAATGACCACGCGCGGGCTGTACGTCTTTAAGCATGACAGCGAATTGGGCAATGCCCCAGCGCACAAGTTGTTCGAGTTGATACAGGCGAAGAAAAATACCGACGAACCTGCGCGTGATTTTAGCGATTACACGGTGTCTGTAAGTGATGCCGGATTGCCCGCAGGGATAACTTTACAACGCAAGGTTGGGTAAGTGTAATCCCATGCAGGGTGAGCCAGCAGACCCACTCATGCTTTCCGCACTTCAGCACTGGAGCTATTGCCCGCGCCAGTGTGCGCTGATACATGTCGAGCAGGCATTCGATGAGAATGTTTTTACCATGCGCGGAAACGCGGCGCATGAGCGGGTAGATGATCCTGGATTTGAAACCTTTGAGGGCGTGCGTGCCGAACGTGCCTTGCCGGTGTGGTCGGATCGGCTGGGGCTGATCGGTAAATGCGACGTGGTAGAGTTTCATCCAGACGGGCGCATCTATCCGGTGGAATATAAACATGGTCGCAAGCGCGAAAAAATCCACGACGATCTCCAGCTTGCCGCGCAGGCCTTATGTCTGGAAGAAATGACCGGAAAGGTCATCACGCATGGTGCGATTTATCACCACGGTTCGCGGCGCAGGCGTGAGGTGGCAATTACGCAAGAATTGCGCGACCAGGTGGAAGAGACCGTGAACGCTATTCGCGCCATGATGGATTCCGGCAAGCTGCCGCCACCAGTCAACGATGCGCGTTGCAAGGAATGTTCGCTGAAGGAAATTTGCCAGCCCGATGCGCTGGCGGAACGTCACAGGTTGAAGTCTTTGCGCGAGGAATTATTCAATGCTGCTGAGTAAGATACTGTGCCATGCCGCAGACACCCAGAAAGGCGCGCTCGACGTTGGTCATTTCTTCTTCACTCAATGTGGTCAGAGGGCCTTCCCCAAAGCGGTCGCGATCCAGTGCACGGGGTTGATCAACAACCACTTGGCAATCCACCAGCAAACGTCCTCTGGCACGAATCGGTACTCGCCAAGTTTTATAGTCGGGATAAACCTGCGTAGTGACAGGCAAAATGACGATCATGGGTGTGCCGATTGCGCTCAGCTCATCTGCCTGCAAAACAAGTACCGGTCGTATCTTGCCGATCTCCCGCCCACGTCCGGGGTTCAAGTTCGCTACCCATATCTCGCCGCGCCGCATCATTTCCACCAACGTTCAGGTTCTGGATCACCGGGCTTGCGGCCTTCGGCTAAATCCAGCGCTTCGTTGTCCAGCGGTAGAAAATCCTCAGCGATCTCGCGAGCCTCGCGGCGAACAGACTCATCCGCGTATGCGGCTTTGGCTTCAGAAACCAGCGTATCCATCAATTGTTTCCGTTCCTGGTCGCGCAAAAATTTTTCCAATGCTGCGCGTACCAACTCGGAACGGTTCTGGTGGGTCTGTGCCGCCAATACGGTTAATCGCGCGTCTAGCTTTTCCGGCAATCGCAAAGTTAGTGTTCCCATATCAGCCACCTCTAAAATAATTTTGAGGTGCGAATTGTAATACAAATATGCGCACAATTCAAAATACACTTTATGTGATGACGTCGAATGCCTACCTCCATCTGGAGAATGATACGGTGCGGGTGGATGTGGAACGCGAGAAGAAATTGCAGGTACCGCTGCATCATCTGGGCAGTGTGGTGTGTTTGGGCAATATCATGCTTTCTCCTGCGTTGATGCATCGCTGTGCGGATGACGGCATCAGCCTGGTGTTGCTGAATAACCAAGGACGATTCAAGGCGCGTCTCGAAGGCCCGGTTTCCGGCAATATCCTGCTGCGGCAGGCACAGCATCGCTTGGCACTGGATGAAAAATTTGCACTCGGTATCGCTCATAGTGCGATTGCCGGGAAGTTGCGTAATTCGCGCCAAGTCTTGCTGCGTGGCGCGCGTGAAGCAGGAGATACTGAGGACAGCAGCACACTTGCAGCAGCAGCCGAGACACTTTCCAACTCGTTGCGCAATCTGCCGTACGCCCCCGATCTGGACGTGGTGCGCGGCATTGAGGGCGATGCGGCAAAAAATTATTTTGCAGCGTTACCGTTGTTGGTCAGGCGCGAGGCACGCGACAAGTTCACAATGGATGGGCGCACGCGGCGGCCACCGCGCGACCGATTCAACGCGCTGCTTTCGTTCCTCTATTCCATGCTGATGAACGACTGCCGTTCCGCGCTGGAAGCTGTCGGTCTCGACCCCCAGCTTGGTTTTCTGCATACCGTTCGCCCCGGACGCGCCGCACTCGCACTGGATTTGATGGAAGAATTTCGTGCCATCTTCGCCGACCGTCTGGCGCTTACCCTGATCAACCGAGGGCAGATCAGTGCTAGTGATTTTGCCGAGCGTGAAGGCGGCGCGGTGCTGCTCGAAGGCGATGCGCGTCGCACCGTGGTGATTGCCTATCAGGAGCGCAAACAGGAAGAGGTGATGCACCCGTTGCTAGAAACTAAAGTGCCGATTGGCCTGCTGCCGTTATTGCAAGCGCGCTTCATGGCGCGCACCCTGCGAGGGGAAATGGAAGGCTATCTCCCGTTTCTTTACCGGTAAATGCCATGCTGATTATTATCACTTACGATGTATCCACCGTAACCGCCGCCGGACGCAAACGGCTGCGCCGCGTCGCGAAAGTATGCGAGAGTAATGGGCAACGTGTACAAAATTCGGTCTTTGAGTGCAAGATCGATCAGATGCAACTTGAAGAATTAGAGCGGCGACTGCTTGATGAGATAGATGAGAAAGAAGATAGCTTGCGCCTGTATCGTTTGACTGAGCCAGTGGAGTTACACATCAAGGAGTATGGAAATTTCCATGCTGTGGATTTTGATGGGGCGCTGGTAATATGAAGCGCGAACCAGTAGCAACGACACAAGCGTGGCAGGTTCGCGCTGTGACTAATATATTGACGAAGGATGATTTTCTGCCTTCGTCGTTTGATTGCGTGGACTCTCGGAGGCAAGAAAACCGAGGGTTCGCGCAAAGTGCGCTTATTAACGTTGATAGACATGGCGTTGTAGGTGGACTGTAGCGCCCGCGCCTCGGCGCGGGCGAGGATTGAAACTTGTTGCAAAATCAGCAATGCTTCAGCTTTGTTCAGTAGCGCCCGCGCCTCGGCGCGGGCGAGGATTGAAACCCTTTAATTCCAGTTGTTCGCCATCCACTTTGAAAAAGTAGCGCCCGCGCCTCGGCGCGGGCGAGGATTGAAACGTTGATCCAGTGCAGTAGTGCGTAACTGCTTTCGTGTAGCGCCCGCGCCTCGGCGCGGGCGAGGATTGAAACTTCAGCAGAGCGGCCAAGCCCGACAGAAGCATCAGGTAGCGCCCGCGCCTCGGCGCGGGCGAGGATTGAAACCTTGAAAGCAGCATCAGGAACCAACCGTTCAAATTCGTAGCGCCCGCGCCTCGGCGCGGGCGAGGATTGAAACTTGCGGCGCTTGTTAAATTATTACAAGGGATACAGTAGCGCCCGCGCCTCGGCGCGGGCGAGGATTGAAACATTAGTCTACCGAACCATGACCGGCATAATTCAAGTAGCGCCCGCGCCTCGGCGCGGGCGAGGATTGAAACTCAATATCTTACGCCCTACGCTTTCATCGCGCAAGGTAGCGCCCGCGCCTCGGCGCGGGCGAGGATTGAAACATTTCGCGCCCTGTTGTAAGTGCGCCTCGCTGGCTTGTAGCGCCCGCGCCTCGGCGCGGGCGAGGATTGAAACTGGATGTACTTAACGTGTTGATGCGCAATTTTGCGTAGCGCCCGCGCCTCGGCGCGGGCGAGGATTGAAACCAGAGCAGGCAGAAGCGGCTCTTGAAATATTCAGGTAGCGCCCGCGCCTCGGCGCGGGCGAGGATTGAAACACCCTGTCGCCTGTCGGACTTGGCTGGCCTTGAGTCGTAGCGCCCGCGCCTCGGCGCGGGCGAGGATTGAAACACGAAAGATGTTATGACTTTAATGCCAACAGAAATATGTAGCGCCCGCGCCTCGGCGCGGGCGAGGATTGAAACGCCCGTAGTAGCATAGCGCCAAACTCGTCAGCGCCGTAGCGCCCGCGCCTCGGCGCGGGCGAGGATTGAAACGGGCCGATCGAGGGCGGCAGAATCACGGGCGCCGTAGGTAGCGCCCGCGCCTCGGCGCGGGCGAGGATTGAAACAGGAGAGACCATCGCCACCCTGCTGACGCGCGGGGTAGCGCCCGCGCCTCGGCGCGGGCGAGGATTGAAACTGAATCCGGGCTGATCGACCGCGAATTGTTCTGCGAGGTAGCGCCCGCGCCTCGGCGCGGGCGAGGATTGAAACCAGATGTTTCCTGATCAGGAATCGGCGCGCGTGTACGTAGCGCCCGCGCCTCGGCGCGGGCGAGGATTGAAACCGAGGGAGGTTACAAGGGCGGCAGCAAGCGCCGGGTAGCGCCCGCGCCTCGGCGCGGGCGAGGATTGAAACCTGCTCAACTTGCGCGGCCAGCGCGGAAGGCAGCGGTAGCGCCCGCGCCTCGGCGCGGGCGAGGATTGAAACGCCACTCGCCAAGAGGCGGCGGCGTGGATCGAGCATGTAGCGCCCGCGCCTCGGCGCGGGCGAGGATTGAAACGGCGGGGGCGGGGTTGCGCGCCAGGCTACCGGCCGTAGCGCCCGCGCCTCGGCGCGGGCGAGGATTGAAACACGATTGGCCTGCAGCGGCTGGTCAACATGCGGGGTAGCGCCCGCGCCTCGGCGCGGGCGAGGATTGAAACATCGACACCACCACCATCCATGACAACGTGCGCAAAGTAGCGCCCGCGCCTCGGCGCGGGCGAGGATTGAAACCGCCTACCTGGTGGGCGAGAAGGGCCCGGAGATGTTGTAGCGCCCGCGCCTCGGCGCGGGCGAGGATTGAAACTACGATCCACGCACTGGGTTGACGGTCTACAGCAAGTAGCGCCCGC
>JAUSLF010000058.1 GCA_030646695.1 Nitrosomonadaceae bacterium
CCCCGATGGCCACCCCAAACTGCTCCACTTATGGCCACCCAAACTGCCCCAGGCAGGACGGCTAAATTATCAACTCTTTGGTCTGGCTGGCTCTGACTTCCTTTCCTGGTAATTTCTCCCTGATTTTTGGATTTTTATAGACGGCTGTTTGGCAAGCGCAGCGCGTCAGGCCGAAGGCGAAACGCCGGGGAGCGGTGGACAACTGTCGCATCGGTGCGCAGCACCGACTGTCCACAGGCTTGCCCTGTGGTCAGGACAGTTGTCCACGGCGGGCGAGTGCCGCGCGGACCTCGCAGTTGGAGGATTCAAGAATCACTGGGCGCTGGTGCTGCAATTCGAGCTGCCGCCTGCCTGAGTCGATAGCTCTTTCCCTCGAAGTCAAGCATGCTGCAGCGGTGCATCAGGCGGTCCAGAATGGTGCTGCCCATGGTGGCATCGCCCAGATATTTGCCCCAGTCCTGAACCACGCGGTTTGACGTCACAACGATGGAGCGACGCAGTTTGTAGCGCTGGTGGACGATCGCCTGAAGCAACTCAGCGCTCACCTCGGCAATGCGCCGGGCCAGAAAGAGATCGTCCAGGACGAGCAGATCTGGCTCTGTGTAGGTGCTCAGTATCTTGGCTTGTTCAGCTTGGCTGGTCAGGCCGAACTTTGCAAAGTCGCTGTCGGCTTCGACGTACTTCACGCTATAACCCTGCAATGTGGCCTGGTAGGCCACGGCCTTGGCGATGTGGCTTTTACCGGTGCCGGGCTTGCCAATGATCAGGGCGTTGGCACCTTCAGAGATGAATTTGAGGGTATGCAACTCAAAGCAAGTCTGCCTGGGTATCTTGGGGTTAAAGCGCCAGTCAAAGTCAGCCAGGCTCAAGCGTTCATCGAGACCGGATTGTTTGAAGCGGCGCTCTGTCAAACGCGAGCGGCGCCGATCAAGTTCGTCCTGCAACATGGAGGCGAAGGTGTCGAGGAACGGCTCCTGGGAGCTTTGGGCCTGCATGACGCGGGTGTTCAATGTGGCGGCAATGCCAGACAGGCGCAGTTCGCGCAGGGCGCGTTCAATCTCAGTGAGGGTCATGGAAATATCTCGGTCTAAAAAATGGTTGGGGTTATGACTGGGTGCTGCAGCGGGCAAACAGGTCGGCGTATTCGTCAGCGTTGCGGATGAGGTGGTGCTCCTGGGTCAGGGGCAGTTCGGCCTGAGCGGGGGGTGCTGCATCTGGCGCAGAATCGATTGCCGCCAAGGCGTCGCCCACCAGCCGCTCAGTGAGCGCCTTGACGTGCTTGTAGCTGTAGATGCCGTCGAGCATGGCGCGCTCGCAAGCTGAGTCGACCAAGCGGTGCGGGTAGGTCCGGCCCAAGCCCACGATGCCCCAGAGTTTGCGCTGGCCCACACGCCCCTCGATGCCAAACAACATCTGGCACAACCGGTGCGCCTGAGGGCCGATGTCCTTGGCCTGGTTGAGGATGTACAGGGTCTCACGCGAGGGGTTGAAGACACGCTCCTCATTGGGCAGGATCACCGATCCTGGGCGCTGGGCGCGCGGGTGGGTACGCAGCAGGGATTTGGACTGGAGGTCACGAATCTCGATGCGGTGCTCGAAGATGCGCACCAGAACCAGGGAGCCAATGGGGGCCGGGCGCGCGGCGTAGCTGCTGTGGTCAACGCGCACGCAGGTGTCGTCGTAGACGGTGCGCTGAGACTCGGTGAAATACTGCATACCCACAATGGGCAGTGCTTGCAGGTGGGGACGCTCTTCTTCGAACATGGCCTGCACCTGGCGGCGCTCACTGCCGTGGATGCGAGTGGCGGCCCAGGTCACTTCCCAGCGCTCCAGAAAGTCGTTCTGTTCCTCGATGGTCTCAAAGCGCCGACCCTTCAGGGCGGTGGCCTGGGTGTGGCCGATGGCGTTCTCGACCGTGCCTTTGCGGTTCGGATCTCGCACGCGGGCGGGGTCTCCCACGACGCAGTAGTGCTTGAGCGCTGCTGCATAAACCGGGTTGAGCTCGGGCTCGTGAATGTCTGGCTTGAGTACACCCTCTTTGAGGTTGTCGAGCACAACGTATCGGCAAGAACCACCGAAGTAGCGCCAAGCTTGCTCATGCAGGCGGGCCCAGGTCTCCTGGCCAGACTTCCAGACCACGCGGCGAAAACTGCGCCGGGAGTAGCGCAGTGTTGCCACGAACAGGCGTGGTTTACGGTAGCGGGTGGTGCCCAGCACGCGGGTGGGCGCGCCCTCGCCGTAGTCGACCTGCATCTCCTCGCCGGGCGAAAACTCCAAGCGGTCGAACTGCTCGGGTTCGCGATAGCGCAGTTTGGCGGTGAAGCGTTTGACGGAGTTGTAGGCACCCGTGAAGCCGAACTGATCGACCAGGTCTTGGTAGATTGCCATGGTATTGCGTTTGAGGCGCAACTGGGCCTCAATGTAGTCGCGGTAGGGCTCGCAGATGGAGGCGCCGCTCAATTGTTGAGTTGGTGCAGTCGCTGGGGTCGGTGGCCAGGGTGGAGCAGTTTGAATTGGCTGGCCAGACTGATCGGCACACGAGTCAGGGCTCTGGCTGTCGAACTTCTTCTTGTAGGCTCGTATCGTGTGGCGCGAAATGCCTGTGGCGCGCTCAATCTGGCGCTGGGTGGACCCGGCTTTAAGCAGGGTCCAAATGGTGGTTTGCAAATGCAGTTTCAAGACGTTCACTCCGGTTATCCCCTCAAAGGTGAGGGGGTGAAAGTAACGTCCTGCCCGTGGCCTCCCGAGCTACTGCTGCGCCGCGTTTAGCACATCAATTTACGGTGACCGGGGTGGAGCAGTTTGACTGGCCATAAGTGGAGCACTTTGAGTGGCCATCGGGGCCCAACGGATAAGGCTAGATCGTGATCGCGAAGCGAGCCACGATCTGAACCCTGCGCTCAAGCGGGACTGGCTTACAGCGGGCTTTCGCCCGCTTCCAGCCAGCCCCTTAGCTCCACGTTGACGGTCTGCTTTTTGGAATCTCGACTGACTGCAACGTGTCGGGAACAGACCGTCGTGACCGGCAGAACTGTGTCGATTTGCGACTGTCACCACAGGCAGAAATGTGCTAAAAACAGTCGCTCGCCGCGAGAGTGTCTTGGATTTTGTGTAAACGGAATTCACTAATGCTGCGGCACTATCCGGAGGCGCCTTGAAGTTTGTGTAAATAGCATCCTGCCCAAGCAGCCTCCCGCTCACCGCAGCAGTGCGCCGAATTGCGGATCGGTAACGGCCTTCTTTATCAAGTCTTGAACGGCAGGGGTCAGCGCCCGGGCGGTCCGGTCGCAGGCAACATGTCTATCAAGGCTACTCTCGAACTCGTACCGGTTCGTCACTCTCATCGATTTTCCATTGCTGGAGCTAAGCGATAGAGACAGATCCCACCATCCACTCGCGAGTAGTCCCTTATGGCCAGATGAAAAGTTGATCTCTGTAAGGCTGCCAATAAGCGATACGCCATTGTCCGAGTAGATATTGGCAAACTTCAGTTCATCGTTGAACGCTTTTTCGACATACTGCGCAATACTCATTCCGTCGGGTCCCAGAATTTTCCCTGTTATGAATCGACAGCTTGCGCTGTAGTGGACAGGCGTTAACATGGCGGCGACCCGGACCTGGCTTCCGGCATATTTTTTCAGCGCCTGATGGTTGTCAGCCAGGATCGAATATCGCCCAGGGGTGATGGTTATGCAACCGGTAGAAAGCAAGGTAATACCAATTAATGCAATGATTCTTCTCATGGATGACTCATTTTGTGCAGTAAATGGAGCGATGTTGCGGTGATGCCTGACGCCTTTCGTCCAGAGTCTGGCATGGCAAATCGCCCACAAAGCATCACTCCATAGGGACTCATATGATGGAAAGGGCTGCTGGGCATGCTTTGATCATATGGACTCCAGAATACTTTCTTAACCTATTGATGGCAGGTAGACTATCCAAATTCTTCCTGACATACAAGACTGATCATGCGGACAGCTAGAACCAGATGCCTTAACCGGTAGTACCGCTTGATGGAAGTCATTCTGGAATGGTCTGCCGCGAATTATGTGCCTATTGCAGACTGATGCGCTGATCAACACCGGTCTGATTTAATGTTATTTTCATTACGTGTAGTGTGAGCGTGATACTTGTCTGAAGGAGTCTGCCATGTCACAAGAAGAGGATTTGTTCCCGCACCAGGATATATTGGCTCAGCTGCACGAAAGCCTGCCGCTGTCCGATAAACTGCGTTTCCTGCACCAGGTGATCCGCGAGGATTTCCCCTTTATCGACCGCCTGTCCATCGCTCTTTTTGACGAAAAAACCAGTATGCTCAAAACTTATACCCACAGCACCGAAGGCGCCAGTCCACTGGCCGCGTATGAAGTGCCGCTTGCAGCCGCTTCGTCACTGCGCGAGATCATGCAGCGTCGCCGTCCGCGTGTGGTGCAGGATCTGGCCATTTTCGCCCAAGGCGCCCAGGAGCACACCAAACGTGTGGCGAGCACGGGTTATCGGGCCAGCTACACTATGCCGCTCTACCAGAGCAGCACTTTCATCGGGTTCCTGTTTTTCAACTCCTTCAAACCCCACCCGTTCGTACCGGAGGTGCTACGCCAAATCGACATCTACGGTCATCTCATCGCCCTGATGATCATCAATGAGCTGACCGCCATCCGCACCCTGCTGGCTGCGGTGCAGGCAGCGCGCAGCATGACCCACTACCGTGATGTCGAAACCGGTTCGCACATCGACCGCACCGCACACTATGCTCGCCTCATCGCGCGTGAATTGGCTCCGCGCTACAATCTCAGCGACGAACAGATCGAGCATATTTTTTTGTTCTCGCCGCTGCATGACATTGGCAAGATCGGCATTCCGGACAGTGTTCTGCGCAAACCGGGCAAGCTTGATGAAGCCGAGTTCAAGGTGATGAAGACCCATCCGCAAAAAGGCCGCGAGATCATTGACGTCATGCTCGAGGATTTCAGCCTGGGCACATTCGGCCATGTCAGTATCATGCGCAACATCGCCGAGTACCATCATGAAGCCATTGATGGCAGCGGCTATCCCAAGGGCTTGAAAGGAGATGAGATTCCCATTGAGGCACGCATCAGTGCCGTGGCGGACATATTCGATGCGCTTACCTCGCGTCGCACCTACAAGGCGCCTTGGAGCAACGATGACGCTTTCGCCATGCTGCGGCGTCTGGCCGACACCAAGCTCGATCGTGACTGCGTCGATGCCATGCTCAAAAATATCGACAAGGTAGAGGAGATTCAGCAGCGCTTCCGCGACGAAGGGGTGGTTTAAACTGAAGCACGGTATATCCTTGATCTGCCCAACTCCAGGCGGACCGTAATCCCCTACCCGCTAAACCATCCTGACTGGCCGCGTTCCGGACCGAAGCCAGCATTCCATCTGTCACCAGTGGTAACATGCGCAATGGCTCGCTCGGCTCCCTGGGGGCGATGGGTGCATCAGCTTTTGTCTTGCAGGCTTAACATGGATTCAAGCTGTTAAGGATTAAATCATTTTGAAATCATTGGTTACTGGGGCAAACGGTTTTGTCGGCTCGGCGGTCGTGCGTTGTCTGCTGACTGCCGGTCATGAAGTACGCTGCCTAGTCAGGCCAGGAAGCGACCGGCGTAATCTTGATAAATTAACTGTTGAAATTTCGGAAGGTGATCTACGTGATACTGCATCTTTGCAACGTGCAGTTGCTGGTTGTGACAATCTGTTCCATGTCGCAGCAGATTATCGTCTCTGGGTGCCAGACCCGGAAACCATGTATGACATTAATGTCAGGGGCACTCAGGCACTGATACTTGCTGCCGCCGAAGCCGGTATGAAACGCATGATATACACCAGCAGTGTGGCAACGCTGGGATTGAACCCTGACGGCACCCCGGCCAATGAAGAGACTCCTTCCAGCCTTGCCGTCATGACCGGGCACTATAAGTGTTCCAAATTCCTGGCAGAGCAGGCTGTGCAGCAACTCACCGACGAACATAAGTTGCCGGTGGTTATTGTCAATCCTACCACCCCGATAGGGCCGCGTGATATCAAGCCCACACCCACCGGGCGTATGGTGCTGGATACGTTATGCGGGCGGATGCCAGCCTACATGAATACCGGGCTGAACGTCGCGCATGTTGATGATATTGCGCAGGGCCACCTGCTGGCATATGCCCACGGCAGAGCAGGGGAGCGTTATATCCTGGGCGGTGAAAACATGACCTTATTGCAAATACTGCAGACCATCGATAAGATCAGCGGCCAGCAGGTAAAGCGAATCAAGCTTCCGGCAAATCTTATTTTACCTTTAGCCTGGATGATGGAAAAAACCGCAATGATTGCGGGTACTGAGCCGCGTGTGACAGTAGACAGTGTGCGCATGGCGAAGAAAAAGATGTTTTTCTCCTGTGAAAAAGCCACGCGTGAGCTGGGCTATCAATACCGGCCTGCAGTGGAAGCGTTCAGGGATGCGATGTCCTGGTTTCAGGATAATGGATACTGTAGCGAGGTTTCAATTCGTTCGCTGCGGCAGGCGTAGCATTTCCCCTGCTGCATTTCCTGATCACCGCAGTTTCAAATAATCCTCGTCAGTGATCTTGGTCCAGACCCGGGCTTTGGCAAGGAATGTTTTCTGGCTTTCGATCACTTCCTTCGCTTCCGGCGACTTGGCAGCGAATTCGGTAAGCAGCTCATCGTTGGCTTTTTTGAACGCATCCAGTACATCCTTGGGGAAAGTACGAATTTTGACCTTGCCCTCTTTTTGCATTTTCTCCCACGCCAGAGTATTACGGTAAAAAGACTCTGACAGCATATCAAGGGACGTTTCTTTCGCCGCTACCGCGATGATGGTTTTAAGGTCTTCCGGCAGGGTGTCAAATTTTTTCTTGTTGACGAACACATGTAATTCCGCGCCCGGTTCATGCCAGCCGGTGTAATAGTAGGGTGCAATTTTATGGAATCCCATTTTCTCGTCGTTGGCCGGACCGATCCACTCCACCGCATCTATCGTGCCGCGCTCCAGCGCGGTGTAAAGCTCACCAGGCGGAATACTCGTGGGTTTCATGCCGACCTTTTCAACCACTTCACCAGCATGGCCGGGAATGCGCATCTTCAAGCCATTCAGGTCTTTCAGCGAATTAATTTCCTTCCTGAACCAGCCGCCCATCTGGATGTGGGTGTTTCCCCCAGGGAACGCAACGATATTGTGCTTGGCGTAAACCTTGTTCAGCAAAGCCAGGCCGCCGCCGTAGTAATACCAGGCATTCATCTCGGTCGGGTTCATGCCGAATGGCGTGGTAGTAAAGAAAGTGGTGGCCGGGTCTTTGCCCTTGTAGTAGTAGGAGGAAGTGTGCCCCATTTCATAGGAGCCGGAGCGAACCATGTCGAAGATACCCAGCGGTGCCTTATGCTTACCGGGTGCATCGATGGCAATATTCATGCGCCCGGCTGACATTTTTCTTACATTATCGGCAAAACGCTGGGCAGCATTGTGCAGCATGGGCGTGCCTTCTGGCCATGACATCGCAAGCCGCCACTTATACACGGGCTGGGCAGAGGCAGTTTGCGTTACCAGCGGCAAAACGAGCACGATGATAGCGATCAAGGCGGGTAAAAATTTCATTGCTCTCTCCTTATTGAAACCTGATTGCCCCATCCTTTCTGCCGCAGAGGTGGGCAGGCAGGGGCTGAATTTCTTATCTTGTTCTCAGGGTGCCCGCGCCCTCTACTCATCCAAACGGCGAAATCATGCCAGGAAAGGCCATTATCACAGCCAGGACCAACAGCTGCAGAAAAATAAACGGAATCACGCCACGATAAATATCCGTTGTGCTGACCGCAGGTGGTGCCACTCCACGTAGGTAGAATAGCGCAAAGCCGAACGGAGGCGTAAGAAAAGAGGTTTGTAGATTGAGCGCAATCAGTATGCCGAACCATAACGGATCTATGCCAAGCGTGACGAGTATCGGCGCAATCATGGGGACGAAAATATAGGCAATTTCAACAAAATCGATAAAAAAGCCAAGCAAAAATATCGCTAGCATGGAAAGAACAATGAAGCCCCACTTGCCTCCCGGCAGGTTCTGTATCAGCTGCTCCACTGCCTCATCGCCGCCGGTGTAGGTGAACACCATTGAGAAAAAAGTTGCTCCCGCAAGAATGGTGAATACCATAGCGGTGATTTTGGTGGTTTCCATCGCCACCTGATGCAGCATGGGAAATTTGAAATTTCCGCTAATCAGTGCCAGCATGACAGCACCTACCGCACCCATTGCGGCAGATTCGGTCGGTGTGGCGATACCGGCAAATACCGTTCCGAGTACAATCATCACCAGAGCGAGCGCGGGTACGATAGCCTTGAATGCCGTCCAATATTGCGCTGCAAGCGGTGCATCATTAATGGGCATGGCAGGTGCGACATCTTTTCTGGTAAATGCCAATATGAGAATGTAAATAATATAAAATGCTACCAGCAGCAACCCTGGAACCAGCGCAGCCCGATACAAATCACCTACGGGTTGTTGCAGCACATCACCCAGGATGATGAGGATAATGGAAGGTGGGATGATTTGTCCGAGCGTGCCTGAGGCGCAAATCACGCCGCTTGCTAGTCGTTTGTCGTAATTGTATTTCAGCATTACCGGTAACGCGATCAACCCCATCGTCACGACTGATGCACCGACCACGCCGGTGGATGCGGCCAGTACCATGCCCACCAATACGGTGGATGCTGCCAATCCACCGCGCACGCGGCCAAACAGAGAACCCATGGATTCCAGCATTCTTTCTGCGATCCCCGATCTTTCCAGCACCAGCCCCATAAAAATGAACAGCGGCACTGCCATCAGGGTGACATTAGTCATGATCGAATACATGCGCTCTGCCACTAGCTGGAACAATTGCAGGCCTTCCGCATAAAGTCCAAAGATCAGTGCCACGCCGCCGAAAGTAAATGCCACTGGGAAACCCAGTGCCAGCATCACCAGACAGACAAGGAACATGGTGAGGCCGATCACACTTCTTCCCGGTGGGTATAAGTCTCGCTGCCGGACCCGGCATCAGCATCTCCGCTCAGCAGGCGCACATTGCGTAAAATCACCGCCAGGGATTGCACCAGCACCAGTAGATAGCCGAATGGAAGCAGCGCTTTGAAGGCAAAGCGATAAGGTAGTCCGCCCGGATCGGCAGACACTTCCTGTATCTGGTAGGAATAGGTAACGAAATCGTAGGAGCTGTACAGAATCAGCGTACACATGGGAATGACAAACAGCAGTGTGCCGAGAATGTCCACCACGGCTTTCATGCGTGGACTCATGCGACCATAAAATACATCCACCCGCACGTTGGCATTCTCGCGCATGGTGTAGGCTGCGCCCAGCAGAAACATAGCGGCGAACAGGTGCCACTCCAGTTCCTGCATAGCGATGGAACCGGATGCAAAAACGTAGCGTGCAACCACGTCGATGAACGCCACACCGATCATGGCCACGCATAGCCAGCCAGCCAGCCAGCCGAATGCCCCTGACAGCCGGTTGATGGCTTGCTCAAATTTACGCAGGAGATTCATCTGGAGCTTTGGCTATGGAGGTAAACCAAACGATACGGTCTACTGGGAATCGGTGCGCTGCAGGTATGCGAGCGAGGCTTTAACCGCCCGCAACCGTCATCCGGTCTATCAACAAGGAGCCGCATTGTTTGGAACCCCTCACCAGGGTATCGCTACCCACTGCAGAGATGCCGAGCAGCATATCTTTCAGATTGCCGGCGATGGTGACTTCCTCGACTGCATGGCGAATTTCGCCGCCTTCCACCCAGTAGCCCGCCGCGCCCCTGGAATAATCTCCCGTAACGGGATTCACGCCATGACCGAGCAACTCAGTCACCAACAGTCCCTTGCCCATTTTCCTGAGTAGTGCAGGAAATTCCAGTGGCGCGTTGTTATCCAGAATCAGGTTGTGGTTGCCACCAGCATTTCCGGTGGTACGCAACCCAAGCTTGCGCGCAGAATAACTACCGAGGAAATAGCCCTGCACCACACCATTCTCGACTACTTTGCGCTCAACCGTGGCGACACCTTCGTCGTCGAATACGCCGCTGGCCAAGCCTTTTTTTAGATGAGGCAATTCGCGAATCTGAATATCCGGTGCAAATACCTGCTTGCCGATGCTGTCCAGCAGAAATGATGACTGCCGGTAAAGGCTGCCGCCACTTACGGCGCCCACAAAATGTCCTATCAGGCTCGAGGCAATGGGTGCTTCGAACAGCACGGGTACTTCGCAGGTGGCGATCTTTTTTGCGCCCAGGCGCGCGACACTGCGCATCCCAGCTTTTTTACCCACGCTGCCGGCTTGTTCCAGATCGGTGGCGTCACGCGCTACGCTGTACCAGTAATCACGCTGCATGGCGTCATCCCGGCCTGCGATCACCGCACAACTGATACTGTGACGGGAAGTAGGATAACCACCCATGAAACCAAGGCTGTTGGCGTAAACAAACTGCGATTCACTCAGCGCAACACTGCCTCCTTCAGAGTTGGTGATGCGCTTGTCGACTGCAAACGCAGCTGCTTCACAGTTCTGGGCAAGCTGTATCGCTTGCTCCACCGGCAGATCCCACGGGAAGTACAAGTCGAGATCGGGAAATTTACGTGCCAGCAAATCAGCATCGGCCAGTCCCGCGCAGTCGTCCGCAGCGGTATATCTGGCGATGGATAGGGCTGCTGCTACAGTATCGCGCACCGCTTGCGGCGAGAAATCTGAAGTGCTGGCATTGCCACGTTTCTGGCCGATATAAACCGTCACTGCCAGACCTTTATCGCGGTTGTATTCAATCGTTTCCACCTCGCCCCGGCGCACCGTGACATTCTGACCGAAGCCGTCCGATACCTCGGTCTCGCAGGCACTGGCACCGCCTTCTCTGGCGTAATCCAGGATATCGCGTGCGATTTGCTGGAGTGTTGCGTAAGGATAGGAAAAACGTGTGGAGGAATTGGCGATATCGTTCATGGGGTAGGCTTCACGGAAATTGCGGTGCACCAAAAAATATTGAACCTTATTTCCCAAGTCTGGGAGGCAGGTAGAAGGCGGTTCAAATAGGGTTATGAGTAGAATGGCGCTATGATAGCAGCTTCTTAACACTGCATTAAATAGACCATCGTGCAAAACGACTTGAAAGATGATTCCGAACAGGATATCTCGCCCAGCAAGACTCGCCGCAAGCAGGAAATGCACGCGCTGCAGGACATCGGCGAACAATTGGTGGAACTCAATTCCAAACAACTGGCCGAGCTTGATTTACCGGAAGCGCTGATGGACGCCATCATTGAAGCCAAGCGATTGCGTCAACACGAAGCCCGGCGGCGGCAGATGCAATTTATCGGCAAGTTGATGCGCGAAGTGGATACGGCGCCAATGCGGGAGAAGTTTGCCGCATGGGGCGGTGTAACCCTGCAACACACCGCATGGCTACACTTGCTGGAGCGCTGGCGTGAGCGCCTGCTGGCGGATGAACAGGCTTTTACCGAACTTGGGCGGGATTATCCCGCAGCCGATCTGCAGCGCCTGCGCACACTTATGCGCAACGCCCACAAAGAAAAGCTCGCTAACAAACCACCCAAAAGCTTTCGTGTGATGTTTCATGAATTGCAGACGATCATCCCGGAGGCTTCTGGACGGATGGATGCTGCGATTGAATGAGCCGGAACTCGGCAGTAACCGGTGCAATCCTAATCAGTGTGGCTGCGTCGCGACCTAAGAAAGCTTGGCGCCAGTGCCGACCAGTTCAGTTGAAACGATTCTGTAAGTGAATTCTGCCGGTTCCAGGCTGTCCTGCTGGTGGTTGCCGATTTCGGCATGGGGGTACATAAAAAATGGCAATGTGCCTGCAATGCTGTCGCGCGCCAGAGTGATGTCTTTACCGTGATTAAATGCCACCCAGTTCATCTCCCAGGAGCCAAACAGCTTCTCTTTTAGCGCAATCACTTTAAGATGATCGCGCGGCAATCCTTCCTCCAGCGTGAACTGGTGCACGTCGGCGGGGTCTACCGGCACCCAACCCAAGCCAGCAAGATAAAATTCCGCGCGGCAATGTTGCTCTTTGCTGATATCGCCGAACTTGCCCAGGCTCTTGTGTGTTGCCGATTCATCGATGCGAATACCGTAATGATTCCGCGCCGGAATGCCTGCAGCACGTGCCAGTCCCACGAACAGTGCGTTGAGGTCGGCGCACTTACCGCCCAGGTTGCCGCTTTCCAGCATGGATTTGATGTCACCCCGCCCGCAACCGCGTATTGCTTGGTCGCGATAGGAATTGTCCACCACCCAGTCGTAAATAGCGCGCGCTGTTTTCAGCGGTGACTGGTTGTTGGCCTCTTTGGTGATGGATAAAGCGGTCTTGCGCACAATGCCGTCCAACGGCATGCCCTTGGTTGGCTGCAGGAAGCGCTTTATATCCGCAGGAATGGCGGAACTGCCACGCTCGGAATGATGATATAAATTGACGGTGCGATCAGCTGTCTTGACGACACTGCTTACCGTCACACTGCGTGGGCCGCTGCCATGCCACTCGGCGTAAAACATCGGCGAAGCTGTTCCGGCAATGGTGTCAAATCTGGCTATTTCCGCATTACCGCTCCATACGCTGCCTTGAGAAAATTGATGGGGAGTATCGTTGGTATCCGGTAACGGTAGCCATAAGCGTGTTCTTTTCCCTTCGTCAGGAAGATTCACCTTGTAGGTCAGGCGGTAACTATTCCAGCGTGACAGGCCGGCTTGCTGGCTGAACGCCGCTGGTGTGAGCGGAAATAACGCAGCGCTGGCACCAGCTAGTTTGATAAAATCCCTACGTTTCATAATCTACGTGTCAGCCTGATAGCAGAATGTACAAATTTAATCCTGCCCCCTGATTAAGTCAATCCTCACGCCTGCCCATGACTATTCTCCCCAATCTGCTGTCCACCATCGAACTCGAGAACGGAATTGCCCCAACCCACACCATTCTATGGATGCATGGTCTTGGTGCGGATGGCAATGATTTTGTGCCGATCATAGATGAGCTTGAGCTGCCGCCAGATAGCCACATCCGTTTTATATTTCCCCATGCGCCGATGCGGCCAGTCAGCATCAATAACGGTTTTGTGATGCGCGCATGGTATGACGTGCTCGATCTGAATTTCAGTCAGCCTGAAGACGAGGATGGCTTGCGCGATTCGCAGCGGGCAATTGAGGCGCTGCTTGAACGGGAAAAGCAACGTGGCATCACGCCGGAGCGGATCGTGCTGGCGGGATTTTCCCAAGGCGGTGCGATGGCGTTGCAAACTGGCTTGCGCTACCCGGAGAAACTTGCCGGCATCATGGCGTTGTCGTGCTACCTGCCGCTGCAACAGACTGTCGCAGCGGAAGCGCATTGCGCCAATTCTGCCACGCCGATTTTCATGGCACACGGCGGTCGCGACCCGGTTATCCCGATGACGCTGGCGGTAGCGTCAAGACGGCAGTTGCTCGAATCGGGCTATGCAGTGGAGTGGCACGAATATCCAATGGCACACGCGGTTTGTGTGGAGGAGATGACCGACATCAGCGCATGGCTGAAACGGGTTCTGATATAACCCCTAAAAACAATCCTCCTTGCACTGGCAGACGTACTGCCCCCACTGAACCCCAGCAGCATGGATAAAAATAATCTCTTCTTCATCAGGCCCAGGCCGATTGCAATTTATCGCCATAAACGTTAAACAGCGGGGTCATATTGTTAAGTACCAGTGACCCGCAGCCGGGGTGAGCGCAGCTGTGCTCTCGCAGAGTGATCTTCACGAATTCTTAACAATCGCGCGACACTTTCTTCACACCTTCTGTGTTAGGTTGCAGAACATGGCGTGATTTTATTTCTATCCGTCCTTAGAGCGGAGAATAGAAGAAAATTGAGTCCCACCCTCCACACTGAATCGATAAGAGATACCGGCAACCCGTTTGCCATTTCCCTTCGGACATCATTCGTGCCGGTGTCGGATGGGATAATGGAATCTATCATCAGGGGGTTGCTTGCGTTGTTGATCGATAGCTCTTCCAGCGCAAGATCAGGTATCTGCTCGCAAGGCTGGACCAGGAAAACCGAAGTGTATGGTGAGCCTTGTCTATAGAATGGAGAAACAGGAAGACCCGAGGGGCGACCAGAGATGCTCCAAGTCGGAATGAAAGTGGCAGGTTTGCGATGTATGCCCTCATTCCTGGCCTGTAGTTCGACAAATGACTGATTTCAACTGGTGAATTTAGGGTAAACAAAGGAGAATTTGTGATGCAGCGAATTGCCCACGTCGAAGATGATTCGGATATCCGAGACACCGTCAGGCGTATCTTGAGCGTTGCTGGATATACGGTTGACAGTTATGAGACACACAGTGATTTTATCAAGTCACTTCAGGATGCTACGAACCTTCCTGATCTGGCAATTCTCGACGTGATGGTCGAGTCAATGGACGCGGGCTTGGATACCTATGAAGAGATGCGCAAACGTTTTCCAGGAATTCGTGTGATATTTCTGACTTCTCTTGGGGAGATGATTCTTCCCTATTTCAGTGGTGAATCCCATGACTGGGTCTGCATAGTTGAGAAACCAGTCGAACCTGTCAGTTTGTTAGCAATTATTCGTAGTCGCCTGGATCCCATCAAAGCTGAAACCAGCCCCGCCTAAAGAATGTGACCATGGCGGATGCCGAATTTTCCTGGGAGGCGCCCCAAAATCGCTTCGTACTGCCCGGTACTGGAGTAGACAGCCAGAAACTCAGCGATAAAGTCTTAATCGGGAATGCCCGCTGGTTTATCGTCTTTCGCTGGGCAACAATCGGTGCGCTCCTTCTTTTTCAGATACTGGCAATCGTTTTCTCGGACATACTCACCCAAATTGGCATCACTCATCAACAGGGATGGCCAATTGTCGTAATAGTCGTGTTGTCCATTGCCAATGTTACTTACATCTATGCTTTAGATTTTCGCCGGTCGACTAAGTATAACTCCCCCTCGATAAACATCTGGTGTCAGATCATTGTTGATCTTTTATGCCTGTCAATTGTTGTGCACTACGTTGGCAGCACCGCAACCCCCGCTCCTTTTTTCTATGTGCTGCATATTGCCTTGTCATGCATTTTCTTTTCGACCAGAGAAAGCCTGATTGTCACGCTCCTGGTCTGTGGCATGTATACGATTATTTTGCTAATCGAGAACTCCATGTTTTATCAATTATTCCTGGAAGTGCCGACAGATCCTCACACAGCAGCCGAAGAATTGCAGGCAAGCAGAGCACTGCTGTGGATGTTTACCCTCAATACACTGTTTATTGTCCTATGGTATGTTGTTTCGCGACTCACGATTGTCGTGCGTACCCATGAACGTGACCTCGTGGGTGCTTACGAGCGGATCACTCTGGGGCAGGTAGAGAAAGATCAATATGCCGTGCTGATGACGCATCAACTCAAGGCGCCGCTTGATGCCATTCGCAGCAAAATAAATCTGATAAAAGGGGGTTATTGCGGAGAAGCTTCCCCTGAGATAAAAGACGTGCTTGTAAAAATCGATAAGCGTGCCTCCGGTATGGCAAGCCTGATTATGGATGTGCTCAGACTTGAGCGGCTGAAAGCGGCTGCCCGCAGCACCAACACTCGCGAGCATGTCAGCATTGAAGCGGTAGTTCGTAAGTGCATTGATAAATTAAAGACACTTGCCGAATCCCGGCAGATCAAGATTGAAATATCAATGCAGGATTTTTTTGCCGATGGGATACCCGATCAGTTCGAGATTCTCTTTGAGAATGTCATCCTGAATGCGATTACCTACTCTTATGATGGGGCATCGGTGGAGATCAGCTCTGTCATTGATAAACAGGACTCCTCTGCGACCGTGATGATCGTCGACCATGGGATCGGGATTGCAGATAAAGACCTGCCACATATTTTTGATGAATATTTTTATACTCCCAGGGCGGTGCTGCACAACAGGGCATCGAGCGGGATAGGCTTATCAATAGTCAAAACAGTTGCGGAAAATAACAAACTGCACATTAAGGTTTCAAGCGAGCCTAACGTTGGTACAACATTCTTTGTCACTTTCCAGGGAGTGGAAAGTCTGCCTGCGCATAAAAAAGCTGCGGGACTTACTCAGGAGTCCTCTGAAGGGGGCTAGACGTTAAAGCGAAAATGCATCACGTCGCCGTCCTTGACCACATATTCCTTGCCTTCCAGTCGCATTTTTCCAGCTTCCTTCGCACCTTGCTCGCCTTTGCAGGCGACGAAGTCGTCGTAGCCGATGACTTCGGCGCGGATAAAACCTTTCTCGAAATCAGTGTGGATCACGGCGGCGGCCTGCGGCGCGGTGTTGCCTTTGTGGATGGTCCAGGCGCGCACTTCCTTCACTCCGACAGTGAAGTAAGTTTGCAGTCCCAGCAGTTGATAGGCGGCGCGGATCAGGCGGTTCAGTCCCGGTTCTTCCAGGCCGATGTCGGCGAGAAATATCTGTTTATCTTCATCAGATAGTTCGGCGATTTCAGATTCCAGCGCAGCGCAAATCGCCACTACTGGCGCGCCCTCTTGCGCGGCATACTCTTCCACGCGCTTCAGCAGCGGGTTGTTGCTGAAACCCTTCTCGTCGACGTTGGCCACGTAGATGGCCGGTTTGGCGGTCAGCAGGCAGAGCGGTTGCAGCAATTGCTGCTGATCCTTGTCCAGCTTCAGGCTTCTGGCCGGCTTCCCCTGGTCGAGATGCGCCCGCACTGTTTCCAGCAGCGCCACAAATTTGATCGCATCTTTATCGCCGGATTTGGCCAGCTTGGTTTCGCGTTGCAGTGATTTTTCCACCGTTACCAAGTCGGCCAGCGCTAGTTCAGTCTGTATCGTCTCGATGTCAGAGAGCGGGTCCACCCTGCCGGCGACGTGAACCACATTGTCGTCGGCGAAGCAGCGCACCATGTTGATAATACCGTCGGTTTCACGAATGGTGGCGAGAAATTTATTGCCCAACCCTTCTCCTTTGGATGCACCGGCTACCAGACCGGCGATGTCGACAAATTCGACAATGGCAGGCTGCACTTTCTGCGGCTTGACGATTTCGGTGAGTCTGGACAGGCGCGGGTCAGGCACCTCGACGATGCCGACATTGGGCTCAATGGTGCAGAAAGGATAATTCTCCGCAGCGATGCCTGCCTTGGTAAGCGCATTGAACAGGGTGGATTTGCCCACATTGGGCAGGCCGACAATACCGCATTTCAGGCTCATGGATTTATTGAATTATGAATGATGAAGCGTAAAAAATGGGGAAACCTCTTGCCATGCGTATCATTTCTGCTCCGGCAAATTCACTGGGGCACTTTGTGGGTGAATAACACGCGGGTTAGTGTGCAGCTTCAGCATCGCTGCTTGGCAGTTTCCCTGAGCGATCAGCGGCCAGACCTCAAGGCTGCGGCAGATGGCCTCATCTATCAGTGGTGCTTCTTCCTTGCGCGGCGGTTGCAGCACATAATCCGCCACGGCATTTTTGTCGCCGGGATGACCGATGCCAATACGCAGCCGCCAGAAATCCCTGGAGGCAAGGTGGGCGGCGATGTCCTTCAGGCCATTGTGACCGCCCAGCCCGCCACCCAGTTTCAGCTTGGGTGTTCCGAGGGGCAAGTCCAGATCATCGTGAATCACGAGTATCTGTTCAGGCAGAATTTTATAAAAACGGCACATTGCTGCCACAGCTTTACCGCTCGCATTCATGTAGGTCTGGGGGTTGAGCAGCCACAGTTCGTCATCACCCTGGCCGATGCGTGCGCACAGGCCATGAAATCGCGCCTCCGCCTTGAGTGTAACGTGTAGCTTCGCTGCCAGCCGGGATACCCACCATGCCCCGGCATTATGGCGGGTGGCGGTATATTCCTTGCCTGGGTTACCAAGACCGACGATGAGTTTCATCAAACACACCACAGCTGCAGGTTGACCATTAAAAAGCCCGCCGGAACCAGGATGACTCCGGCGGGCTTGCTCAGCGGTTCCCTAGAACCGGCGGATGTTATTTCTTCTTCCCGCTATCTTTCTTGTCTGCTTCCTTCACGGCGATTTCTTTCTTCTGTACGGTCGTCGGAATGTCTGCGGCAGCCACTGTTACGGCGGCCGCTTCCTCGGCGGCGACGGCACGCGGGATAATGATCGTTGCCACCGGCAGATTCTCACCCCTGATCAGCGCAGGAATTTCCACACCTTGCGGCAGACTCAGATCGCTCAGGTGCAGCGAACTGATAGAGGTCAGATTGCTCAGATCCACCGAGATGAATTCCGGCAGGTCTTTGGGCAAGCAAGAAATATCCAGTTCGGTCAAAATATGACTGACGATACCGCCAGAGACTTTTACACCGGGGGCAATGTCGGCATTGATGAAGTGCAGTGGCACTTTCATGTGTACCTTCTTGTTCTGGTCGATGCGCTGGAAGTCAATATGCTGCACCTGCAATTTAAACGGATGCATCTGCAGATCGCGCAACAAAACTTGTTCTTTCTTGCCATCCACATCCAGCGAAAGGATGGAGGCGTGGAAGGCCTCCAGCTTGAGCTTGTGATACAGATTGTTGTGATCCAGTTCGATGGCTTGCGCCTGACTGTCCCCGCCATAGATGATTCCCGGAACCTTGCCGGAACCACGCAGGCGGCGGCTCGCACCCTTGCCCTGCAACGTGCGCTTACTTGCGCTGATTTCGATTTGCATTTTACTTCTCCAAAATAAGGATCATCCGCGACCAGATGATCCGATTACAAAAAAGACGCATAACACGCCTTGCCTTACTCCATGAATAATGAACTTACTGAATCCTCGTTGCTGATGCGCAACACTGTTTCTGCCAGCAGGCTGGCCACACTCAACTGGTAAATACGGTTACAGGCTTTGGCATCCGCACGCAGCGGAATGGTATCAGTGACTACCAGCTTGTCCAGCGCGGAATTCTCAATCCGCTCTACTGCATTGCCTGATAAAACCGCGTGAGTGCAATAAGCCATTACACTCGTCGCACCCTGTTCTTTCAACGCCTTGGCTGCTTCACATAATGTATTAGCGGTATCGACCATGTCATCCATGATAACGCATGTACGGCCTTTGACCTCGCCGATGATGTTCATTACTTTGGCCACATTGGGTTTGGGACGCCGCTTATCGATGATTGCCAGGTCGCATTCCAGACGCTTTGCCATCTGCCTTGCCCGCACCACACCACCCACATCAGGTGAGACCACTACCAGATTCTGGTAATTACTTTTCCATAAATCACCCAACAGTATCGGCATGCTGTAGATGTTGTCCACGGGCATATCGAAAAATCCCTGGATCTGGTCCGAGTGTAGATCCATCGTCAGTAGCCGGTCTATACCGACCGTGGTCAGCATGTTGGCCACCACCTTGGCGGTGATTGGTACCCGTGCCGACCGTGGCCTTCTGTCCTGACGGGCGTAACCGAAATAAGGTATTGCTGCGGTGATGCGCCCGGCAGAAGCGCGCTTCAGCGCATCCACCAGCACCAGTAATTCCATCAAGGTATCGTTGGTGGGTACACAGGTGGATTGCAACACGAACACGTCCTTGCCGCGCACATTCTCAAGAATTTCTACCATTATTTCGCCGTCGCTGAAACGGCCTACGGTTGCGCGCCCCAGATGGATGTTGAGATGCCGCACCACATCCTGAGCTAGCTTGGGATTGGCGTTGCCGGTGAAAACCATCAGGCTATCGTAGGCCATGGCTAGAGATAGAAGTTAGAGACTTGGATAAAGGGCACAGGTTACTCCTGGTGAAGCCAAATCGGCCAAATGATCTTGGTCTTTAATACCCGAAAATGGCTGGGGAGGTAGGGATCGAACCTACGAATGCCGGAATCAAAATCCGGTGCCTTACCACTTGGCGACTCCCCAAAATTATTGTTCCGCAAAATCATACATGGGATGGCGATTCAGTCCCTGCGCCACAAAACCCTTCATGCCGCCGGGAAGTTGCGTCAGTGCCCTTTGTGCTTCCGCCTCGTTGGCGAACTCGGCAAACACGCAAGCACCGGAACCTGTCATTGCCGCCATCGTAGCGCTGTCGAGCCGCTTGAGCCATTGCAGATGCCGCGCTACTTCAGGATATGCCCGACATACCACCGGTTCCAGATCGTTATGTCCCTGCGCGACGGAAAAGGGCGGTATTTTGATTGGAATCGTGTTTCGTGTCAATTCGTTACTGGCAAAAACCTGCGCGGTTGGCACCTGCACCGGTGGTGTCAGAACCAGATACCAGGCTGATGGCAGCATGATGGGGGTGAGTTTTTCACCTATGCCTTCGGCAAAAGCATTCTCACCAAAAATGAATACAGGCACATCTGCTCCCAGCCGGAGTCCGAGTTCCATCAGCCAGCTCCTTTTCCAGCCCAGCCCCCACAAGCGGTTGAGCGCCAGTAACGTAGTGGCCGCATCGGAGCTGCCGCCGCCCAGTCCCCCACCCATCGGAATGCGCTTTTCCAGAAAAATTTCCACACCCAGAGAAGTGCCGCTTTCCTGCCGCAACAATTTCGCAGCGCGGATGCACAAATCGCTCTCTTCGGGTACACCAGGAGTGGGAGTATGCAGTTTGACCGCGCCATTTTCCTGCAAAGTAAAGCGCAACTGATCAGAAAAATCCAGGAAACGAAAAACCGTTTGCAACAAGTGATAACCGTCTTCCCTGCGTCCCACCACATGCAGGAAAAGATTGAGCTTGGCGGGTGCGGGGCAAACAAGCATGGTCATCGGATTTGCATTTGCCGCAGTGGGTTAGTCGGTTTTCCACTGGTCAATTACCAGTTTTATTCGCAGGCCACCGCGGTTGAGCACCAGTATTCTTGGGCGTGCAGTTTGTAGCTGTTCTGGCGGAAAGTAGCTCGAGTAAGTAATCTCCCAGTCATCCTGCCGGATAGCCACAACTCGTCCATCGCTGTCTCGATCCAACGCGGCTGTTGTCGTCGGCGAGTTCATGCTTTGCACCCAGTATTGCAAGCCCATAAGTGGCAGATGCCACCCCAATACCTGTTCAGTCAGACCCTCCACATCAGCGGCGTAATAGACCTTCTGCTCCGAGGTGGTGAGACGAATACCTTCAGGGTTGCGCTGAATCTGCGCCACTGCCTGCCCCAGTGGGGACAACAGCAGAATCTCGTCGCCCGTATCGGTGTGATGCCAGTGAATTCCACCAGAGAAACCCTGTTTCTCGTCTTTCACCGAGACTCTGCCAATTAGTCCGAAATTTGCGGGTCCTGCACCCTCCGCACCTACCATAGGTTCGGTTACGACGGTGCTGACAACAGCGGTTCTGGCACTGAGCGCAACGCAACCAACCAGAAAGGGGAATACAAAAAGAATCAATCCGCAGCATGGAAAGCTAAAACGCTTTCTGTCAGCCGGTAGCGGCCACATCGCGCACCGAACCCGCTTTCCACCGCAATAACCCATCACTGGGGTATGAATTTCTTAATGGTTTTGAGCAACGCCTCGTTGCCAGGATGGCTCTTGAAGGCGGAATCCCAGACTTCTTTCGCTTCGTCTTTTGTTCCCTGTATCCATAGAGCCTCACCCAGATGGGCCGCAATTTCTGGGTCGGGATAAATCATAAATGCTCGTCTCAGGTAATCTATCCCTTGGTCAAGATTACCCATGCGGTAATGTACCCAGCCCAGGCTGTCCATAATGTAGGGATCGTTGGGAGAAAGCGTGCTAGCTTTCTCGATCAGTTCCAGCGCTTCCGGCAGACGCCGGTTATGTTCTGTAAAGCTGTAACCAAGCGCATTATAAGCGTGGGCGTGATCGGGCTTCAGTCGAATCAGTTTGCGTAAGTCCTGCTCCAGGATCTCGGGTTTGCCGATTTTGTCCGCTGCCAGGGCGCGGTCATAAAGTAGTTCGGGATAGTCGGGCAGTTTTTCCAAGCCGCGGCTGAGCAAAGCAAACACTTCCTGATGAGCGCCCGCCTCGCGCAATAGCTGCGCCTCAGCAATTATCAGTTGAGCGCTTTGCTGCTCATTCGTGGCGGGCAGTTGCTGCAAGTGCTGGCGGGCCTCGTCTGTTTTGCCTTGTTTGGCCAGCAGCATGGCGTATCGGATTTGTGCTGGAAGATACTGATTGCCGCTGGTCACCGAGCGATACCATTCCATTGCTGCATCAATTTGCCGGGTTTTCTCATAAATCCCGGCCAAATAAAAGCGCACCATGCCCGGATCTCTATAATCCAGCTCCAGCACTTTTTTGAAATTCGCTTCGGCGGCATCGTAATCACGTAATTCCGTAGAGAGCAAACCCACCGCCAGAATGATATCGGCGTTAGCCGGATTTCCCGCCAGCAATCGTTGGAACTGGTCGCGTGCCTTGAGATAATTTTTTTCCGCTATCAGCAACCGGGCATAAGAGATACGCGTGTCGTTGGCCTTGGGATAAGTCTCGAGATAGTCTTCATAAAATTCGATGGCACGGTCGCTGGAAGTACGTTGCAATATTCGTCCCAGATAAATCGCTGCTGTTTCCCAATTTGGGCGCAGCGCCAAAGCCCGGCTCATTTCTACCAACGCAATATCGAATTGGTTGGCAAACCAGGCTGCCTGGGAGATGGCGAAGTGCGCTTCCGGCAGATCGGGATAGGGTTTGGAGAGATGCAGCACCAGTTCAAGTATCGCAGGCTTATTGGCGCTGCGCGCCAGCAGACCGTTCAGTTGCATGAAAGCTTCGTTGATATTATTACCCTCAGAGGCCAGCAGTTTTTCCAGATGGGGTTGGGCTTCTTCCAGCCTGTCGGCATTTACCAGCAGTGCCGCCGCCGTCTGACGGGCGCTCACTGCATCCGGATCAAGCTCCGCCCAGAGCATGGCCGCTTCCAGCGCCGGTACCGGCTGGCGCGAATGCAGCGCCACCTCGGTGGCGCGCTGGGCAATGCGCGGGTCACGCGTGTTTTTTGCAAGTCTGAGATAAACTCCGGTGGCGATCTCCGTTTCGCCGCGTTGCAGCGCTGTTTCTCCCAGCAGAAAATCGAACAGCATGGGTTCGGTCAATTGCTGCCCAGGCAATTTCAATTGCCCGGCTTTGATCTGTTCTGATGGCTCGCCTTCGGTCCTGGCCGGAATCTGTGCACAGGCGGCAAGACCGAGCGGCAGCAGCACGCCAAGAATTTTAAGATTCATGGAAAAATCCGGACAGGGTTCAAAAATAGGGCTATAAAGGGCGGGGTCAAGCTTCAATACAGCTCACATATTAGGTATATTTCACGCTTATCACAAGTGGGCATTGATAACTAGTCCGGATGTCGGCAAAACATCCCTGAGCATCCCTAAGTTTTTCGCAGACATCACTATCAGTTCAGAATCGTGGGTGAGCCTACTTATCATTGGCCGGAAGCAGAGGTAAATAACCAAGTGGCGCAGTGGTTGCTCACAAATCCGGACCCATGGAAATGTTTTCATGAATGAACAAATCGCCTCTGCAACCATATCGGCCCGTGGCTTGTGCCGCAACTTCGGCAATCATGCCGCGGTGTGCGAAATCAATCTGGAATTGAAACGCGGTGAAGTGCTGGGATTTCTCGGCCCTAACGGTGCGGGCAAGACCACCACCATGCGCATGCTCACCGGTAATCTTGCCCCCAGCGCCGGCAGCGTGGAAATCTGCGGCATAGATTTGCTGGACAGGCCGCGCGACGCCAAGGCACGCATCGGTTATCTGCCGGAAACGCCACCACTCTACCGCGAACTGACAGTAGACGAATACTTGCGGCTCGCCGCCAGGCTGCATCGGGTCGGCAACGCCAACCTGCATTCTGCGCTGGCTGAGGCCAAACAGCGTTGCGGGCTGAACGATGTCGGGAGGCGGTTGATCGGCTCACTGTCGAAAGGCTACCAGCAACGGGTCGGCATCGCCCAGGCGATTATACACAACCCGGATGTGGTCATTCTTGACGAGCCGACAGTGGGGCTGGACCCCAACCAGATGCGCGAAATACGCACCCTCATCCGCGAGCTGGGCGCAGAGCGCAGCGTGATTCTCTCCACTCACATCCTGCCGGAAGTTGAAAGCGTGTGCGACCGGGTGCAGATCATGCATCAGGGGCATATGGTGTTTAACGATTCCATCGCCGGGCTGAAACAGAGGCAGACCAGCCTGGAAGAAGTGTTCGCACAACTTACCCTGGATAAGGAAAGCTCCGGAGATATTCAACCTAAATCCGGCAGTTGGACAGGGTAGAGTGTACGGTTTTTGGGGTGCAGGGTAAGGCGCAACGACGCGGAATGGTCACTCCATCCCAAGGAGTTGCAACGTAGCCATGTGCTGCAAAAATCGTGCAATCTACCCTGTAGCGAACTCACCCAAAAGGTGAAGATCAAGCGCTGCAAAAAGTTACTATAGGTTATGTTGTTAAACTGAAAATGAACGGTCAACTGCCGGATTTAGGTTCATCCCCATGATTTTCACCATCGCCTGCAAAGAGTTAAAAACACTGTTCGCTTCGCCGCTGGCCTGGACATTACTCGCGTTGATGCAACTGGTGCTGGCGTGGGTTTTTCTGGGGCGTCTCGATGCCTTTCTGGAAATCCAGTCGCAGTTGGTGCAAATTGCCAATCCGCCAGGAGTGACGGAAATCATCGTTGCGCCGGCATTCGCCATGGCGGCGGTAGTGCTGTTGATGGCCACCCCGCTGTTGACCATGCGGCTGATCGCCGAAGAGCGCCGCAACCACACCATGACCTTTCTCATTTCTGCGCCGATTTCCATGACCGACATCGTGCTGGGAAAATTTCTCGGTCTGATGATTTTCTTTTGCAGCGTGATTGTTCTGGTTGCGGTGCTCTCGCTTTCGCTGCTGGCGGGCGGCACGCTGGACGTCGGCTTGTTGTTGAGCAACGTTGCCGGTCTGTTGCTGATATGCGCCTGTTTCGCTTCTCTCGGACTGTATATTTCCTGCCTCACCGCCCAGCCGGCGATTGCTGCGGCCGGCACCCTGGGTGCGCTGCTGGGGCTGTGGGTGGTAGACATTGCCGTAGATGATGCGGACAGCATCATGCGCAACTTTTCTCTGCTGAAGCATTACGAAAGTTTCAATCGCGGCCTGATCGACACTTTTGATCTTGCCTATTTTGCGCTGTTTATCCTTACCTTTCTGGTGCTGGCCATCCGCCGCCTGGACGGGGAACGGCTGCGCGGTTGAATCCAACCCAAGCGAATGATCACAGTCGATAAAAAACTGCGCCTGCACTGGCTGATACAAAACGGCGTGTTCGTCGCGCTGCTGCTGTTGCTGGTCGGCTTGCTGGGTTACCTGGCATGGGAAACCCGGGTGCAATGGGATGTCAGCCAGAATCAACGCAACAGTTTGAGCCAGGCGAGCGTGGAAGTGCTGCAAAAGATGAGTGGTCCGATCAGTGTCACTGTCTATGCCACTGCCCAGGACGTGCGGCTGGGAGATGTCCGCAAAATCATCGGCGACTTCCTTGCGCTTTATCAGCGCGTCAAACCCGATTTCACGCTGACCTTCATCGATCCTGCCGAGCAGCCGAAACTTGCACAGGAAGCGGGTATCGAGGTCAATGGTGAGATGGTGGCGACATTTTCCGGCAGAAGCGAGCACCTCACCACCGTTAATGAACAGGCGTTTACCAATCTGCTGATGCGGCTGGCACGTTCCAGTGAGAAACTGGTGATGAGCCTCACCGGTCACGGCGAACGCAGGCTTGATGGCATCGCCAATCATGATCTGGGGGAATTCGGCAAGCAACTGGCGCTCAAGGGTTTCAGGACCGGGGCGCTCAATCTCGCCATCGCCCAGGATGTACCGGTCAATGCGAGCATGTTGATCATTGCCTCGCCGCAAACAGACCTGCTGGAGGGGGAAGTGGCTAAGTTGCTTGCGCATATCGAGCGCGGCGGCAACCTGTTGTGGCTGATAGACCAGGAGCCGCTGCGCGGGCTGCAGCCGCTGGCGGAGAAGCTGGAGCTGACACTCACGCCGGGCGTGGTGATAGATCCGCAGGCGCAGCAATTGAAAGCGCCGATCACGTTCGCGCTGGGGGCGAATTACGGGCAGCATCCCATTACGCATAATTTCGACTACATCACGGTATTTCCGTTTGCGCGCCAGATAATCGCCAATGAAAATCAGGAATGGCGCAGCGTTTCGCTGGTGGAGGTGGCGCAGAGCGGTTGGGTGGAAAGCGGCAAGCTGCAAGGCGACATCACGTTCGATCAGACGCATGACGTGGCCGGGCCGGTAAGCGTTGCTGTTGCCCTGAGCCGCACCCTGCAAGAGCGGGAACAGCGCATTATAGTGATCGGCAGCGGCCATTTTCTCGCCAATACCTATCTTGGCAATGGCAGCAATCTGGATTTCGGCATCAACCTCATCAACTGGCTCGCGCAAGACGAGGAGCTCATTGTCATTCAGCCGCGTGCCACGCTCGACAGCAGTCTGGCCTTCAGCCAGTCAGCGCTGACCGTCATTGCCGTCGGTTTCCTGATCGTACTGCCGCTGGTTTTTCTGCTAAGTGGGGTGGTCGTGTGGCGGCGGCGCAGAAGAGGCTGAGCCTGTGGGCATTCCCATGACATCCCGTTCGCTGCTTAATCTGGCTCTGCTTGCCGCAGTGGTGAGCCTGGCGCTGTGGGTTTATTTCAAACCCAAGCCACAGGGCGATGCAGAAGAATACAGGATTTCGTCGCTATTGGCGGAAAATGCGCAAAGCATCCGTGTCGAGCGGCAGGGAATGAGCATTGCACTAAAAAAACGGGGGGAGCGCTGGTATCTGACGCAGCCGCTGCAGGCCAGGGCTGACGAGGTCAAGGTAGGGCGGATTCTGGAGATGCTGGCGGCCACCAGCTCTCGCCGCTTCCCCGCGACCGAGCTGGAGCGTTTCGATCTGGCGCAACCTGCAGTGCGGCTGCATATTGGCGATGATTCCTTCGGTTTTGGCGGATTGGCGCCCATTACCAACGAGCAATATGTCGTCAGCGGCGAGAACGTCTATCTGCTCGCGCCGCGCTACGCTGCAGCGCTGCCGCGACAGCCCGCCGATCTGCTCAGTCCGAAGCTGCTGGCGGAAAATGAGATTCCGGTTGCATTCGAACTGGAAAATCGCAAGGTAATCCAGCAGGATGGGAGCTGGCGCATAACCCTGGAAAAACCCGGCGTGACATTGACCCAGAACGAATTCAACCACTGGGTGCAATCCTGGCAGCAAGCCTATGCGGCAGGCATCACACTGAGTGCAAACGAGCCGGACCAAGCCGAAGCCGTTGCTGGCAGGCAGGCAATCAAGATAACTTTGCGCGACGGTAACACCGTGCAACTGCTAATCCTGCAGCAGCAACCCGAACTGATCCTGCTGCGCGTCGATGCAGGAATACGCTATCATTTCCCCGCCGAGAGCGGCAGGCGGTTGCTTGATACCTATACTGCGGCGGGTGGCTGAAAGGTACTTCTAATAATTCGAAGTTCTAAACAAGACGAGGCGGGAATAAAAAATGTAGACGCGACATATGGTCGATATGTAAGGGGACATTTTTTGTGAGCAACGAAGTATTGTGACGAAATCCTAATTATTAGAGGTGGCTTGATGCCTGAACTGCCCGAAGTCGAAGTAACCCGGCGCGGCATCGCACCTCATCTCACAGGACGGCGCATTGCGGGTGTTGCAGTGCGCAACCCGAATCTGCGCTGGCCGGTACCGCATCATCTAGGGCGCATGCTGGCCGGTTTGGAAATCCACCAGGTAACGCGGCGCGCAAAATACCTGTTGCTCGATTGCGGCAAGGGCACATTGATCCTGCATCTGGGCATGTCCGGCAGCCTGCGCCTGCTGCCCGCCAATACCCCGCCGCAGAAACACGACCATTTCGATCTGAAGCTGGATGACGGCACGATATTGCGGCTGACAGATCCGCGCCGTTTTGGCGCAATTCTGTGGACAAGTGGTGACGTCCTGTGTCACCCGCTGCTGGCGCAGCTTGGGCCGGAGCCGCTGACCGCAGCCTTCAATGGAAATGTGCTGTACGCCAAAACCCGTGGCCGCAGCGCCAGCATCAAGGAAGTCTTGATGAACAGCCGCATCGTTGTCGGCGTCGGCAATATCTACGCGAGCGAGGCGCTGTTTCGCGCCGGCATCAACCCCAAAATCGCCGCTGGCAGGATCAGCAACAGCCGCTACGAGAAACTTGCGCAGGCGGTAAAAGAAACACTCACGCTCGCGATCAAAGCAGGCGGCAGCAGCCTGCGTGATTACGTCAACAGCAACGGCAATCCCGGTTATTTCCAGCAGCAGTACTGGGTGTATGGCCGTGACGGGCAGCCCTGCCGCAAATGTGGCACCCTCATCCGGCAAATCAAACAAGGGCAGCGCTCAAGTTTCTATTGCCTGCGTTGTCAGAAATGAGCGAAACATCAGATCGCAATCCGCTAAGTAGACGCAGTTGAAGTCGCGTAGAGAGAGGCGATTGGGTTCAAGGTCAAGGTGGAGCTGCCATGCAGCTCTGCCTATTCCTCATCTGAACGGACACCATTTCGCGGCGTCGCCCACTCGAGAATTACGATACACTGCCAGTATCTCAATTATCTCGGGGTGCCGCTCAATTCGCGACCCCGTTAGGGCTTCCCGCGATGGCTACCTCCCTCGAAGAACGCTTCAGCGAATTCCTTACTTCGCTGCCAGCATCCGAGGCGATCGATAGCCTTGATTTTCCGCAAGACCCAAGGCAGCGCCGCAAAGCGGATTTTCTACTTGCTGGCCGAAATGTCGTTGTGGAGATAAAGACGTTGACGGTCGATACTTCTCACAAGATTGAGCCAGCAGTAGAGAAACACCGCAATCGGGAGGAGTTCCCGCTTTTTTATGGAACCGCAGACCTTAGGAAAGTACTCTCGCATCTGCCCGATGGTGAGGACGTCTATCGGCGGATATATCTTTCAATCACGCGTTCTGTTGAAGACGCTGTTCGCTCTGCAGAGGAACAAATTTCCCATACGCGGCATGTTCTTAAGCTATCGGACTCGGCGGGAGTACTTGTAATTCTCAACGAATCAGTTCAACTTCTCAATCCAACCATAGTCGCTCACCGCGTGGCCAGCCTGATGCGCCGCGAACGGACAGGTAACTCATCATCGGAGAAGCTTGACTTTGTCTGGTTGCTATTTGAGAGCCATGCGCTTAGAGAAGCGACAGATATACCAGCATTCCCAATCATGCTGATTAGTGGAGAACGATCCGCCCAATTCCCTTGGTTTGGTACTTTTCAAGATGACCTCGTCAATCAATGGGCTGCGTTCAACAATGTCGCCGTTATTGACAGTGGCAACCAAACTCCAAACTCCCTAAAATTCACCGCAACCGAAGAACTACACAGTCCAATCCCGACACAACTACCAAGGCAAGAGGTTTGGCGCCGACAATACCGATCGCAGCCATACATGCGTCATCTGAGCGACGCCGCTGTCCTTGAGCACGGTGGCAAGATCATAAAACGGTTGATGCCTTACTTCCTGAAGGGTGGGCCAGGTTATATAACCGAAGTCGTGAATCCTCTGCTGGAGGAGTTCACTCACTTTCAAGAGGAGGCAAGCCATCGTGCGCTCGATTGGCGAGACATCCCGAAGCCCTACCCCCTTAATTGAACGGACACCGCTTCGCGGCTGCGCTCACTCGAAAATTTCGCTAGACTGCCTGTTTCTCAGTTTTCTCGGGGTGCCGCTCAATTCTCGACGGCTGTTATGCCGCAACAGCAACTTACTGTCTTCCAGAATTGGGCTTCAGTGGCGCGTGATCTATCGCATTACTGCAGATGATTATCTGTTTCAGGTCGCGTCTCTAACCGCACGCAATTATCGGAAAGTATAGAATGAAAAAGTATCGTCCTGCCAAAAAACGCATTACCATCTCGGTTGGTGAGTCGGTACGTATTCTTCGAGAACTCCAGGAGTTGAGTCAGAATCAACCCGCCCAGCTCACCGGGATTCCGTATGCTACCATTTCAGCCATTGAAAATGATCGTGTCCGATTGGGTGTCGAGCGGGCAAAAATTCTGGCCACGGCGCTTAAGTGTCATCCCAGCATCCTGGTGTTCCCCGGCTGGAAACTTCCGGACGAAGCTGCGGCATCTCCAGTCGCTCGAGCGAACGCGATTGGCGTCGCGCTGACCTATCGGGGCTGCGAGTAGACGAATTTGGGGTGGCGCACAGCGCCGCCTATTCCCTCATCTTTAGGTACCTTGAGGCGACCTTTGCCGGATAAACCACAGGAGATGCGATTATGAGCAATATGCTACGAAGCCCTAGCATCGGCCCCGTCGTCGGTCACACTACAACCAATTCTGCGCGTATCTGGATGCGTGGATCGGTTGAGGCGCCTGGACAGACCGTCGGTATTGCCGCCTTGTACGATGCCAATGGCAACTACCTCGCCGACTCGGCGCGCTATCTGCGCCTCCATCGTGAGTACGATCGGACAGGCGTCGTGGATTTCACCGACCTCAATCCCGAGACGACCTATATCGTTCGGCTTGGCTCACTCACGCTCGACAGTACTGACGCCATGGTAGCCATCGAAGACGATGAGTTGTTTAGTAAACTTCCCACGGCGGAGGCCTTGCGCGACGACCTAGAGAAATTGTCTCCTGAAGAAAGCGTAGCTACATTCACCACCTATCCGGTAAGCGCCGACAAGGGCCTGTCTTTTATTTTCGGCTCCTGCCGCTACCCCGGGCTTCTCTGGACCGCAAAAAAGACCGATCATATTTTTGGCGCTATTCTCGAGAAGTTCCGTTCATCGAATGCACCGCGATTCCTCATGATGGTCGGAGACCAGATCTACGCTGACAAAATTCATCGGCTGATCCCCATCGAGCGGGCAGACACGCCGTCCGAATTTCACGAGTGTTACGCCACAGCGTTTACATCGCCGAATATGCGTGCCCTGCTTCGCACAGTCCCTACATATATGATTCTTGATGACCACGAGATCGAGGATAATTGGGTCAAGGGCCGGATGGACAGGGATGCAGATAAGCGTATTCTTTTTCAGACTGCGATATCCGCATACATGAGCTATCAGTGGATCCACTGTCCGCGAAATTACGGTCCGCGGGGTGAGGTTTTGGGTGCGGACGGCGACAAGCTGTTTTACTCCTTTGAATGCGGTGGCTACCCATTCTTCGTGATGGACAGCCGCACTCAGCGTATTCGTGACGATTACGACTATAACCTTGATGACAACCACCTCCTGGGCTACCCTTCAAAGCCGTCCGCTCCCGAGTATCGAGGCCAAATCAACATACTCTGCGACTGGCTTGTGTCGCAGCAGAAACAATTCGGCGACCGCGCGAAGTTCATCGTATCGCCGAGCGTATTTGTTCCGAACGGGGTCGAAACTGCAGGCAGCGACGAAGACGAACGCGCCCGGCGCAAAAAATGCGAGAACGACTCGTGGGCCGCGTTTCCCGCGACGAGGCGTCAACTGTTGCAGACCATTGTGAACGAGAACATTCAGAATGTCGTCTTCCTGTGCGGCGACGTGCACTGTTCGTGCATTGCAGAGATCAGCTTCACCCACAAGACCATCGGCCCACTTCCGCTTCGTGCGTTCTGCATCACTTCTTCCGCGTTCTACTGGCCGTGGGCCTTCGCGGACGGCGATCCACTTTCCTTCGTGCACGATTCCATACAGGAGAACGACGATTTCGTCGTCAATGATAACGTCGTCATGAATTACAAGGCCTACGGGTTTGAACAGGATGACAACTTCACCCATATCGACGTCATCCATGACGAAATCATCGTGCAGAACTACGATAGAGACGGCAAGGCTCTTGGTGACAAGATAAAAGTGGCATTGGCCGTACCTGAAGGCGCCCAATCATTCGTATCAGCGGACGCACTAAATGGCGACCTATCGGGGTCGTGAGTTGACGAATTCGGGGAGCGGCGCACAGCAACGTCTGTCCCTCATCCTAACGGACACCTGCATCATTGCATCAGCTTCCACGGGATAAAAGCGGTTCGGGATGCCTTGCGCCATCCGGTTTTTTTACAATCCGCCAATCGAACGACTGGATGAATGTGACCAGAGTGCAACAAATATTCCACAGATTCTTTCAATAAGCTGATTCATGAAATGCCCGGGCTTGGTATATCATCCGGGTTTACAGAACTCCACCAACCTCCACCAACGCAAGGTTCATATGAACATTACTTTCATCGGTGGCGGCAACATGGCTTCCGCGCTGATCGGCGGGCTCTTGCAGCAAGGCTATTCCGCAACACAAATCCGCGTAGTTGAAATCAGCGCTGAGGGCCGTGAGAGAATAGCCCGAGAGTTTGGTGTGACAGCGGTGGCAGATCTCGCCGACGGCGTCAGTGGCAGCGATGTCATTCTGCTGGCAGTAAAGCCGCAGCAGCTCTCGGCTGTGGCGCAGCAACTGGCATCGTTGCTTAAAGCTCATCTGATCATTTCCATTGTTGCCGGCATCCGCGCCAGCGATATCTGCCGCTGGCTGGGCGGGCATGCGCGTGTGGTGCGCGCTATGCCCAATACCCCGGCACTGGTCCGCGCGGCGGTCACCGGCCTCTATGCTCTGCCCGGCGTGAATGTGCAGGAAAAGCGGCATGCCGAGATGATCCTTGCTGCGGTGGGTTCCGTGTTATGGTTGGAGCGCGAGGAGTTGCTGGATGCGCTCACCGCCGTATCCGGCAGCGGTCCGGCTTATGTTTTTTATTTCATCGAAGCGTTGCAGCAGGCAGCGGTGGAACTGGGGTTGGACGCAGTCCAGGCGCGGCAGTTGAGTCTGGAAACCTTTCTCGGTGCAGCCAGGTTGGCAAGCCAGAGCGAGGAAGACGCTGCCACACTGCGCGCACGGGTGACCTCCAAGGGCGGCACCACCGAGCGCGCGCTGCAGAGCATGGAACATGATGGGGTCAGGAACGCGATTGCGCGCGCGATCCACGCGGCGCATGAACGCGCGCGCGCAATGGGCGACGAGTTTGGCAAGGAATAAACCGCAGTCACAAGTTTCATTCAGGGAATATCCATGCTCAACCAGATACTGACATTTCTGCTCGACACGCTGCTGGGATTGTTTTCCCTGGCGCTGCTGCTGCGCTTTTATATGCAGTTGCTGCGTGCGCCATTCCGCAACCCGCTGACGCAATTTCTCATCGCCCTCACTGATTTTATTGTGCGTCCCGCGCGCCGGGTGATTCCCGGCCTGCGCGGTATGGATCTTTCCACGTTGCTGCTGGCATGGCTGGTGGAATGTGCTCTGCTGGCGGGAACATTGGCACTGAAAGGCTATGATTTCAGTTCGGCCACTGGTATCGCTGCCGGTGGATTGGGGCTGCTGGCATTGGTGGAAATCGTCAAGACGACGCTCTATATTGTTTTGATTGCGGTGATCATGCAGGCAGTTCTCTCCTGGGTCAGTCCTCATAACCCCATGGCGCCGCTGCTCGATAGCTTCACCCGGCCGTTTCTGGGAATCTTCCGCCGCCGCATTCCACCCATCGCCAATGTCGATCTATCACCGCTGTTCGTGCTGGTGCTGATTCAACTATTGTTGATGGTTGTGGTGGGAGTGCAGCGCGAAATCTCCGTTCTGTTTTGATGCCCTGCACCTGGTATCGCAGCGACGATGGCGGCCGGCGGCTTACCCTCACCTTGCATGTCCAGCCCGGCGCAAAGCGCACCGAAGCTACGGGGTTGCATGGCGATGCGCTCAAAATCAGGCTGGCTGCTCCACCCGTCGAAGGCAAAGCTAACGCCGCGCTACTACAATTTCTTGCCGGGACTTTTGGTGTGCCGCTGCGCCAAGTGACGCTCAAACAGGGAGTCAAATCCCGGCGCAAAGTGGTCGAAATCCAGCAGTCACCTGTAGGCCCAGAAGTGCTGTTTCAGCAAGCGGCGGACTCGGGCGCGGATCAGTAAAATGTATTTCATGGTCAACCAAATCTAATTTTGCAGGGGAGAATTATGGAGCTTATTTTATGGCGTCACGCCGAAGCTGAGGACGGCCTGCCCGATTCTGCGCGTGAACTCACTGGCAAGGGGTTGAAGCAGGCGCGAGCCATGGCCGAGTGGCTTGAACCGAGGCTGCCGGAAAATACGCGCATCATCGTCAGCCCTGCCCGGCGTACCCAGCAGACCGCCAGCGCGCTGGGCAATGATTTTGAAACCATCAAAGAGGTTGGAACCAGCGCTTCTGCAAAGGATATTCTCGCTGCGGCTGGTTGGCCCGCTGCCAAAGGTGCGGTGGTGGTGGTTGGCCATCAACCGACGCTGGGAGAAATGGCGGCATTACTGCTATCCGGCGAACTGGCAGGATGGAACATCAAAAAGGGCGCAGTATGGTGGTTTAGCCGCAAGGAGAAAGCGGGGGTTACGGAAACCGTGCTGCGCACAGTCATTTCTCCCGACATGCTGTAACTTCGTATAAGAGCCATGTCGCGCCTGATCCTGTTCAATAAGCCTTATGGGGTCATTTGCCAGTTCACGCCTGAAGCCGGGTACAAATCCCTCAAGGATTTCATTGCGCTGCCAGATTATTATCCGGCAGGTCGACTTGATGCCGACAGCGAAGGCCTGGTGCTGCTCACCGACGATGGCAAGCTGCAACACAGAATCAGCGATCCCCGGCACAAGCTGCCCAAGACTTACTGGGTGCAGGTGGAAGGTGTGCCGGATGAAGCTGCACTGGAAAAACTGCGCCGGGGCGTGATGCTGAAAGATTACCAGACGTTGCCTGCGCAGGCACGCTTGATGAATGAACCGGACAACCTCTGGCCGCGTACCCCGCCCATTCGTTTCCGCAAAAATGTTGCCACTGCATGGATTAAATTGACGCTCACTGAAGGCAAGAATCGTCAGGTACGGCATATGACTGCGGCACTATCCTTTCCCACGCTGCGACTGATCCGCTACGCCATCGGCACGTATACGCTGCAAGGCATTGCGCCGGGTGAATGGCGCCCGGTAGATTGAGGTTGATCTGGCGCTGCGCATGGTCTGCCTATATCCGTTTACCGGCTTTTCAATGACAAATTAATGGACTTTTTACCGGTTTGATCTATGATAAACGCTGTTCCAGCCTATGCTACTGCGTGGGCCGAGACCGTGCGTGAATTGCAAGTACAAACTGCTGCTTTCTTTTGCTCATTTGACGTTCACCGGATGTTTACCTAAATAAATAAGGTAATCCCCCGGCTATGCCGGGGGACTCACTAGGTTTGACCGAGCGCTACGGTCAGCCTGATTCTTCTGACTTGATCAAAAGTTAGGAGAATCAAATGAAAGAGTACCAGAGTCTTTATCATACGAAA
>JAUSLF010000004.1 GCA_030646695.1 Nitrosomonadaceae bacterium
TTGTATCTGGAGTTTGCCGAGGATTATTCCACGCTGGAGAAGTTCAACGAGCGGCGGCTGATCATGGCGCATGATGCGCGCATGAACCTGAAGAAATGGGATAGCGTCACCTGCCGCGAATGTCACCGCGATCCGCAGCCGCCGGGCGGGGACGCCAAGGCTGCGCACAAGAAGATGGAGACCGAGGGTGCGACCTGCATCGACTGCCACCAGAACCTGGTGCACAAGGCGGTGGCCGAGACCGATCTCAATGCCAGCCGCACGCAAAAGAAGCTGGTGCTGAAGGAAGTCAAGACCGTCGAGGATGAGGACGAGGACGAGTGAGGCTTCACATCTGCCTGGTGTCCCCGCTGCCCACATATCAGATGATGGCAACTACCTTAGTATTGCTACACTGGTTTACGTAGCCACTGTGAATATGCCAGAATTAAACATTTATTTGGAGCCAGAGCCCTGCGTACAGGTGTGTTGGCAGAAGAAAATATGGCAATTCCTATCGTGCTTGACCACAGTAGCCGCCAATCACTGCAAAGCCAGATCTTTGATCAATTGCGGCATCTTATCCTTGGTGGAAAACTAAAACCAGGTGCACCCATCCCGGCAAGCCGGGTACTTGCCGAGCAGCTTGCTATCTCCCGTAATACCGTCCTGCTCGTTTATGATCGTCTGATTGCGGAAGGTTATCTTCAATCCCGAAGAGCAATTGGAACCTACGTAAATCTTGAGTTACCTGAGACCAGCCTCGCTGCAGCGCGTCGGGTTGCCACCTTGGCGCCAGTCCTGACCGAGATAGTCAAACGCTCGCCAATTCCCTTTATCGGACAGCCGCCGCCGGAGAAGAGTACACGGCATCTAGACTTTGACTTCTTCCCCGACCGGCTCGATCCTGATCTATTTCCGCACAAAATATGGCTACGCTATATCAATAAAGTATCCACCGCTACCAACACACAATTCAGCGAATATTGTGACCCAGGTGGGTTGCTCAATCTACGAGAAATGATTGCTGACCACTTAGGGATGGCACGTGGAATCAGCGTCTCACCTGATCAGATCATTATCACCGCAGGTTCCCAGGAAGGATTGAATCTGGCAGCACGGCTTCTGGTGAAAAAAGCGACGTTGGTCGCTACCGAAAATCCATGTTACCAAGGGGCAGCATTTCTTTTTGAGAGTTATTATGCAAAGCTAGTTCCGGTGCCAGTGGATGAAGCGGGATTGGATGTTGAACAACTACCGGAGAGCGGTGTAACGCTGCTATATGTTACGCCCTCTCATCAGTATCCTCTTGGCTTCACACTGCCAATCGAACGGCGTCTGAAACTCCTCGACTGGGCGCGGCGCTGTGGTGCATACATTATCGAAGATGATTATGACTCAGATTTCCAGTATCGTGGCTCACCGTTAACCGCACTTATGGGACTCGACGATTATGGTTGTGTCATGTATCTGGGTACTTTCTCCAAATCTATGGGTGCCGGACTCCGTATTGGTTATCTCGTCGTGCCCAGAGTGCTGATACAAGCGGCACGCTCAGCCAAGGCACTGCTCAACAATGGGCATGCATGGCTAGATCAAGCTACGATGGCGGAATTTATTCGTAGCGGCGCCTACAGCAATCACCTGAGGCGTATGCGTCACCTTTATTCCAAGCGCCGTGATTGTCTCATCGAGACCCTGCACCATCATTTTGGTTCGGTACGACTCTCGGGACTGGAAAGCGGGTTGCATCTAGCCTGGCATCTGCCAGAAGACTTTCCGGATGCGCGCAGGCTACAGGCACTTGCACTTCGTCACGGCGTAGGAATCTACTCCATAGGTTCCGGTACAGCTTATGATTATGGGAAATGCGACTATAGCGCACGTACTCTGATACTCGGCTTCTCTTCGGTCAATGAATATCAGATTCGGGCAGGCATCCAACGCATCGCCGACGCACTTGCGGGCCTGCCGGCAGATTTCCCCCTTTCGACAACAATGGCTCGGGGTACTGCTGCGTCCTCTTGAGCCCGGTTTGTTATCAACTTGGCTGAGGACAATATCATCATGCTATGATAAATAATTATTGGGTAATAATTATGGATATTGTTCGGGGGCAACAATGTTGAAATTTTATTTTTCGGTACAGACGCAGAGCGGGCAGAAAGTCGAAAATATTCTCATCGCGGGAAAAGACCAAGCAGATGCAGAACGTAAACTACGCCAGATGTACTACCATTGCGAAGTGACACGCTGCGAGATAAAGCAGGAAGAGGTAAAACCTGGTCAGGCGACATCCATTGAGGACATTCTATCTTTAATCGCCAAGTAGCATGGATTACTCGATAAATCCCTCAGCCAGCAGCTCTGCCAGCAATGCTTCGTAGTCTTGTGCACCGCGACTACTAGGTGCATACTCAAAAACTGTCTTATTGACAACTGGACTCTCTGCCAGACTGACATTTTCCGAGATCTGTGTGCGGCAAACCTCCTCACCAAATTTTTCTTCAGCCATTTGCAACACATCCCGTGCCATACGGCGCCTGGCATCAAAGCGGGTCAGCAAGTAACGGCGTTTGACCCGGCGCTTGAGGACCTGTTCCAGCGCTTTAAGAGTTTTCTCAATCTGAATCGCCCCCTTAATGGAGAGATAATCGGCCGACATCGGTACGATCAAGCAGTTGCAGGCAAATAGCGCGTTTAGCGAGAGCACACTCAACAACGGGCTGCAATCGATTACCAGGGGAGTTTCCTTGTCACCAAACTTTTCTGCTTGCAGGCCAGTGTTAAGCCGATTAACCACGTTATAACCCTTGCCGTACAAAGCATCCACTTTAGATAGCTCGATATGTGATGGGATGACGTTGATGCCGCTGGGAGACGCGTGAACTAACTCATGCAACGGGCGGTTATGCTGAAACAGACTCAGTACGGTTTCATCACCTGTTTTGGCAGTGACGCCGACAGTTGCGCCAAACTGCGCTTGCGGGTCGAGATCTATGCCATAAGAGGTACGTCCGTGGCGCACGAGTGCGGCGGCCAGGTTGAGCGCGGTAGTGGTTTTCCCTACTCCACCCTTCTGATTGAAAACGGCGATGATAGTCATAGCTGCTTTCTATTCTAACTGAAATTGACTCAGTGGCCTTCAGTGATCCGAGGAATATGCCCGCTTGTCAGGATGCCCTGCACGGCAGATCATTTTTGGTCAGCATAGCGCATTTATGTGACCACGTCGCACCACAAGTGTGGCGACCTGTGATCACCTGGTGGCGTTGGCATGGCCGAGTATTTCCCTGCAGCAATAAACAATTTTCGGCTGGGGGCCTTACGATTGATGAACCCCTGCTGCAGATATATCCTCTGCCATTAGCCGTTTCGGAGCTATCTCACCCTGTGCCGTAACTTCTCCCAACCCCAGGAAATTTTCTTCCCAGTCATACAGCCGAACCCTTTCTCCTTCCATCAATCCATTTATGGAGGAGAGACCAGCCACCATCTGCCCTTGCAGTAGTGATGTCACCGACGCACTATCCAGCATCACAGCAGAAAAATTATGCACGAGACTGTCTGCTGGGTGCAAACAACTGTCTCGTTGCGATAGCGGCATGGCCTCAAGCTGATCCAGTGTATAAGATTGCGACAAGTCAAAATCATTGACAGTACTACGGCGCAAGGCCGTCAGATATGCTCCGCCGCATCCCAGTGCTCTACCGATATCCTCCGCCAGGGTACGGACATAGGTGCCCGTACTGCACCTGACCGTGATACACATCTCATCGCCTGCAAGGGTTTCAACACGCAAGTTGTAAATAGTTACCTTGCGCGGTTGCCGCTCGATTTCCACACCTTTCCTGGCGTAGGCATACAGGGGTTTCCCCTGATGCTTCAACGCACTGTACATAGGAGGGATCTGTGTAATGATACCGATAAAACTTTGCACTATTGCTTCAACATGTTGCAGCGTCAGTTTCACATCGCCCGCTACCGAAATTTCTCCCTCGGTATCGCCGGTAGTGCTGATATAACCCAGTCTCAGCACTGCTTCATAGGTTTTGTCAGCACCCAGCAGCGCTGAAGAAAATTTAGTAGCTTCGCCGAGACAAATTGGCAACAATCCGGTTGCCAGCGGGTCAAGCGTACCGGTATGCCCGGCTTTACTTGCAGCAAAGATACGTTTGATAATTTGCAATGCCCGGTTGGATGATATCCCGCACGGTTTATCAAGCAGCAGGACGCCGCTGATATTACGTTTGATGTATTTTGGCTGCAAAGGCTTAGGACTCACAACATGCAGGGCAAATTAAGTTACCCCCGGCAAAGCCGGGGGTTTATCTTTGTTAGCCCCTCAAAGGGGCAGAAATATGAAGCGCCTGAAGGCGCTGACTCACATACCTAACTTGAGCTGATCATAATGAGCGTCTTCTTTGTCTTGATTCCTGACGTAAGCCCTGACCATCTCCTCATCGAGTCCAATCGTGGTCACAAAGCAACCTCTCGCCCAGAAATTCTCACCTGTGAAATTCTTGGTCTTCCCGGCAAATCGTCTCGCTATCGATATCGCACTCTTCCCTTTGATATAGCCAATCACATACGATACCGAGTGTTTCGGCGGAATGCTGATGCAGATATGCACGTGATCCATCATCAAATGCCCTTCCACAATCTGACATTCCTTTTG
>JAUSLF010000015.1 GCA_030646695.1 Nitrosomonadaceae bacterium
GCGCCCGCGCCTCGGCGCGGGCGAGGATTGAAACCAGAATGGCATGAAAGGCATGCTGGCCGGATTTGTGTAGCGCCCGCGCCTCGGCGCGGGCGAGGATTGAAACGCGGGTTGACGCAGCAACTGGATGATCTGGCACCGGGGTAGCGCCCGCGCCTCGGCGCGGGCGAGGATTGAAACCACTCCATATCCATAATCATTACCATGCGGCGAAGTAGCGCCCGCGCCTCGGCGCGGGCGAGGATTGAAACGCCGATAAAACGTTCTTCACTGGATAGACTTTGTGTAGCGCCCGCGCCTCGGCGCGGGCGAGGATTGAAACTTCGCCATCGCGCGGAAACGGCTCTCGATATATTGTAGCGCCCGCGCCTCGGCGCGGGCGAGGATTGAAACAATTTAGTTATCACATCGACCGGATGAGAATCTGACGTAGCGCCCGCGCCGCGGCGCGGGCGAGGATTGAAACACACCAACAAAGTGACGGATTCCGCTCCGCAAAAGGTAGCGCCCGCGCCTCGGCGCGGGCGAGGATTGAAACAAAGGGGGGGGAGCGTAGCGGAGGGGGATTTGATGTAGCGCCCGCGCCTCGGCGCGGGCGAGGATTGAAACGTCATAGACCACGCCGTCATCCAGTTTTGGTTTCCTTTATGCAGCTTGCAACAAAGCGTAGAATCAGAATTTCTGATTAGATTCAGAGTGCTCCTTGGCCACTAACTTTATCCTCATGCCCAAACCACCTCTCGATCTCACCGAAACCCAAGTCAGCAGCGTGCGCGTGTTTGATGGTCATCTGCTGCAAGTGCACGCAGACCAGGTCAACCTGCCCGACGGCAAGCAGATGGTACGCGAATACATCATCCACCCCGGCGCGGTCGTCATCGTTCCGCTGCTGGACAACGGTGAACTGGTGCTGGAACGCCAGTACCGTTATCCGCTGCACCGGGATTTTTTCGAATTGCCTGCTGGAAAAATTGACCCCGGCGAAGATCCGCTGGCGTGCGCGCAGCGCGAACTGCTGGAAGAAACCGGTTATACCGCGGCGAGCTGGCGCTATCTCGCCACCCTGCATCCCTGCATCGGTTATTCCGATGAAAAACTGGTGTATTACCTGGCGCAGGAACTCGTGTTCCAGAGTGCGAGTCTCGATGACGGCGAACATCTGGAAGTATTCACGCTGACGCTGGCTGACGCGCTGGAATGGGTCAAGGCGGGAAAAATCACCGATAACAAAACCGTTTCCGGCCTGTTCTGGGCGGAGAAGGTATTGAGTGGTAAGTGGTAAGTGGTAAGTGGGGGGTGGTAGGCTTTATTCGGTAAAGAATTCGCGTACTTTGTCCATCCAGGATTTGGCGCGGGGACTGTGACGGGAGCTGTCTTCCTGATTGAGGGTTTCCAACTCCTGCAGCAGCTCTTTCTGGCGAGTGGTAAGCTTGACCGGTGTTTCCACTATCATGTGGCACAACAGGTCACCGTGGGCATGACTGCGCACACCTTTGATGCCTTTGCCGCGCAGGCGGAAAATCTTTCCACTCTGGGTTTCAGCCGGTATCTTGATTTTAGCGTGACCATCGAGTGTGGGGATTTCGATTTCTCCGCCCAGCGCAGCGGTGGTGAAACTGATCGGCATTTCACAGTGCAGGTCGTTGTGGTCGCGCTGAAACACGGAGTGGGGCAACAGATGCATGACCACATACAAATCTCCCGGCGGGCCGCCGTTGACCCCGGCCTCGCCTTCACCAGATAAACGAATACGATCACCTTCATCCACTCCGGCAGGAATTTTTACCGACAGCGTTTTATGCTGTTTGACGCGCCCCGAGCCGTGGCATGTACCGCAGGGACTGGCAATGAATTTGCCGCTACCATGGCATTTGGGGCAGGTTTGCTGGATCGAGAAAAATCCCTGCTGCATCCTCACTTGGCCATGGCCGTTGCAGGTAGGACAGGTGATGGGTGTGGTGCCGGCTTTGGCGCCGCTGCCGTGGCAGGTTTCGCAGGCTTCCATCGTGGGAATGCGGATTTTGGTTTCAGTGCCACGCGCAGCCTGTTCCAGCGTGACCTCCAGGTTGTAGCGCAGGTCTGCGCCACGATAGACGTTGGACTGTCCTCCTGCGCGTCCCCCGAAAATGTCACCGAAAATATCGCTGAATGAGTCGGCGAATCCGTGCGCACCGCCACCGGCACCCGCAGTACCGGAATCCACTCCAGCGTGACCATACTGATCGTAAGCTGTGCGCTTGCTGGTGTCGGATAGAATTTCGTAAGCCTCTTTGGCTTCCTTGAAATGTTCCTCCGACTTGGGTTTATCCGGATTGCGATCCGGATGGTATTTCATCGCCAGCTTGCGATAAGCCTTCTTGATCTCGTCTTCGCTGGCGTCGCGGTTAATACCCAACACTTCATAGTAATCGCGTTTGCTCATATGATTTTCCTGTTGCCAGGGCACAATGCATGCCGCTGAATAAGTTTCCCAACGGCGGTGACCACCTTGTCCGTTCTGCTCTCCCCCGTTCTCTATTGAGCAGGAGAATCACTGGAGATTACTTCACGTTCAGGTTGCTACGTATTTTCCACTAAATGCCAAAAACGCAGAGCACAGCGGAGAATTATTCAATCGCTTCTCCGCGCCTCTGCGCCTTGGTAGTTCAAGCATCTGCTTATTTCTTGTCTTTTACTTCCTCAAACTCGGCATCGACCACTTCGCCTTCCACCGGCTTTTCGCCTCCACCGCCATGTGATTCCGGCCCCGCACCGGACTGGGCCTGCTGCTGAGCCTGCTCCTGGGCATACATCTTCTCCGCCAGCTTATGCGAAGCTTCAGTCAGTGCCTGGGTTTTCGCCTCAATGGTATCCTTACTGTCGGACTTGAGCGCTTCCTCGGCATCTTTCAACGCGGCTTCTATATTGGCTTTTTCGTTGTCCTCCAGCTTGTCGCCGTATTCTTTCAGCGATTTTCCTACCGAATGTATCATCGCGTCACACTGATTGCGGGCAGTGACCAGCTCAAGTACTTTATGATCCTCCTCCGCGTGAGCTTCAGCGTCTTTCACCATACGCTGGACTTCTTCATCCGACAGACCGGAACTTGCCTGGATCTTGATCTTGTTTTCCTTGCCGGTAGCCTTGTCTTTGGCCGACACGTGCAGTATGCCGTTGGCGTCGATGTCGAATACCACCTCAATTTGCGGCATGCCACGCGGCGAGGGGGGAATATCGCTCAGGTTAAACTGTCCCAGGCTCTTGTTGCCGGATGCCAGGTCCCGCTCGCCTTGCAGAACATGAATGGTCACTGCCGTCTGATTGTCGTCAGCGGTGGAAAATACCTGCTGCGCCTTGGTCGGGATGGTGGTGTTTTTCTGGATCAACTTGGTCATCACCCCACCCATGGTCTCGATGCCCAGCGATAACGGAGTGACATCCAGCAGCAACACGTCTTTCACTTCGCCTTGCAACACGCCGCCCTGAATGGCTGCACCCATGGCCACCGCTTCATCCGGATTCACATCCTTGCGCGGTTCCTTACCAAAGATTTCCCTGACCTTGTCCTGCACCTTGGGCATGCGGGATTGTCCGCCCACCAGAATGATATCCTCGATGTCGGCAATGTTCACACCCGCATCCTTGATGGCGGTGCGGCAAGGTCCCACGGTACGCTCGATTAATTCTTCCACCAGACTCTCCAGCTTGGCGCGGGTGATTTTGACCGCGAGATGCTTGGGGCCGGAGGCATCTGCCGTAATGTAGGGCAAGTTGACCTCGGTCTGCTGGCTGGATGAAAGTTCGATCTTGGCTTTTTCCGCTGCATCCTTCAAGCGTTGCAGTGCGAGCATGTCTTTTTTCAGGTCTATGCCGCTTTCTTTCTTGAATTCATCCGTGAGATATTCGATCACGCGCGAGTCAAAATCCTCGCCGCCGAGGAAGGTGTCACCGTTGGTGGCCAGCACTTCGAACTGGTGCTCGCCTTCCACTTCCGCAATCTCGATAATGGAAATGTCGAAGGTGCCGCCGCCCAGGTCATACACCGCCACCTTGCGGTCGCCCTCTTTTTTGTCCATGCCGAAAGCCAGTGCTGCGGCAGTCGGTTCGTTGATGATGCGTTTGACTTCCAGCCCGGCGATGCGCCCCGCGTCCTTGGTTGCCTGACGCTGCGAATCGTTGAAGTAGGCAGGGACAGTGATGACCGCTTCGGTAACCGGCTCACCCAGATAGTCCTCAGCGGTTTTCTTCATTTTTATCAGTACTTGCGCAGAAATTTCCGGCGGGGCAATTTTCTTGCCACGCACTTCCACCCAAGCGTCATTGTTGTCAGCCTTGATGATGCTGTAGGGCACCATCTTGATATCCTTCTGCACCATCTCCTCGTTGAAACGGCGGCCGATCAGGCGTTTCACCGCAAACAGGGTGTTTTTCGGGTTGGTGACCGCCTGCCGCTTGGCAGAAGCACCCATTAGAATTTCGCCGTCCTCCGTGTAAGCAACGATGGAAGGGGTGGTGCGTGTACCCTCAGAGTTCTCTATCACCTTGGGTTTGCCGTTCTCCATCACAGCCACGCACGAATTGGTGGTGCCCAGGTCAATGCCGATAATTTTTCCCATGATTTGATCCTTGTGAAAGTTTATATTGATATTCGAAGTGGGGGTCCGGGCTGGAATTTCAAGTCTTCAAGACTCTTTAGCTTTCGAAACCGTGACCAGTGCCGGGCGGATTACCCGGTCGTTCAGCATGTAACCTTTTTGCATCACCTGCACCACGGTGTTGGGAGTCAGGTCGGAATCTATAGCACACATGGCCTGATGCTGATGCGGATCAAATTTTGCTCCGAGCGGCTCGATCACTTTGATGTTGAATTTATTGAAAGCGGCAGCGAGTTGCTTGAGCGTCAACTCCATTCCATTCTTGAAGTTTTCTACTGTTGCATTTTCTACTGCCAGCGCGGCTTCCAGGCTGTCCATTACTGCCAGCAGCTCGGTAGAGAAATTTTCAACGGCATATTTGTGTGCGTTGGCAATATCAACCTGAGCGCGCTTGCGGATATTCTCGGTATCAGCCTTGGCACGCAGCCAGGCATCGTGATGCTCGGCAGCATCTAGCTCTGCTTTTTTCAGCAACTGCTCCAGGCTGGGCATGGTTTCCACCGCTGGTTCCGCTGATTTGTTTTCGCCGGTTTCATCCATGGCTATGATCAGTTCTGGCTGGTCTTGTGGATTCTGTGGTTCTTGCATAGCTCTCCCCTTCCTTGCTCTCCAGGTTTCCGTCCAGAGCATGTTGGGATAGTTTTGCCGATTTCAAGTCTGGAGAAAAGAATTTAGTACGCGATGTAAAGATATTGCGTCGCAGAGGCGATGCGGCGTGGAAAGCTCACATGGAAGATATGGAGGATTCCTTTATTTGCCGATTTTATGCGCCAGCTCTGCGGCCCTGCCGGTATAGTTTTGCGGTGTCATTTCCAGCAGACGCGTTTTCTCGGCTTCCGGAATAGCGAGGCCGGCGATGAACTGGTGCAGCGCTTGTTTGGTAATACCGCCCTTGCCGCGGGTCAGTTCCTTCAGTTGCTCGTAGGGATTGGGCGCGCCGTAGCGGCGCATTACCGTCTGGATCGGTTCCGCCAGAACTTCCCAGGCGTTCTCCAGATCCTGCATTAACCGCGCCGGACTGGCTTCCAGCTTGCTGAGACCTTTGCTGCAGGAGTCGTATGCCAGCAGCGTGTGCCCCAGCGCCACGCCCAGGTTGCGCAATACGGTGGAGTCGGTCAGATCGCGCTGCCAGCGTGATACCGGCAGCTTTTCGCTCAGGTGCCGCAGCAATGCGTTGGCGATGCCCAGATTACCTTCCGAGTTTTCAAAATCAATCGGATTGACCTTGTGCGGCATGGTAGATGAACCGACTTCGCCTGCTTTGGTTTTTTGTTTGAAATAACCCAGCGAAATATATCCCCACAGGTCGCGGTCGAGATCCAGCAGCACGGTGTTGACACGTGCATAAGCGTCGAGCAGTTCCGCAATGGCATCGTGCGGCTCGATCTGCGTTGTATAGGGGTTGAATTCCAGGCCCAGTTTCTCGACGAAAATCTGGGCAAATTTTTCCCAGTCAAAATCCGGGTAGGCAGCAAAGTGGGCATTGTAATTGCCGACCGCGCCGTTGATTTTACCAAGTATGACTATGGCAGACAGCCGCTCGGAGCCGCGTTGCAGGCGGTGGACAAAGTTGGCAAGTTCCTTGCCCAGGGTAGTCGGGGTGGCAGGTTGGCCGTGCGTGCGGGCAAGCATCGGTACTGCCGCCAGTTGATGTGCCATTTCGCCGAGTCTGGCAATGATGTGTTCCAACGCCGGCAGCAACACTCGGTCGCGGCTGTGCGTTAGCATTAATCCGTGGGAAAGATTATTGATGTCTTCCGAGGTGCAGGCAAAATGAATAAATTCTACGGCCGCGGCGACTTCGGCATTCTGCATCAGACGTTGCTTGAGCCAGTATTCGATGGCTTTGACGTCGTGATTGGTGCGGCCCTCAATAATCTTGACTGCTTCCGCATCAGCTTCGGAGAAATTCGTTACCAGATCGTCGAGTTGCGCGATGGTGCTGGCGGAAAACACTGGCGCCTCACTGATGGCAGCTTCCCGGCTCAACGCTTTGAACCACTCAATTTCAATCTGCACACGATAACGGATCAGCGCATATTCACTGAAATAAGGCCGTAGCGCCGCAACTTTTCCGTGATAGCGGCCATCAAGGGGAGACAGGGCAGTGAGAGGAGATGGATTCATATTCTTGATTCTGCTGATTACGCATTTTAACACAGGTAATTAGGCTTCCAACTTATGCCATACAGTAGCAAAAGCCGGTATAATCCGCGGCTCGATTGGACTGCTAGCAAGGGAATACCATGAAGCTTGTCGGATCGCTCACCAGCCCTTATGTACGCAAAGCGCGCATCGTTCTGGCGGAAAAACGCATCAACTACGATTTTGCGGTGGATGTTCCGTGGAACGCGGACAGCCAGGTACCGGATTACAATCCGTTAGGTAAGGTGCCGGTGCTGATTATGGAAGATGGAACTCCGTTGTACGATTCGCGCGTGATCGTCGAGTATCTTGACAACATCAGCCCGGTATCGCGTTTAATTCCAGAGTCCAACCGGCACCGCATCATGGTTAAACGCTGGGAGGTACTGGCAGATGGAATCAGCGATGCCGCCGCCACGATCTTTCTGGAACGCAAGCGTCCTGCCGTCCAGCAGAGCCCGGAATGGATCATGCGCCAGCAGCAGAAGGTTACGCGGGGCCTGGAAGCAGCCGCCCACGAACTGGGCACTAAAAAATGGTGTAACGGCAGTGCCTACACGCTGGCTGATGTCGCATTGGGCTGCACGCTGGGTTATCTGACTTTTCGTTTTCCGGAAATCGAGTGGCGCAATGCCTTCCCCAATCTTGCCGATCTCGCCGACAAGCTGGAGAAAAGAGTGTCATTTGTGGAAACAGCGCCCAAAGGGTAATTACTGGTCGCACGGAGGGAAGCTACGGCGTACCTTCATTCCCGGCAAATTAAGTTACCCCCGGCAAAGCCGGGGGTTTATCTTTGTTAGCCCCTCAAAGGGGCAAAAATATGAAGCGCCTGAAGGCGCTGACTCACATACCTAACTTAAGTTGATCATAATGAGCGTCTTCTTTGTCTTGATTCCT
>JAUSLF010000020.1 GCA_030646695.1 Nitrosomonadaceae bacterium
AGCGCTGCAAAAGCGCGCCCAAGAACTCGGCTTGACGCTTTCGCCACAGGCTGTTCCCGCTCATGCATGATGCCAATTGCCCTTGTTATACATTTTTAACCAATTGAACATAAATAATAAAATTACTGTTTCTTGAGAGCCCGTCGAAATGCTATCTATATAAATCAGCGTTTCCTTAGGTCAGCGGTTCCTCGATTCTGTTAGAATCTCAACGGTGGTGGTTGAACTTTCCGGTTCCATCACCATCTTATGATCTCTACATAGAATGCCGGGGGCGACCTGGCTTCGACGTGGGTTACAAAGCAGCGCAGGGCATACCGAGGACCAGTCACCTCGTAAATACATCTGGAAAAGCAATAGTCGCAAACGACGAACGTTACGCTCTAGCCGCTTAAATCCGGCTGGACTCTGCACCGGTGGGCCTCAACGCCGGGTCTGGCAACAGACAGCAGAGCCATTAACGAGGATCGCGCTCCGTAGGGTCGCTTTACAGAGCGTTAAACAATAGGTGGCTCGCCTGTCATCAGCCCGCCGGTTGGCGGATGCCGGGTTAAACTAAATAACATGGCTAAGTATGTAGAACTGACTGTAGAGGGCTTGCGGACGCGGGTTCGATTCCCGCCGCCTCCACCAATTAAGTAATTCAGAGAAGTACAGCAACATCCAACAGCGCCCACAAGGCGCTGTTTTTCTTTGTGTGGCGTGGATTCACAGCGTCCATTTAGGTCTTGTACAATCCGATAACAGCCGGGCATAACGGGGGTACCGAAGGGGGTATTCCTTCAAATTGAACCAGGAGAATTTATATGTCTGGGGGTATCGGCGGAAAGCTTACAGATAAAGCCGTCAAGGCGTTTGTGGCAAAGGCGCAGCGTGGCAAGAAGCTCCCGGATGGGGGTGGCCTGCATCTTTTCATCACCCCTGCCGGGGGTACTACCTGGCGCATCAAGTACCGGATTGACGGCACTTCATAAACCATTCATTTCTTCTGCAACAAAGCGGGTGAACGGAATAATGTCCCCATCCACGCTAGCGCGCTCCAGCGCATCCATATACGTGTCACGCCGTTTGACCCGAATAACCGTCCACGGATAACCACCAGATGCCAGCATGGTATTCAACAAAAAACGTCCGAGACGACCATTACCGTCGCAATACGGATGTATAAATACAAACAGGTGATGACCTAGAACAGCTCTAACCGCAGGCTCTGGCTCCTGTTCAAGAAGGTTAAACAATGTCTCCATCGCATCAATCAATGCCTCACGCGGAAGTGGGGTGTGCATTGAATTGCGGATATACACCGGGCCGCTGCGATAACCCGCCAGCTGGTGCGGCTCCAAAATACCCGCCGTGACAGACGGGGTAAATAGCTCGCCATACCAACGATGATGTGCACCTCGGACAACCTTTCCGGGATTCTCTCCAGCAAGGATTCCGGCGATGCTGGTTCGGACCGCCTGAAAAGCTTGGTGATATCCCCGTGCCGCCAAAACATCACGGTCTTTTTTATCTTGCTCGTCCGCTTCCGGATTCCAGCCTTGCTTGGCCACCCTCTCAATCAGCTCATCGGTCACCTGATAACCTTCGATGGACAAAGAGTTATAGGCATCCGCCACATAACGCTCATCCACATTGGCCAGATACGTTTCGGCCGATTTAGACAATCCTGGTGCAGCCGGAAAGTTGGCCAACACATCTTCGCGCCATCCTGCCCACATGGACAGCAGTCGCATGGCGTAAGGCGAACGCTCGCGACTGTTACCCAAAGTAGGTGCCGGGATAAAAAACGGGTTGCTTTCACGAATATCGTACTTGCTCAACTTCATGGTATGGACGATACGGTCAGCGTCCTCGGTGCGACCAACAAAACGTAAAGCACCAGCCAATCGTCCCGCAGCGGCAACCATGCCATCACCTGTCAGCAAAACGGCCAGCAGTTCGCCAGGATCGCGAATCATATTGAGCGCGATCTCTGCTTCTCGATGGTTGTTCTTGAATGCCTGAGGACTCAGTCTACATAGCGTCTCCGGCAAGGAAAGCACTTGCAGCCCTTTCACTTCCACACGGTTGCGCGGAATGTTTTTTTCATCTGGGTAGATCAACAAGGAGTTGTCGTGCGGCAAATTGAGCACCGAGGTCCCACTCTCCTTGGTGATCACCGTGACTTGTTTGGGAATGATGGTGCTTTGGGTATGCAACAATAACGACGCATCGACATTCAGGCAGTAACGCTTGCCGAAGCGTTTTCGCAGATAGCCGGAGACGAAAGACCAAAAACTAGCGTACCAAGCGGTGGAGTCACCTTCACGATCTCTCGGGTTGGAGCAAACGTACCATCCCTTCATCACCTGGCGCAGAAATCCCTCGTCAACCAGAATGACGCGATGAGCATCCTTGAGATCGCCGGACTCAATCACGCCATTGTGTTTGGCCTGAAGGCGCTTTAACGCCCTCAGTGCTTCCGTCAGCTTTTCGTTCGGCCTTGCCATCTACACCCTAACTTTGTCATTGGTATGCAAGATTACTTTGCTATTGGCGTGTAATATAACTTTGTTTTTTACGTTTGTAAAACTTTTATATCCCCTATCGAGTTCAATTCCTAAAAGCGCAATTGAACCGAAGTTCGAAGACGCGCTACCGACCGAAGATCGGCAGCCAGAATCGTTGCCAGCACAGATTTTACGCGGGTTTCCGCACTAGCCCGCATACGCCATTATTGGCTTCGGCAGCCCAACTACGCATAGGTAGCGATACGCCACCAATAATACCCCCAGCGGGGTCCAACGCCGTCCTAGAGGCGGCGTTTTTCTTGGCTTCGCGGCCTATTCATTGTCTATTAAAGTATTGTGCAATTCGACAACATCCGACCATCATAATGGGGGTACCGATGGAGGTATTACCTAAAATTGAACCGGAGAAATTTGTATGTCTGGGGGTATCGGCGGAAGGTTGTCGGATAAGGCTTGCAAGGCCTTTGTGGCTCAAGAAGCCCGTGGAAAGAAGCTTCCAGACGGTGGGGGGCCTGCATCTCTTTATTACGCCTGCCGGTGGAGCCACCTGGCGCAGCAAATGATGATTGAGAAACTCACTGCCGTTATCACAATCGAACCCGCGCAGATCGAAAGGCAACGCCTGCTCAATCTCCTTAATCTGGTTCAGCACCTCGCTTGAACCCTTGTTCCAGGTGGCGCGGCACTCTGTCCATCCGGTGAGGATGCCGGATAAGGTCAGGCTCCAGACAAAGACCCGCCAGGGTATTGCCGCAGTGCGCCACTGTATCGGCTTCCACAAAGCCAGGCTGGGTGACATCCCAATGCTCGATGCGAATGCAGATCTGGTTTCTGAGCAAAGTGCCAGGTTTGGTACCGCACAGCCCATGTCGGGCGGATCGGGCACGCACTGGCCTCAACAGCCGGATGGCGTATTTGCGGTGCTAGCCACAATTGGCGCAGAACTCATCCGGGATCGGTTTCTTGTCTTTCTTGCGGGCTTTGCGATAACGTTTACGAATGGTTTCCAGATATTCACGCCGGGCATTTTTTACCATATCACGGTCTCCTTTTCGGTAACCTGTAATATGGCGCAACGTTATTTCTTAGAATACTTTTCGGTTACATTTAATGTGGCGCAATTCGGCGTTGATGACAAACTTGTCTTCGGTTTTCAGTATGCTATATTGAAAAAGTGGTTCATCTGACTTTGGCATGGGTTAAAGGTGCGCTATCGCGCATGCCTTGCAAAGGAGAAGCGCGATGGAAAGCAAAGAACTGTATCGCTACCTGTTGGGGATGAACGAGCCATGGATGGCAGAACAGGTCGAGTTGGACATGGAGCGGCAGCGGGTTGATGTATACGTTGGACATGCGTGCTGTACGCGCTTTGCATGCCCGGAATGTGCCCGTGAACTTGCGGTGTACGACCATTCGGGCGAGCGCGTGTGGCGGCATCTGGATAGTTGCCAGTTTCTGACCTATCTGCATGCCAGCCCGCCGCGCGTGTCCTGCCCTGAGCATGGGGTGAAACAATCGCTTCTACCATGGGCAGAAGCGGGTAGTCGCTTCACCCACCTGTTCGAGGCAGTGGCCATCAATGTGCTGCTGGCGGCTAACGTCAAGCGAGCTGCGTAACTTTTGCGCATCAACTGGGATCAGGCACAGCACTTGATGGAGCGCGCGATGGTGCGCGGACGCGTCGCCAAGGGAGATGCGCTGCCGAAGCAGATTGGCGTGGACGAGAAAACGATAGTCAAAGGGCGCCAGTACATGGACATGACGCTGGTGTGCGCTCTTGAGGAGGCAACGGTGGAATATATTGGGGGGCAGCCATGACAACACTCGATCAAATTGCTCCCAGCCCGGTCATGATGGGTGGGAAATCCGGACCCCCGCCCGCCCGCATCCTCGTCGTCGACGACGAGGCACGCAATCTACGGTATCTTGAGGCACTGCTTGAGACCGACGGCTATACCGTCAAAACAGCCGCCAGCGGTGAGGCCGCGCTGCGGCTCGTGCCGGTGTTTCGCCCCGACCTGATCCTGCTCGACATCATGATGCCGGGCATCGACGGTTTCCAGGTCGCTGGCCGGCTCAAGCTCGACCCGGAAACGAAGACCATCCCCATCATCATGGTCACGGCGCTGGATGACCGCGACTCAAAAATCCATGCGCTGGAGATGGGTGCCGAGGAGTTTCTCACCAAGCCGATAGAACGCGCCGAGCTGTGGGTGCGGATCAGGAACCTCCTGCGGCTGCGCGAGTTCAGCAAGTTTCTCGAGGATCACAACCACATCCTCGAGCAGCAGGTGAAGGAACGCAGCGCGCAGCTCACCGCCAGCTACCGCGAAACGATCCACACCATGAACCGCGCTGCCTCCTACCGCGACGAGAAAACCGGCGCCCACGTCGAGCGCATCAGCTGGTACTGCATCGAACTGGCCGCAGCACTGGGGCTGGATGAGGAGTACCGCGACTGCATCTTCTACGCCAGCCCGATGCATGATATCGGCAAGATCGGCATTCCGGACGCCGTGCTGCAGAATCCCGCTCCGCTCACGGCGGCGGAGTGGGCGCTCATGAAAACCCACACGGTACTGGGCGCAAAGATGCTGGAAGGCGGAGATTCGCCCTATCTGACGATGGGCCGCGAAATCGCTCTGTCGCATCACGAGCGCTGGGACGGCAGCGGCTATCCGCAGGAGCTGGCCGGCGAGGCGATCCCGCTGGCGGCGCGCATCATGCAGATCGCCGATGTCTATGACGCGCTGCGCTCGCGGCGGCCCTATAAACCACCCTTCGCGCACCAGAAAGCGCTGGACATCATCCTTAACGGCAACGAGCGCGTGATGCCCGGGCACTTCGATCCGCAGGTGCTGGCGGTCTTTCGCGCGACCGCCAGCAAGCTGCGTAAAATTTACGACAGCCGCGCAGGTTAGCAACACCCCAGAGACAATCATGGATCAAAACCAGGTTCAAGCGATTCTCGGACTTGCGAGTCCCGAATACGACGACTGCGTGAAACGCACCGGGGAACTGGAGCGGGCGGGCGCGCATCGACCAGTTCGACGAGCTGGCGGCCGGGATGGCACACGAGCTGGGGCTGTCGCCACGCACGGTGGAAGCCCATCGCGCTCAAACCATGAGAAAACTTGACGTGCGCACCACCGCCGGACTGATAGCGATAGTGCTGCATAAACGACTGCCAGGTGGCCTGCGTAGCTCTATTCTCCTGCCCGGATTTCTATGCAATCCACCCAGCATTTGTGCGGATTTTTTGTTTCGTGGCGGCGAATATCATAAGTATCTACGGATTTCAGAGAAGGGAGAATTATCATGACCATGAACCAGTCAACGCCACCGGATCAGCTCGATGCCAAGCAGCTCCTGGCGGTGCTCGATGCCTACAAGAAGGGCGACTTCACCCAGCGCATGCCGGGCGACCTCGTCGGCTTGCCGGGCAAGATCGCCGACACGCTGAACGAGATCATCGACATGGCTGCGGACACCACCGCCGAGTTCGAGCGCGTGGCGCAGCTCGTCGGCAAGCAGGGCAAGATCGGCGAGCGTATCAAGCTGCCAGTGATGAAGGGCTCATGGGCCGGGCTGATCGATTCCAGCAACACTCTGATCGAGGATCTGGTCAGCCCGCTGAACGAAATGGCGCGCGTCATCAACGCGGTAGCTACCGGCGATCTGTCACAGACTGTGCCAACGGAAATTGATAACAAGAAACTGGAAGGCCAGTTTCTAAAATCGGCTGAAATGGTGAACGACATGGTCACCCGCCTGGGTACCTTTGCCTCAGAGGTCACGCGCGTGGCGCGTGAAGTGGGTACCGAAGGCAAGCTGGGCGGTCAGGCCAGCGTGCCAGGCGTGGCCGGCACCTGGAAGGATCTGACCGACAACGTCAATTCCATGGCCGCCAACCTCACCGGCCAGGTGCGCAATATCGCACAGGTGACCACCGCCGTGGCGCAGGGCGATCTGGGCAAGAAGATCACCGTGGAAACCAAGGGTGAAATTCTGGAACTGAGCAACACCATCAACACCATGGTGGACCAGCTTTCCACCTTCGCCTCGGAAGTCACACGGGTGGCGCGCGAGGTCGGCACCGACGGCAAGCTCGGCGGCCAGGCCGACGTCAAGGACGTGGCCGGCACCTGGAAGAGCCTCACCGAGAGCGTGAATGGCATGGCGGCCAACCTCACCAGCCAAGTGCGCAACATCGCGCAGGTGACCACCGCCGTGGCAACGGGCGATCTCGGCAAAAAGATCACGGTGGAAGCAAAGGGAGAAATCCTGGAGTTGAAGGACACCATCAACACTATGGTGGACCAGCTTTCCACCTTCGCCTCGGAAGTCACGCGGGTGGCCCGCGAGGTCGGCACCGACGGCAAGCTCGGCGGCCAAGCCACGGTGGCGGGCGTTTCCGGCACATGGAAGGATTTGACCGACAGCGTGAACGGCATGGCCTCCAACCTCACCGCCCAGGTGCGCAACATCGCCGAGGTGACGGTGGCGGTGGCCAACGGCGACCTGTCGCACAAGATCACGGTGGACGTGCGCGGCGAGTTCATGCAACTCAAGGAAACCATCAACACCATGGTGGACCAGTTGCGTTCCTTCGCCTCGGAAGTCACGCGGGTGGCGCGCGAGGTCGGCATGGAAGGACGCCTCGGCGGTCAGGCGGCAGTGCCGGGCGTATCCGGTACCTGGAAGGACCTCACCGAAAGCGTCAACATGCTGGCGGCCAACCTCACCAGCCAGGTGCGCAACATCGCCCAGGTGACCACGGCGGTGGCCAACGGCGACCTGTCGAAGAAGATCACGGTCGATGTGAAAGGCGAGATCCTCGAACTGAAGAACACCGTCAACACCATGGTGGATCAGCTCAATAGCTTCGCCGCCGAAGTCACGCGCGTGGCGCGCGAGGTGGGCACCGAAGGCAAGCTCGGCGGCCAATCGATGGTGCACGGCATCTCCGGCACCTGGAAGGACCTCACCGACAATGTCAATTTCATGGCCGCCAACCTCACCAGTCAGGTGCGCGGCATCGCCAAGGTGGTGACCGCCGTAGCCAACGGCGACCTGAGAAAGAAACTCACCGTCGAGGCCAAGGGCGAAATCGCCGATCTGGCCGATACCATCAACGGCATGACCGATACCCTGGCGTTGTTTTCTGACCAGGTTACTTCAGTGGCGCGCGAAGTGGGTGTCGAAGGCAAGCTCGGCGGGCAGGCCAATGTGCCCGGCGCCGCAGGCACCTGGAAGGACCTCACCGACAATGTGAACGGGCTGGCGGCCAACCTCACCAGCCAGGTGCGGGCCATCGCCGATGTCGCCACCGCCGTGACCAAGGGCGATCTCACGCGCAGCATCCGGGTCGAGGCCAGGGGCGAGGTGGCGGAACTCAAGGACAACGTCAACGAGATGATCCGCAACCTGCGCGAGACTACGCGGCAGAACTCCGAGCAGGACTGGCTGAAGACCAACCTCGCCAAATTCACCCGCCTGCTGCAAGGGCAGCGTGATCTGACGGCGGTGTCGAAGATGGTGCTGTCCGAGCTGGCCCCGCTCATCAGCGGCCAGCACAGCGTATTCTACATAATGGACGAAACCGTGCCGGAAAGTCCCCGCCTGAAGCTGCTCTCAGCTTACGCCTTCAAGGAGCGCAAGAGCCTGGCCAGCGAGTGGAAAATCGGCGAGGGTCTGGTCGGCCAGTGCGCCTACGAGAAACAGCGCATCCTGCTCACCAACGTGCCTTCCGACTACATCGAGATCATCTCCGGGCTGGGCGAAGCCAGGCCGCAGAACATCATCGTCCTGCCGATCACCTTCGAGAACAAGGTGAAGGCCGTCATCGAGATCGCCTCCTTCACCCCGTTCAGCCCGATCCACCAGACCTTCCTCGACCAGCTCTCCGAATCCATCGGCATCGTGCTCAACACCATCGAGGCCAACATGCGCACCGAGGATCTGCTCAAGCAGTCGCAGTCCCTGGCGCAGGAGCTGCAGAGCGGCCAGGAGGAACTGCGCCAGACCAACGAGGAACTGGAAGAGAAGGCGCACCTGCTCGAAGAGCAGAAGATCGAGGTCGAGCGCAAAAACCGCGAGGTCGAGAGCGCCAAGCTGTCGCTCGAGGAAAAGGCCGAGCAGCTCTCCCTCACCTCGAAGTACAAGTCAGAGTTCCTCAGCAACATGAGCCACGAGCTGCGCACGCCGTTGAACAGTCTGCTCATCCTGGCGCAGCAGCTCGCCGAGAATTCACAGGGCAACCTCGAGGAGAAGCAGGTCGAGTACGCCCGCACCATCCAGGAATCGGGCAAGGACCTGCTCGCGCTCATCAACGAGATCCTCGATCTGTCCAAGATCGAATCCGGCACGGTCACGCTGGAACTGGGGGACGTTTCCTTCGCCAATGTGCTCAGCCAGACCGATCGCACCTTCCGCCATGTCGCCGAAAACCGCGGCTTGGGCTTCGCCATCGAACTGGCGCCGGGCCTGCCCGCGACCATCGTCACCGACGAGCAGCGCCTGCTGCAGGTGCTGAAGAATCTGCTCTCGAACTCATTCAAGTTCACCCAGAAGGGCCGCGTCGCAGTGCGCATCGAGCCGGTGGACTCCGGCTGGAGCATCGACCACCCCATGCTTAACCGCGCCGAATCGGTGGTCGGCTTCTACATCAGCGACACCGGCATCGGCATAGCGCCCGACAAACAGAAGATCATCTTCGAGGCTTTCCAGCAGGCCGATGCCGGTACCGCGCGCAAGTACGGCGGCACCGGCCTGGGCCTGTCCATCAGCCGCGAGATCGCGCGCCTGCTAAGCGGTGAGCTGCGCCTGCTCGCCAGCGAGCCCGGCAAGGGCAGCACCTTCGTGCTGTTCCTGCCGTTCACGGCGCCGGAGCAGAAATCCGGCGGCGGGCGCGCATCGTCCCGCGGCGAGCCGCGCGCACCGGATCACGAGGCGGAACAGCCTGCGCCGGCGCAGGAGAACGATGCTGGCCCAAAGGCCGGCGCGAAGACGGTCACCGATGATCGTGCGGAGATCAATGCTGGCGACCACACGCTGCTCATCATCGAGGACGATGCCAAGTTTGCCGCCATCCTGCTGCAGGCGGCGAGAGAGCGGGGCTTCAAGGGCATCATCGCGCTGTGCGGCGGCGACGGGCTGCGGTTCGCCACGGAGTTCAGGCCGACGGCCATCACCCTCGATCTCACGCTGCCGGACATGGACGGCTGGGTGCTGCTGGAAAAACTGAAGCGCAACCCGGATACGCGCCACATCCCGGTCGAGATCATCTCCGTCGAAGATAACCGGCCGCGCGGACTGCGCTTCGGCGCCTTCGAATATCTGGTCAAGCCGGTCACCGCCGAGGCGATCAAGAAAGCGCTGATAGATGTGCGCAAGTTCGCCGAACTGGAAATGAAGGACCTGCTGGTGGCCGACGGCAACGAGGCGCAGCGCAAGAATATCGTCGCGCTGATCGGTAACGGCGACGTGCGCATCAAGACCGTCGTCACGGCGAAGGCGGCGCTGGCGACGCTGAAGAAGAAGCGCTACGACTGCATGGTGCTCGACCTCAACCTGCCCGACATGAGCGCCGCCGAGATGATCGAGGCGATCCAGGCAAGTGATCTCACGCGGGACATGCCAGTGATCGTGTATGGCCTCGACGCGTTGCCGAAGAAGGAACAGGAACACATCAAGGCGCTGACCAGGAAGGGCATCATCAAGGAGGCGAATTCGCCGGAGCGGCTGCTCGACGAGTCGGCGCTGTACCTGCACCGGGTCGTCTCGAAGCTGCCACCCGACCGGCGCAAGATACTGGAGCAGCTCTACTCCCACACCAGCTCGCTGAACGGCAAGAAGGTGCTGGTGGTTGACGACGACATGCGCAACATCTTCGCGCTGACTTCGGCGCTGGAGAGGAACGGCATGACGGTGCTCTCCGCCGAGAACGGCAAGGCGGCTATCGAGACGCTGAAGAAGAATCCAGAAATCGACATCGCGCTGATGGACATCATGATGCCGGAGATGGACGGCTACGAGACCATGCACCGCATCCGCGCCATCAAGAAGTTCGAGGCCCTGCCGATAATCGCGCTGACCGCCAAGGCCATGATGGGCGACCGCGAGAAATGCATCGAGGCCGGCGCCTCGGACTACGTCTCGAAGCCGGTGGACGTGGACCAGTTGCTGTCGCTGTTGCGGGTGTGGCTGTATCGCTAGCGAGAAGACCGCCGTCATGCATGATCCCGTTTCCCGATTCGTGAGCGATGCCATCCGCGAGATGGTCGAACTTCAGGTGCGGGAAAGCGCGCCGCCCGAGGCCCGGCGGAATGTGGCGCGCCTGGTCGGCCAAGGCTTTCTGCGCGAGGAAGCCTTGGCGCTGATAGGCTGCGTGCTGTCGCGCGAGATGTTCAATGCGCTCGATAGCGGGCAGCCTTTCGATGCGCGCCGGTATACCGCCGCGCTGGCGATGCTGCCGGCCCTGCCGTGGGATGACGATCGCCCGCTTCCCCCGACAGAGGGAAACCCGTCCGGATACGCCAGGGAGGCATGACATGCGCTATTTCCTGAACCTTGCCATCAACTGGAAACTCGTGCCGGGATTCAGCATTGGCGTGGCTTTCTTCATCCTGGTCAGCGGCACCGCCATATTTGCCATGACCGTGCTGCGCGGCACCCAGACCGGGATTCAGGAGATCCAGCTCAATAACGTCATCGACTGCCTGGCGCTGGATGCCAGGCTGAACAGAAACAGGGGGGGTGAACAGTGATGACGAACGGCCAGGATAAGCAGCCGCAGGCGGCCGAGGCCATCGAGGCCATCGAGACCATCGAGACGCCGCTGCTGCTCGAGGCCATGTTCCAGCGTTACGGCTACGATTTCCGCGAGTACGCCCCGGCCTCGCTCAGGCGGCGGTTGCGCCGTGCCATGCAGATCGAAGGCCTGGCGACACTTTCCGCGTTCCAGGACCGCATTCTGCGCGACTCCAAGATGATGGCGCGCTTTCTCAATATCGTCTCGGTGGACGTCACCGCCATGTTCCGCGATCCCGGCTTCTACCGCACCTTCCGCGACAAGGTCGTGCCGGGGCTGCGCGAACAGCCGCTGATCCGTTTCTGGCATGTCGGCTGCGCGACCGGCGAGGAAGTCTATTCGATGGCCATTATCCTACACGAGGAGGGTCTGCTCGAGCGCACCAGGATCTATGCCACCGACATCAACCCGCGCGGCATCGAATGCGGCCAGAACGCCATCTACCCGATCCGCAACATGCAGGAGTTCACCACCAGCTACCAGAAGGCCGGCGGCCGCGCGGCCTTCTCCGACTACTACACCGCGCGGGGCGACAGCATCATCCTGCGCGATTTCCTGCGCCGGAACATCGTCTGGGCCGAGCACAACCTTGTCACCGACGCTTCCTTCAACGAGTTCCACGCCATTCTCTGCCGCAACGTCATGATCTACTTCAAGCTCCCGTTGCAGCAGCGCGTACACCAGCTCATTTACGACAGCCTGGTGATGGGCGGCGCGCTCGGCCTCGGCAGCGCCGAATCGCTGCGATTTACGCCGCTGGAGGACCATTACGAGCCGATCGGCAGCGCGGAGAAACTGTATCGCAAGGTAAAGTGAGAAAATGCCGCATCTGCTTTGCAGAAAGGACTTATGGGAGGGCGGTTTCAATGACCAAGTGCAAAAAGCGCAGCATGATGCTGCCTGAAATCGAAAGCGTCCGGGGTGAGCAACGCTGCGCGGCTCCTTGTGCTTCATTCCGCAAAAGTAAACTTTTAGAGGCTCCCTTATGAAATACGCCCTCGTCGTCATCGGCGCTTCGCTCGGCGGCTTGCGCGCCATGCAGACGATCCTGTCGGCGCTACCGGCCGACTTCCGCCTGCCGGTAGCGCTGGTGCAGCACCGTCCGCAGGATGCCGGCGACGAGCTGGCCTTCGTGCTGCGCAAGCACTGCGCCCTGCCGCTGCACGAAGTGGAAGACAAGACCGCCATAGGGGCCGGCGCGGTGTACATCGCGCCGCCGGGCTACCACCTGCTGGTGGATGGCGACCATTTTGCGCTGAGCACCGAGGCCCCGGTACTTTGGGCGCGGCCGTCGATCGACATACTGTTCGAGTCCGCCGCCGAAGCCTTCGGCCCGCGCCTGATCGGCGTAACGCTGACCGGCACCGGACAGGACGGCGCGCTCGGGCTGACGGTGGTCCACCGCCATGGCGGTATGGCGCTGGTGGAATCACCGGAAACCGCCCACGCCAAAGAGATGCCGCAGGCGGCGATCGCCATGGGGCGGGGCAAGATACAGCTCGAGCTCGAAGCCATCGGGCCGTATCTCGTCGAACTGAGCTTGAAGGAGTAAATTCATGGAGTTGCCCAAGGTCGAGATTCCCGCCCTGTCTGGCGCCACTGGCCGGCAACGCATTGAGGTGCCAGCGGGCGAGCGCGCCAGCGTGCTGGTGGTGGACGATAAACCGGATAGAGCGGCGGCGCTGGCGGCCATCCTCGCCGAAATGGGGCTGGAGGTGGTCGTGGTGCACTCTGGCCGCGAGGCGCTGCGCCGGCTGCTGGCGCGCGACTTCGCGCTGATCCTGCTCGACGTGAGCATGCCGGTCATGGACGGTTACGAGACGGCCCAGCTCATCCATGAACGCCCGCGCTCAGCCTACATCCCCATCATCTTTGTCACCACCGAGGCACCTGGTCGCGTAAAGGGCTACACCGCCGGCGCGGTGGACTGGATCTACTCGCCCATTGTGCCGGAGATCCTCAAGGCCAGGGCCGGCGTCTTCGTTGATCTGTACTACCTGACCTTCATCGCCCGCCGCCAGGCGCGCGAGCTGCAGGAGCGCACCGAGGAGATCGCACACAAGAACACCCTGCTGCTGGAGGCCTCGCGCCTGAAGTCGGAGTTCCTCGCCAACATGTCACACGAGCTGCGCACGCCGCTCAATGCCATCATCGGCTTTTCCGAGCTGCTCAAGGACGGCCTGATGGGCGAGATGAACGCCAAGCAGAAGAGCTGCGTGGCCGACATTTACGACTCGGGTTCCCACCTGCTCTCGCTCATCAACGACATCCTCGACCTGTCGAAAGTCGAGGCCGGCCGTATGATCCTGGAAGCCGAGCCCATGGATGTCGCCATGGCCATCCAGTCGGGCCTTGTCATGCTCAAGGAGAAGGCGCTGGCGCACAGTATCCGGCTGACACTGGAGATGCCGTCCAAACCGGGCGAGACCATCGCCGACGAGCGCAAGTTCAAACAGATACTCTACAACCTGCTGTCGAACGCCGTAAAGTTCACGCCCGACGGCGGCGAGGTGCGGGTGGTGGTGCGCCGGGTCAAGCGCGCCGATGTGCGCATCGATCCGCCCGAAGGTATGGCGGCGCGCATACTGCCGCTGCCGGACAACGATTTCGGCGAGTTCCTCGAGGTCGCCGTCGGCGACAACGGCATCGGCATCGAGGAACGCGATCTCGGCCGCCTGTTCCATGCCTTCACGCAGCTCGACACAGCGGTGGCGCGCAAGTTCGAGGGCACCGGCCTCGGCCTGGTGTTGACGCGCCGCCTGGCCGCTCTGCACGGCGGCACCGTCGGTGTAGTCAGCGCGCCCAAGCGCGGCACGATGTTCGTCGTCTGGGTGCCATGGCGCAGGCCCGAAGCAGCCGGATCGGCTGCGGCGCAGCAGGGGCAGATCGAGAAACCGGCGGCCGCGCCGAACCTACCAGGGCCGCCGTGCGCCGCGCCACTGGCGTTGGTAATCGACGACGATGACAAGGCGGCCGATATCCTGCGCATCAACCTCGAGAACGAGGGCTTCCGCGTCATGCGCGCGGCCGACGGCAAGGCCGGCATAGAACTCGCCGCAGGCGAGGTGCCGGACCTGATCACGCTGGATATCCTGCTGCCCAAACTGGGCGGCTGGGAGGTGCTGGCGCGCCTCAAGGCCGATCCGCGCCTGGCCACTATCCCGGTGGTGATCGTCTCAGTGGCGGTGGACAATAAGCAGTGCGGCTACACCCTCGGCGCCGCCAGCGTGCTACAGAAGCCGGTGACGCGCGAAACCCTGCTGCAGACGTTGGCGGGACTCGGCATCACCAAGCAGCGCGGTGGGCGCAAGATCATGGTGCTGGTGGTGGACGACGACCCGAAGGCGGTGGAGCTGGTGGCGCAGCAGCTCAAGGGCTGCGGCTGCGAGATAGTGCGCGCTTACGGCGGGGGCGAGGCGTTGGAGTCAGTCAGGCAGCAGTTGCCGGATCTCGTCATCCTCGACCTGATGATGCCAGACATCAACGGCTTCGAGGTGGTGGAGGCGATCAAGTCGCGGCCGGAGACCGCCGCCGTGCCCATTGTCATCCTGACCGCGAAGATCGTCACGCCGGCGGACCGCAAGCGCCTCAACGGCTACATCGAGAAAATCGTCGAGAAATCCAGCTTCGATCGCGAGAAGTTCCTGACCGAAGTACGGCGGGTACTGGGGAAACGGAAATAACAAATCTCAAGAGATCATCATGGCACGCATACTCATCGTCGAGGACAACATCATCAACCAGCGGCTGGCCATCGCCATGCTCGGACAGGGAGGGCATGAATCCCTCGTGGCCGGGGACGCCGACACCGGCCTGGAGCTCGCTCGCCGCGAGCGGCCGGACCTGATCCTGATGGATATTCAGTTGCCCGGCATGGACGGCCTGGAGGCAACGCGCCGTCTCAAGGCCGATCCAGCCACCGCCGCCATCCCGGTCATCGCGCTGACCGCCTTCGCCATGAAGGGTGACAGAGAACGCATGTTGGAAGCCGGCTGCGACGGCTATCTCGCCAAACCCTACCACTTGCCCAGCCTGCTGGCAGCGGTGGATTCGCTGTTGAGAGGATCAGATCCTAATCCGTGAAATTAGCGAGAAAATCCTGATTGCCAACTTCGGGGAAGCAAAGATAAGTGAGTCTGCCCAGAACCTTAGATATTTAATGGTGTCACAGAGTCCGTATGAAGCATAATTTCTTGACTAATTGCCCGTTTCCCTTTAAATTGCAGCGTTATTTCATCCTGAAATTCATCCTAAAAGGATTGCAACCACATGACCTTAGGCCTTATTGATTTGCCCTGGTGGGGCTATATTGTAGTTACCCTGGTTCTCACCCACATCTCCATTGTCGGCATCACCATCTTTCTGCATCGCCATCAGGCGCACCGGGCGCTGGATCTGCATCCTATACCCAGTCATTTTTTCCGTTTCTGGCTGTGGCTCACCACCGGCATGGAAACCAAACAATGGGCAGCAGTGCACCGCAAACATCACGCCAAATGTGAAACTGCTGACGACCCCCATAGCCCGGTAATTTATGGCATCGGCAAGGTGCTGAGAGAAGGCTCTGAACTCTACCGGAAAGAAGCCAGGAATCCGGAGACCCTGGAGAGATATGGCCATGGCACCCCCGATGACTGGCTGGAGCGCAATGTCTACGCCAAGCACAGTGCCAGGGGTGTTGCACTGATGCTGATTATCGACGTTGTCCTGTTCGGCCCCATCGGGCTTACCATGTGGGCGGTGCAAATGCTCTGGTCGCCAGTCATGGCTGCCGGCATTATTAACGGCGTCGGTCACTACTGGGGTTACCGTAACTTCCAGGCAGAAGATGCCAGCCGCAATGTTATTCCCTGGGGCATCCTTATCGGCGGGGAAGAATTACATAACAATCACCATGCTTATGCCACTTCCGCACGGCTATCCAATAAATGGTATGAGTTCGACATTGGCTGGATGTACATATGCATTCTGGAATTCATGGGACTCGCTCAGGTGAAGAAGGTCGCGCCCAAATTGCGCTTCGATACGGCCAAGACCCAATGTGATCTCGACACGCTGCAAGCCGTCATCTCTCATCGCTACGAAGTGCTGGCGAAATATGCCCAGTCGCTCAAACTTACACTTGCCAAAGAAATTGATCACCTGAAAGAAGCGACTACACATCACGGCGTAGATCGTTCCACTCTCAAGCGTTGGGTGCTGGCTGACTCTAAAACATTGAAAGAAGATGAACGCACCAAGCTGAATCTGATGCTGAGCAAGACCACGACGCTGGATAAGGTTTATACCATGCGCGAGGAACTCATGTCGGTGTGGCAGCGCTCCGCCTCAACCAAAGATGAGCTGGTCAAGCAATTGGAAGACTGGTGTCGTCGTGCAGAAGAAAGTGGTATCGAAGTGCTGCAGAATTTCTCCCGCAGGCTACGCTGCTACGCATAGCGCATCAGCAAGGCACCATACTGTTCGTTCAACGCAGTACAACCCTGCGTCTTTAACAAACAATGCTACTTGAGCTTGGTTTCCTTATATTTGACGTGCTTGCGTACCACCGGATCGAATTTCAGGATTTCCAATTTCTCCGGGGTAGTGCGTTTGTTCTTGGTGGTGGTATAAAAATGCCCCGTTCCAGCCGAGGATTCAAGTTTGATTTTCTCGCGCATGAGAATTCCTTAAGTTATTTGTTCGCTTGTTAGATGCTGTCGCCGTTGGCGCGCATTCCCGCCAGCACAGCGTCAATACCATTCTTGTCTATGGTGCGTAGCGCTGCATTGGACAAGCGCAGCCTGATCCAGCGATTCTCGCTCTCAACCCAGAATTTGCGACGCTGCAGGTTGGGCAGAAAACGTCGTTTGGTCTTGTTGTTAGCGTGGGAAACATTGTGACCTGACATGGGTTTCTTGCCGGTAACTTCGCATACTCGTGCCATGATGATGCACTCCAGAATTCGCAAAAGGGCGCATTATATCCTGATTCCAGGGAATTTCTCAAATCAAATCAATCCGCGCTCGGCAAATGACATCGCAGTCCCGCCGCCAACGATGAAATGATCCAGCACCTTCACGTCCACCAGCGCGAGCGCCTGTTTTAACGACTGGGTCAGAATTTCGTCGGCCTGACTCGGTTCCGCCACGCCGGAAGGATGATTATGGGCGAAAATCATTGCCGCTGCATTGTGATACAGCGCGCGCTTCACCACCTCGCGCGGATACACGCTGGTCTGGGTGAGGGTGCCGTTGAACAGCTCCTCGGCAGCGATGGCACGGTTCTGAGCATCAAGAAAAATGCCGACGAAGATCTCGTGCTTTTTACCCTCGAGACTGAGACGCAAGTAATCTCGCACCGATTTCGGCGAGTTCATGGCATCACCGCTTTTCAGCTCTTCCTCCAGGGCGCGCCGTGCCATTTCCAATACCGCCTGCAATTGCGCGTACTTGGCCGGCCCCATTCCGGGTACCTGGCAGAATGTGGTTTGATTGGCGGCAAACAGACTGGTCAAGCTGCCGAAACGCGTAAGCAGCTCACGCGCCAGATCCACTGCACTTTTCCCCACCATGCCGGTACGCAGGAATAGTGCCAGCAGCTCGGCATCGGAAAGATACGCGGCGCCGTTTTTCAGGAGCTTTTCGCGCGGGCGTTCGGATTCTGGCCAGTCTGGAATTGCCATGGTTTAACCCGCAGCGCGAAAAATAATAGATAAACAAAAAATAGAACATGCGCCCGGAAAAAGCAACCTAACCGGAGCCAGCGACCTCCCTCTGTAATGCAATACCGTTTTTAGGTTAAACTCTTGCTCCCGTCAAGACAATTCAATTTGCTGTGAATATGGCCAATACACCCTCTCCAACTACCAGGCGTCTGCTGCTGGGACTAACTGGTGGTGTAGCTGCTTACAAGGCGACGGAGCTCGCACGCCTGTTGATGCAGGATGGCATCGAGGTGCAGGCGGTAATGACCGAGTCGGCTTGTCGTTTTGTCGGCCCGGCCACGCTGCAGGCATTGACCGGCAAACCGGTGTTCACCGATCTGTGGGACGCCCGCGTTGCCAACAACATGGCGCATATAGACCTTACGCGCAATGCGGATGCAATTCTTGTCGCGCCCGCCAGCGCCGACTTTATCGCCAAGCTCGCCAATGGTCTGGCCGATGACCTGCTCTCGACATTGTGCCTCGCGCGCGACTGCCCCTTGCTGGTCGCCCCCGCCATGAACCGGCAGATGTGGGAGCACCCAGCGACTCAGCGCAACCTTGCCACGCTACGGCGTGATGGCGTGACGATACTCAATCCCGGCAGTGGCGCCCAGGCCTGCGGCGAGATCGGCATGGGGCGCATGCTGGAGGCGCGGGAACTGACTGAAGCGGTGCACACTGTTTTTCAACCCAGGCTGCTACAAGGCAAACGCGTGCTGGTTACTGCCGGACCGACCTACGAGGCGATCGATGCGGTTCGCGGCATTACCAATTCAAGTTCCGGAAAAATGGGCTATGCCGTGGCTCGCGCCGCACTGCAAGCGGGTGCCGATGTCACTCTTATCTCCGGCCCGGTGTGTCTGCAAGCTCCCGCTGCGGCCCGGCTCATCAACGTGGTGAGCGCGCGGGATATGCTGGCAGCGGTGAAGAATGAAGTTTCACGTACCGATATTTTTGTGAGCGTTGCGGCAGTGGCAGACTACCGTGCTGCCACTGCCAGCAAACAGAAAATCAAGAAAACAGGTGGCGGTCTCACTCTGGAGCTCACTCCTAATCCAGACATTCTGGAGTACGTGGCAACTCTGCCCAAGCCGCCATTCTGCGTAGGCTTTGCGGCGGAAACGGAGAATCTGGAGAAAAATGCGGCAATCAAACGGCGCAAGAAAAAACTACCGCTGCTCGCCGCCAATCTGGCTCAGGACGCTATCGGCTCTGATGAGAGCGCATTGACCCTGTTCGACGACGAGGGCAAATACTCCCTAGCAAAAGCACCGAAAGTAGAGCAAGCGCAACGCCTGATTCAACATATCGCAGCATTGTACGAAAAACAAAAGTCCTGACGCCCTCTCATGATAAAAATCGACATTAAAATTCTCGATCCACGCCTGAAAACTCAGCTTCCGGCCTATGCCACACTCGGCTCCGCAGGCCTTGATCTGCGTGCCTGCACTGAACAAGCGATGACTATTCAGCCTGGGGAAACCAGCCTTATCCCCACCGGCATCGCCATCCATCTTGCCGACCCGGGACTCGCAGCGATGGTTTTGCCGCGTTCCGGACTGGGTCACAAGCATGGCATAGTTCTGGGCAATCTGGTCGGGCTGATCGACTCCGATTATCAGGGGCAGATACTTGTCTCCTGCTGGAATCGTGGGCACACGCCGTTCCTGTTGAATCCGCTGGAGCGGATCGCGCAACTGGTAGTAGTGCCGGTGGTGCAGGTGGATTTCAACGTGGTGGATGATTTTGAACAAAGTCACCGTGGCGAAAATGGCTTTGGCAGCACCGGCAAACATTGACCCCGAATCCGGCAGTTGATCGCTTATTTCTCAGTTTAATACTCTACCCTGTCCAACTACCGGAGTTAGGTTAATGCGCCAGCTTGCAATTCTTCTCATTCTTCTCGTGTCAGCACCGGCCAGTGCCGAGATGCCGGTAATCCAGATCAAGATTGCCAATCATGTTCTTTCCACTGAAGTCGCCCACACGCAAACGTCCCGTACGCAGGGGTTGATGTATCGACAATCGATGGGGGGGAACAGGGGCATGCTGTTCGTGTTTCCGGAAACCGGTTATCACAGCATGTGGATGGTCAATACCAATATCCCGTTGAGTGTCGCCTTTGTTGACGAGAAAGGCGTGATTCTCAACATCGCCGACATGGTGCCGCATACCAGAACGGCGCATGGTGCCGCCGGTGCAGCCAAATATGCGATCGAAGCAAATCTTGGCTGGTTCTGGGAGCGAGGAATAAAAGCCGGCAACTATGTCGATGGACTGAGGAAAGCTCCGGCAGCGGAATAAATAATACAGGCTGCACGCCTGCGTGTGCCTCAGCGCCTTCCCGGAAGCATGCCTTTGAGCCCGCGCATCATTTTCGCCATACCGCCTTTGCTCATCATTTTCATCATTTTCTGAGTCTGCTCGAATTGCGCCAGCAGGCGGTTCACTTCCTGCACGCTGACTCCCGCCCCGGCAGCGATACGGCGCTTGCGCGAAGCTTTCAGAATTTCCGGTTTGGCGCGCTCTTGCGCTGTCATGGCGTTGACGATGCCTTCGGTGCGGCCGATGACCTTGTCGTCCATTTTCACATTCTGTGCGGCTTGACTCAATTGCGCGGGTAGTTTGTCCATCATGGCACTCATGCCGCCCATGTTGCGCATTTGTTGAAACTGCATTTTGAAATCGTTCAGGTCGAAGCCCTTGCCCGATTTCATTTTCTTTGCCAGCTTTTCAGCCTCGTTCTGATCCACTCCGCGCTGGGCTTCTTCGATCAACCCCAGCACGTCACCCATGCCGAGGATGCGCGCAGCCATGCGGTCTGGATGGAACGGTTCCAGGCCGGTCAACTTTTCAGCCACGCCGACGAACTTGATCGGCTTGCCGGTAATATGCCGCGCCGACAGTGCCGCACCGCCACGGGCATCACCATCAAGCTTGGTGAGGATAATGCCGGTCAGGGGTAAAACCTCAGCAAACGCCTTGGCGGTATTGACTGCGTCCTGCCCCTGCATTGCGTCCACCACAAACAGGATTTCGATGGGTTTCAGCAGGGTATTCAGTTCGCTGATTTCCTGCATCATGGCTTCATCTATCGCCAGCCGCCCAGCGGTATCCACGATCATCACGTCGTGGTGATGCCTGCGGGCAAAATCCAGTGCGGCGGTGGCAATTTCCCTGGGCTGCTGCCCTGTTTGCACCGGGAAGAAATCCGCACCGGTCTGCCCGGCCAGCAACTCCAGTTGATGAATTGCAGCCGGACGATAAATGTCGCAGGAAACCAGCAGCACTTTTTTCTTTTTCTGCTCCATCAGCCACTTCGCCAGCTTGCCGCTGCTGGTGGTCTTGCCGGCGCCCTGCAACCCCGCCATGAGTATGACCGCAGGCGGCACAGTGGCCAGATTGATATCGGCTTTCTCTCCGCCCATGATGGCGATCAGTTCCTGATGCACCACCCCCACCAGCGCCTGCCCCGGCGAGAGACTGCCCATTACTTCCTGGCCGACAGCTTTTTCCTTGATGCGTGCGATGAATTCCTTGATCACCGGCAAAGCCACATCGGCCTCCAGTAGCGCCATGCGTACTTCGCGCAACGCTTCCTGAATGTTGCTCTCGGTCAGCCTCGCCTCGCCTCGCAAGGTTTTGATGACGCCGGAAAATCTATTGGTAAGATTGTCGAACATGCCAAATGCCTCTCAAGAAAAATTGGTGTAGACTAGCCGGACATTTCCGCTTTAATCTGCAATATCAATCAATGTCCGGTATTCTAGCTTATCTCGCCGCCTTCCTGCTTTATGGACTGATCGGCTGGCACTTATGGCGCACCAAATGGAATGCGTCGACACAATCCGCAAACGCCCCCGTGGCAGCCGCCGAATGGGAACGCTACGCCATTCTCATTCCTCTGCTGCTGCACGGCTTTACGCTTTATCAGTCCATATTCGCAGGTGACGGACTGAGTTTTGGCCTGGGCAATGCGATTTCTTCCATTGTCTGGCTCACTGCTCTGATTTACTGGCTGTCCAGTTTCTTCTACCGCCTGGAAGGATTGCAAACCCTGGTTGCGCCTGTGGCGGCAGTGGCGGTGCTGCTGCCATTGGCATTTCCTTCGCTGCGCCCCCTGGCCAATACCGAACTGCCTGCGTTCAAAGCACATATTCTGGTCGCCATGCTGGCTTACAGCCTGCTCACCATCGCCGCGCTGCATGCATTGCTGATGGCCGTGGTAGAGCGGCGCCTGCACCACCCCACCATGCCTTCGGTGCTGACCAACCTGCCGCCGCTTCTGGCCATGGAAAAGCTGCTGTTCCGCGTCATCTGGGCGGGATTCATACTGCTCACACTGACACTCATCAGCGGCGTCATGTTCTCCGAGGAAGTATTCGGCCAGCCGCTCAAATTCACCCACAAGACCCTGTTCGGCTTCATTTCCTGGGGCGTATTCGCTGCCCTGCTCGTGGGCAGGCAACTCTACGGCTGGCGCGGGCGCATTGCCATCCGCTGGACACTGGCTGGATTCATCATATTATTGCTGGCTTATATCGGCAGCAAATTTGTGCTGGAAGTGGTACTCCAGCGCTAGCGAGAGCTGATTCTACCCGCTGAATCCTTGACAAAACCTCCCCCCACTTCGATACTTAATTTCTTTTATTAGCATAAAGGCGCTTCTTGGAAGACATGCCGTTGTATGCGCTGCTAATCGCGCTGGTTGTTTTGTTGATTCTGTCCGCGTTTTTCTCACTTTCTGAAACCAGCATGATGGCTATCAACCGTTATCGGTTGAAGCATCTCGTCAAGCAGGGACATCGCGGCGCCCGCCTGACCACCCAGTTGCTGGCCAATACCGACAGGCTGCTGGGAGTGATCCTGCTTGGTAACAATTTGCTGAATGCCGCCGCCGCAACGCTGGTTGCGGTGATTGTTTCCATCCTCTTTGACCATAGCGACCTGGCCTTGCTCCTCGGTACGGTATGTGTGACTTTCGCCATTCTGGTATTCAGCGAAATTACGCCCAAGGTGATCGCCGCAGCCTACCCGGAGCGCATCGCGCTGGCTTCAAGCTATGTGCTGACACCGCTGCTGAAGCTGTTCTACCCGATAGTATGGTTCGTCAACCTGTTCGTACAGGCTCTGCTTACCATCCTGCGACTGAAACCTGGGGCAGACAACACCACCCACAAAATCAGCCTGGAAGAGCTCAAAACTCTGGTGTTGGAAGCGGGGCATTTCATCCGGAAAAAGCACCAGAGCATGTTACTCAACCTGTTCGACCTGGAAACCATTACCGTTGACGATGTCATGGTGCCACGCGGCCAGATCGAGGCCATAGATCTGGAAGCCGATAATGAAATAATCCACAATCAATTACTCACCTGCTATCACACCCGTCTGCCGGTATACCGGGGCACGCTGGACAACGTGACCGGAATAATTCACACGCGCAGGGTGCTGAACCAGATGAAGAGCAGAGAGATCACCGCCGCGAACCTCGAGAAAATCATGCGTGAGCCATACTTCATTCCATCCGGCACGCCCCTGTTCTCACAATTACAACTATTTCAGGAAAACCGCGAACGAGTCGGCCTGGTGGTAAATGAATATGGTGAGTGGATGGGACTGGTAACGCTGGATGATATTATCGAAGAAATCATCGGCGAATTCACCACGCACTCGCCATCACAGGCCGGTGCGTTTCTGACACAGGAAGATGGCAGCGTAATGGTTGAAGGCAGCAGCCTGCTGCGTGATCTCAACCGCAAACTCGGCCTGAAACTCCCGCTGGGTGGCCCAAAGACTCTTAATGGCCTGATTCTGGAATATTTTCAGGACATTCCTGAAGCCGGCACCAGCTTGAAGATCGCTGGCTATCCGATGGAAGTCATCCAGACCCAGGGCCGGGTGGTCAAGGTAGTGCGAATTTTTCCCGTACTGGCTGTGTAACAGGCACGGCCTGGTACATTATTGAAAATTAATTCCGGGATACCCCTAATCAATTTAGCAGATAATGCCGTTACTACATTGATAAGCATAAGTCGGTTCTGCCGGCAATGCGCTTTACGGAGCATTTGTTCAAAGGTTCCTTAAAGGACAACCGTCCCAGGTAATCGAGGAGTTGTTATGGCAGCTGTAACCACAGGTACAGACAAAAAAAATAAGGGGATCAGTTATGCCTGGGAAGGCAAAGACAGATCTGGCAAGATGGTGAAGGGCGAAATACGCGCTGCCGGTACAGTGGTTGTTATCTCCATGCTGCGTCGTCAGGGTATCAACGCCACAAAAATCCGGAAAATCCGGACCAGCGGCAGCATCACTGACAAGGACATCACGTTGTTCACGCGTCAGCTCGCCACCATGGTGAAATCTGGCGTTCCCCTGTTACAGGCGTTTGATATCGTCGGCAAGGGTCATAGCAATCGGGCGATGAGCAGGGTACTGATGAACATCAAAATCGACGTGGAAACCGGCAGCAGCCTGGCGAACGCTTTCCGCAAATATCCGCTTCATTTCGACGCCCTGTACTGCAATCTGGTGGATGCGGGCGAAGCTGCCGGTATTCTTGACAACCTGCTGGACCGCCTGGCCACCTACAAGGAAAAAATTCAGGCAATCAAAAACAAGATCAAATCTGCCCTGTTTTACCCCATCTCGATTATCGTAGTGGCGTTTGTTGTCACTGCAGTAATCATGCTTTTCGTAATTCCTGCGTTCAAGGAATTATTCGCCGGGTTCGGCGCCACCTTGCCCACTCCGACACTGGTGGTCATGGCAATTTCGGACTTTTTCGTGGCCTACTGGTGGGCGATTTTTAGTACGGTTGGCGGTAGTATCTATATTTTCTTCTATGCGTGGAAACATTCCGTGGCCATGCAGCGGGTCATGGATCGCCTAGTGCTGAAGCTGCCGATTATTGGCGATGTCATCCGTAAGGCTGTCATCGCGCGCTGGACACGTACCCTTTCCACCATGTTTGCGGCGGGAGTGCCGCTGGTGGAAGCGCTGAACTCAGTCGCAGGTGCAGCAGGCAACCATATTTATTTTGAGGCTACCAAAAAAATCCAGATAGAAGTCAGCACCGGCAACAGCCTGACTGATTCCATGACAAACACCAATGTCTTCCCCAACATGGTGCTACAGATGGTGGCCATTGGCGAAGAATCCGGCGCGCTGGATTCCATGCTGAGCAAGGTAGCCGATTTTTTGGAAGCGGAAGTGGATGATGCCGTAGCCGCACTCTCCAGCCTGATGGAGCCGGTCATCATGGTGGTATTGGGAACCCTCATCGGCGGCTTGGTGATTGCCATGTATCTGCCGATCTTTAAAATGGGACAGATCGTCGGTTAAATCCGGATATCAAGAAGCCAAGGTAGGACTACTCTCCCAGCACTCTGGGGTGCAACCGTATCCAGAACCCAGAATAGCGATTACCGATTCCAGGATATCCATGTCATTCATCCAGTTGCTGCAGACCACTCCGGCTTTTTTCATCTCTCTGTGCGCCACCATCGGCCTGCTGGTGGGCAGCTTCCTGAACGTAGTTATTCACCGCCTACCGCGCATGCTGGAACAGAAGTGGCAGCAACAAAGCGCCGAGCTGAACGATAAGGCCATCGAGACAGCACTATCCTTCAACCTCGCCACACCCCGTTCCACCTGCCCCCACTGTGGACACAGAATAACCGCGCTGGAAAATATTCCGATAGCAAGTTACCTGATGTTAAGAGGCCGCTGTTCACAATGCCGCGCATCCATTTCCCCACGCTACCCCATAATCGAGGCGTTGACCAGCATCATCAGCGGTTTCATTGCCTGGCATTTCGGCTATGGCCTCGTCGCTTTCGCCGCGCTGGCTTTCGCTTGGGTAATGATTACGCTGGCATTCATTGACCTGGATACTCAGTTGCTCCCCGATGACATCACGCTGCCTCTGCTGTGGGGGGGATTACTGGTCAACCTCGCTGGCGGTTTTACCGACATCCAGTCTGCAGTCATTGGCGCCGCCGCCGGTTATCTTGCTCTCTGGTCAATTTACTGGGGCTTCAAGCTCGCCACCGGCAAGGAAGGCATGGGCTATGGCGATTTCAAGCTGCTCGCCGCGATCGGCGCATGGTTTGGATGGCAAATACTGCCACTGGTGATTCTGTTATCTTCCCTGGTTGGTGCCGTAGTCGGCATCGGTCTGGTGGTTGTGGCAAAACAGGGACGCAATGTTCCCATTCCATTCGGGCCGTACCTGGTTGGCGGCGGTCTCATTGCTTTGTTCTGGGGAAATCAGATCAATCGTGCCTATCTTGGTTTGCTTTAGCTCATGTCACTGGTAATTGGTCTAACCGGAGGAATCGGCAGCGGCAAAACCAGCGCTGCCAAATTCTTTGCCGCTCTGGGCGCCTGCGTTATTGATACCGATGAGATCGCGCATGAACTTACCCAGCCGCGCGGCGCGGCCATTAGCGCGATACGACAGGATTTTGGTGAAGATTTCATCACTGCGGAAGGCGCATTGAACCGGGAAAAAATGCGCGGCCTGGTATTTTCCGACAGCGCCTCGCGGCAAAAGCTTGAAGCAATCCTCCACCCTCTTATCCGCATGGAAGCAGCCCGCAGTACCGCACTTGCTGCCTCTCCTTACGTAATAATGGTGGTGCCACTGCTGCTTGAAACTGACGATTACCGTGAAATGGTACGACGTGTCCTGGTGGTAGATTGCGATGAGCAGAAGCAGATTGCCCGCACGATGGCGCGCAGCGGACTGGATGCACATGAAGTTCGTGCCATTATGGCGACGCAGATTACGCACCAGGAGCGCTTGCAACACGCAGATGATGTCATCATTAATGACAGTAACTTGGCACATCTGCAGCAACAGGTGGAGGCTTTGCACCAGAAATACCTTGCCCTGTCAGACGGGGGCTAGATCCATCTGCTGCTGCATCCCTGATTGGGGATTAATTTTAATTTGTAAAATTCTGTTTCATAGAGCAAAATTCAACACGTTCCGCCCCAACCTCAGTGCCATACTATCGTGATTTGCTACGAACATCCTCTCAACGAGCGCATTCGCACTCTGCTGCGGCTGGAGGATTTGTTTGACAAGATAATTTTCTTTTCAGCCAAGAATGATGCTGTTGAGCACCACTCGGCGCTTGTTACCTTGTTTGAAATTCTCGATGTGGCCAGCCGCGCTGATATGAAATCAGATCTGCTCCAAGAACTGGAGCGGCAAAAACAAGTTTTGGAATCTTTGCGCAGCAATCCCGATGTTTCCGAAGATGCGCTGGATCAGGTACTGAACAATATCCAGACCGCTTCTCGCAGCATACTGGATATGACCGGAAAGATTGGTGAGCACCTACGCGAAAATGAGTGGCTGATGGGTATCAAACAACGCGTCGGCATACCCGGCGGCGCATGTGAATTTGATCTGCCTTCTTACCACTACTGGTTACATCTGGATCCCGCTCTACGTCGCAAGGATATCAACGAATGGCTTACGCCGATGCTGCCGATCCGGGATGGCTTCGGCATTGTGTTGCATCTGTTGCGCAATAACGGCAAAACATTCCGGCATACCGCCGTTAATGGCACGTTCCAACAGACGGAAATGGGGGTGGGGCGCGCAGCACATATGCTGCGCCTGAAACTGGATGAGAATCTACCCTGTGTCCCGGAAATCAGCGCCAACAAGTATGCCCTCAACATCCGTTTCGTCATCTCTGGTTCAAAACAGAAAACCAAGATATATGAAAGCGATGTGGAATTTGAACTGACTTTCTGTAATCTGTAACCGATAAGCTGCTTTGCATCCGCAGTTGTTCAACTGTTCACTCTGACGCGCCACGCCGATTTTTCATGAAACAACCCATTGTCAACTGCCCTCAGTGCAGTAGGGTCATCGTGTGGGATCCCGCCAATCGTTACCGCCCATTCTGTTCCGAGCGCTGCAAGATGATCGACTTGGGGCAATGGGCTACGGAATCCTACCGCATCCCGGAAACAGGGAAACAGGAAGACTGGGAAATAAAGGACGAAGAGTAACGGACCCTCCGCAGGCTACTCTGTCCAACCGCTGTTTCAGCTTCACTCAGCAGGTATAGCATCGATCCCGTCGAAGGCACTCCCTACCATGGCTCCGCATCATGGCAATGCCATGCCCCCCATGCTCCCAAGCCGTGATCAGGTCCTCCCGGCGCAAACCGCCCAAAGCATAAACCGGAAGCGGATAATCGCGGATGAGGCTGGCGAATTTTCGCCAGCCCAGCGCCGAAGTCATCGGATGACTCAATGTCGGCAACACCGGCCCCAATACCACAAAATCCATCGCCAGTTGCGCAGCGCGAAAAAGCTCCTCGGCATTGTGACAGGATGCGCCGCACCAGCCGATATTAGGACGATTGGAGAGACCCATCAACTGTACTGATGGGAAATGCACTCCGTCCGCGCCAATTTCGCGCGCTAACCTGACATCGCCATTCACCAATACTCGCGCGCCATGCTGATGGGCCAGCGCAATCACTGCACCTGCGAATGCCCGCAATTCATCTCGTGCCATTCCTTTCTCACGCACCTGCACCAGTCGTAGTCCCTGCTGCAAAGCGCTCTCTATCCGCTCTAGTGAAAGTTGCACACCCAGCTCCGCAGCATTGGTGATGGCATAAACCGGTGGCAAGCCAAGCGCTCGCAACACCGGCGCATTGGCCGGTAGCATCGGCTCTACCACGACATGGTCGATGGACTGCCAGGACAATTCCTGCTTCTCATGTGGGTGCGGCTCGCCATGCCATTTCACCACCCGGTAAAAACACAGGCGCACGGTAGCATGGGGATAGGTGAAAATGCGGGTGATCCAGGGATAGGCCTGTTCGACCTGTATCCCAAGTTCTTCCAGTAGCTCACGCCTGAGAGCATGCGGCACAGACTCATCGGATTCCACCTTGCCACCGGGAAATTCCCAGTAACCCGCATAAGGTTTACCTTCAGGTCTGCGGGCAAGCAGGAAACTGCCGTCAGGCCGGATGATGACCGCGGCGGCGACGTCAATGATTGGAGAAGAATGAACCATGGTGGAATGAGTGAAAGGATAGGTGGCTGGAATTGCAGGGCTGGATTTTACGGCGGCGCTACAGATAACTTCTCACTTGTTTCTGCCAACTCCTGTCCCGTGCTTTCCCGCCCAGTCACGCGCGAACTGCCAGGCTACCCGCCCACTGCGGGAGCCGCGCCCCAGCGCCCATTGCAGTGCGGCTGCGCGTACTGGGGGAAGCATTCCCCCGATGCCGAAATAGGCGAGCCAGTGGCTGACGATATCCAGGTATTGGTCCTGATCGAAGGGATAGAACGACACCCACAAACCAAAACGTTCCGATAAGGAAATTTTCTCCTCAACCGATTCGCTCGGATGGATTTCTGCACCGATATGTTTGGTGTCGAGATTGTCCTGCATGAACTCCGGCATCAGGTGGCGGCGATTGGAAGTGGCATAGACCAGAACATTCTCCGAAGCCGTGGCGATGGAACCATCCAGCACCACTTTCAGTGCCTTATAGCCAGGCTCATCGGCTTCAAACGACAAATCATCGCAATACAGAATGAAGCGTTCCGGCCGCCGGCATATCTGTTCGACGATATCGTGCAAATCGGTGAGATCGTGTTTTTCCACTTCAATCAAACGTAGTCCCTTGGTGGCATACTTGTTCAGTACCGCTTTCACCAGCGATGACTTGCCGGTGCCGCGCGCACCGGTAAGCAGCACGTTGTTGGCTGGGTAGCCTTGCACGAACTGACGGGTGTTGCGATCTATGAGTTTTTTTTGTGCGTCGATGCCGCGCAATGCAGCGAGCGCAATACGATGGGGATGCGTGACCGGTTGAATGAATCCGGTGCCGCCGCGCTTGCGCCAGCGAAAAGCAATTGCGGCTCTCCAGTCAATGGCAGGCTGCTCGGCCGGCAACAGCCTCTCCAGGCAGGAGAGCAGTTGATCGGCACGGCTGTACAGTTTGTCAAAATCGCTCATGAGCTCAAGACATCAACTGCGATAGCCCGCATTGATCTTTACATAATCATAGGAAAAATCGCAGGTCCATACCGTCGTTGACGCCTGTCCCCGATTGAGCACAACCCGCACGGTAATTTCAGCTTGCTGCATCACCCGCTGGCCGTCCTGCTCAAGATAGCTTTGCGCCCTGCCGCCATTTTCCGCAACCAGCACGTCATCGAGATAGAGTTGCAGCTTGCTTACATCAAGATCACTGATACCCGCGTAACCGATGGCTGCCAGTATCCGGCCCAGATTCGGGTCGGAGGCGAAGAAAGCGGTTTTTACCAGTGGCGAGTGAGCAATGGCGTATGCGGCCTTGGCGCATTCATCCTGGGTTCTCCCACCTTCAATCCGCACGGTGATGAATTTGGTGGCACCTTCACCATCACGCACAATGGCTTGCGCAAGCTGCACCGCCACTTCCGTCAGCGCCTGCTGCAATGCGCTGAATTCGGCGCTGCCCTTGTCTGCGATTTCCGCATGGCCGGCGCAGCCGGTTGCAATCAGGATAAAAGCATCATTGGTCGAAGTATCCCCGTCCACCGTGATGCGATTGAACGAGTGGTCCGCCGCATGCCGCGCCATCTGCTGTAACAGCGGCTGACTCACAACCGCATCGGTCGCCACATAGCCCAACATGGTCGCCATGTTGGGATGTATCATGCCGGAACCTTTGGCAATCCCGGTAATGGTCACAGTGGTGCCATTGAGTGAAAGCTGCTTCGATACTGCCTTAGGCACAATATCGGTGGTCATGATCGCTTCAGCCGCAGCAAACCAGTTGTCCGGTTTGAGATTGGCCAGCGCGATGGGCAAGCCTGCAACAATCTTCTCCAGCGGCAGTGGCTCCATAATGACACCAGTGGAGAATGGCAACACCTGCCGCACATCACAACCCAGCATTGCGGCCAGTTCGGCGCAGGCAGTGCGGGCGCTGGCAATCCCTTGTTCGCCGGTACCGGCATTGGCGTTGCCGGTATTGATCACCAGTGCGCGAATTGAGGATTTGGTATCGGGATGGGAGAGATGCTCTTTGGCCACTATCACCGGTGCAGCACAGAAGCGGTTTTGCGTAAATACGCCGGCAACCTGCGCACCTTCATCCAGTGCAATCACCAGCAAATCCTTGCGATTGGATTTTTTGATTCCCGCTGCGGCGATGCCGAGCGATACGCCTTTTATTGGCAGCAATTGTTCAGGTAAAGGGGGGGTAATGTTGACTGGCATGATGATCGAACTGCTAAAGATGCGTTATCCTAACTCATCTTCAGCATTACGCTTTCATATTTACCAGGCACGCGCAGATAGCATTCCCATAATCAATTGATTATTATGGAACGTTGTTATTAACAAGCCAGGAGAAAAAGCATGAATTTCGACAAGGAACTGGACGTGCGTGGCCTGGTTTGCCCGCTGCCGATCCTGCGTACCAAGAAATCCCTGGCAGACATGACCACCGGGCAGGTGCTGAAAATTGCTGCCACCGATCCCGGTGCAATCATTGATTTTCAGGTCTTCGCTGAACAGACAGGGAATGAACTGCTGTCCCTGTCGGAAGCAACCGGAGAGTTCATATTTTACATGAAAAAAAGATGAGGCAATCTGATGAGCTTCTTGCAATCAGTTAGTTGAAGTGCGTCCATGCTAAGACCTTCAGCCACTGGCGGTATCTTTTTCAGCTACTGACAAGAAGGTAAATGAACAAAATCGCTGAGACGATACCGGAATCCGAACGCGACAACCCGGCTCCCAGTTGCTCGGAATGCGTTCACTACTTCATTACCCGGGATACGAGTTTTCCCTATGGTTACCGGGCAATGGATTTCAAGAGTAAGCGCAGCCCGCATCTGTACGTTCTAGAATCTTCCTGCAATCCTTGTTTGATGTTCACATTGCGCAAGTGACTTGCATTTCGAGGTAAGGTTTCGCTCGCTGAGCGTCCATTCAAACTCCAATCAGAAATTCATCAGAACGGGCATTCAGATTAAAGCGCCGCACATGCATCAGCAGCGGCAACAAGCTTGCGATAGCGCGCCAACCACTGCAGCGGGATGGGAGACGCCGAGTCACCCTGCTTCGCCATATGCGCTGCAACGATAGCGCCGAGCATGATGGCGCGGCCGCAGTTGTCTCCCGCAGCGCGAATGTTGGCCTCGATTGCGCTGCGGTAATCCGGCGCGTGCTGCGCGATATGAAAAACCACCGGCAGACCCTCGGAAACATGACAAGCCCTGCCGAAGCGCGTTGCAACTGCAACGCTATCCAGCGCTGGCACGGCGAGCGCCTGCTCCAGTAACGGTCTGAGAGTATTGCCTGAAAACGGCAAAGCGCCAGCCAATGCCTGCGCAATTGGTGCGCCGCGCAGCACTTCGAACAATGCAGCAGCGGAACATTGCGCGGCAGTAACCGCCAGCGCATTGTTGTTGGTGATGCACACCACCTCCTCGACCCGCTCCATCAGCGCTTCCAGCGTTCCGCTGTGGGTCGCCACCAGTGGCGGCAGCGCCGCCACTGCTGCAAACTGGTCGTCATCGGCACCGGATGCCGCCGGGAACGCTGTCGGCTCCAGCGGCAACAACGTGCGTAACGTCAGTCGGGTGGGCGAATCGACATAGCCGACGAACGCGCCACCCGGCCCAAAGTATGCGCGGTATTCGGTCTGATACTCGGTACGCTTGAACTCGCCATGCTTCGCCAGATGCTGTAGCATCAACAGGCACACTTCACCGTAACCGGCCGACTCTCCAGCCACCTTGCCGCCATGTGCGAAGTAACCCTTGGTACCAACGTAATCGGCTGCGTCGGGTGACAAAAATACCAACCCCTTTCTCGCTTCAATTTCTGCAATGCGTGCGGGATCGTAAAGCCAGTGCAGGCCGAGCGTGGCGGAATCGGCAACGAGTGCGCCAAGGATGGCAGCGGTGCCTGGATTCATTTTTTGTGTATCGCCTTAGCGAAACTAAACTTCTTCATCGGCGGGCAGTTTGCGCGCCTCGTCTTCCAGCATTACCGGAATACCATCCTTGATGAGAAAAGCCAGCCGATCTGCCTTGCAGATCAGTTCGTTTTCGGTTTTTTTGTACAGCAATGGACCCTTGCACAGCGGGCATACCAGAATGTCGAGCAGTTTTGCATCCATGGATTATTTCCTCAATTTATGAATTATCCGGGCCAGTCCAGTCCCAGTCTACACTGACAATACCCAATACTTCCTGGCCGACAAACTTGCTTGCTACTTGCTACCTCGGGCTTCAGTCATGAAGGTGATGCGATTGTACCCCGCCAGACGCGCGGCCTCCATGACTGCGATGACAGACTGATGCGTGGCACTGGCGTCGGCATTGATGATGATTACCGGATCGCTCTGGTCACCCGCAGCGGCACGCAATTCTCCACTGAGTCCTTCAGCGCTGGAATATTTAATAGGTGTACGGTTGATCACATAGCTGCCGGTGGCACTGACCGAAACATCTATGGTGTTGAGGCGTTCAGCGGGGCTGTCCGCGGTTGCTTGCGGCAAACTGATTTCCAGTTCGGAAAATTTCGAGTAGGTGGTGGTGATCATCAGGAAAATCAGAATCACCAGCAATACGTCGATCATCGGAATCAGGTTGATTTCCGGATCTTCTTTTGGTCTGCCACGCTGGAAATTCATGGGGTGATTTAATCGTATTGTAGAAGGCGAACAATAAGCGGAGAACAGCTTGTACTATAGAATCAGATTTTCCGTTCGCCGTGGACAGTCTCCACCAGTTTCAGTGCCTGCAATTCCATTTCCACCACCAACGAATCCACTTTGGCACGGAAATGGCGGTAAAAAATCATGCTGGGAATCGCTACCAGGATGCCGAACGCTGCATTGTAGAGTGCCACGGAAATGCCATGGGCGAGCTGCGCCGGATTGCCGCCACCACCAGTAGGAGAATTCGAGCCAAAAATTTCGATCATGCCAACCAGAGTTCCGAACAGACCCATCAGCGGGCTTAAGGAAGCGATCGTACCCAGGGTGGTGAGATAACGCTCAAGGTCATGGGCAACAGCGCGGCCGGCTTCCTCGATCGATTCTTTCATGATTTCACGCGTACTTTTGTCGTTCCTCAAGCCCGCCGCAAGAATCTGCCCGAGGGGGGAGTGTTGGTGCAGGCGTGCAAGCATCTCTGCGCTCACACCACTTTTCCGGTACTCCTGTATCACTCTGGGTAGCAGGTCTCTGGGTGTCACTATGCTTGGGCGCAAAGCCCACAGGCGTTCACCAATAATACCAACAGCGACGATGGAAGCTAGAATAATCGGCCAGACTGGCCAGCCGGCAGCTTGAATCAAAGCAAACATGCAATACTCTCCTCGGTAGCTCTGATGCCAAATCAGAGCCGTAATGTATCTTGCCCCTGTGTTTTCAGCAAGGACGAGGAGGTATTTTCGTTTGGAAATGAGATATTTTTCTTATCCACAATTGCTGTGGATAAGTTTGTGGACAATCCGCGAATTGACTGGTTAAGCCACCCTTCCATAACAATATTTTCTGATGCGCTTAATTTTTAAACTTAAAATTATTCTTTATTAAACATATAGTTATATTCATACTCAAGATACGCGCGGGTTTGCCCGTTGCAATTATGCAATCTACGTTATCGATGTGGATTACTGTAGAATGTCAAGATGAATTTTCTTCACGAAACAGAGAGTTCCCGCGCAGTTTTGAGCGTGAGCGAATTAAACCATAGCGCCAAGGAGTTGCTGGAACATGCTTTCCCGTTACTGTGGGTTTGCGGTGAAATTTCCAATCTCAAATGTTACGGCTCCGGCCATTGGTATTTCTCCCTCAAGGACGAAAATGCCCAGGTACGCTGCGTCATGTTCCGTCACAAGAACCAGTATCTGGACTGGCAACCCAAGGATGGCATGCAGGTGGAAGTGCGCGCGCTGGTGACGCTATACGAAGCACGTGGGGATTTTCAACTGAGTGTCGAAACCATCCGCCGAGCCGGGTTGGGCGCATTGTTTGAGGCGTTTGGGCAACTTAAGGCCAAACTGGAAAAAGAGGGGTTGTTTGAGTCCGCCCGCAAAAAACCGCTGCCACCCTTTCCGCAACAGATCGGCATCATCACCTCTCCCGCCGCTGCCGCACTGCACGACGTACTATCCACCTTGCAACGCCGCATGCCCTCCCTGCCGGTGGTCATTTATCCCACACCCGTACAGGGCGATGGCGCCGCGCTAAAAATAGCCGGGGCCATACAAATTGCTGCAACACGTGCCGAGTGTGCGGTACTGATACTATGCCGCGGCGGCGGCAGCATCGAAGACTTGTGGGCATTCAATGAGGAGATTGTAGCGCGGGCAATCGCTGCCTGCTCCATTCCCATCATTTGCGGTGTGGGCCACGAAACCGACTTTACCATCGCTGATTTTGTCGCTGACGCGCGCGCGCCTACACCTACCGGCGCGGCGCAACTCGCCTGCCCGGATCGTGAAGAGTTGCTGCAGCGCACGGCAAACCTGTGCGTCCGCATGCAACGCATGATGCAGCGCGGGATCGAAAGCCGTATGCAGGAAACCGACATACTCGCGCGCCGCCTGATACATCCTGGTGAGCAAATCCGTAATCAGTTCATCCATCTGCAGCATTTGCGCGAACGGCTCGCCGGTGTCTGGCTGCGATATTCCGAAAGCAGGTACTGGCGTTTGCGCGAACTGAGTCAGCTCTTTGCTGCTGCCCGCCCCGACATTTCCCGTCTGACCGAACAACAGCATGAACTGGGTCTGCGTTTGCGCCGCGCCGTTGCCCACCGTAATGAGACGCTTGCAATGATTCTGCAGCGCCAGCAAGCACATCTCGCCCACCTTAACCCGCAATCCGTGCTGGAGCGCGGTTACAGCATCGTTTATGCCGCAGACGACACAATATTGCGTGACAGCGACCAGATCAGCATCGGTGATAACATCCGGGTAACATTCGCCAAAGGATGGAGCAAGGCAAGTATCTCGGAGAAAGGCAAATAGATATGCCGAATTATGCAGCAACCCTGATAAACTCGCAGATGGTGTAAACCTTCCGAGGGTAGCAGTACAGACTGACTGTTCGCGTCAATTCACAGCGCCCCCGGCACCATTTTTCACCAGAATCACAAGTGTCGACTCTATTCATCAAGGATATTTTCCCATGCCCAAAACCTTTCTCATGCTCGGCGCCATCAACGCATTCCTGTGCGTCGCTTTCGGTGCCTTTGGCGCGCATGGCCTGAAACAAAGACTCTCCGTCGATATGCTTGCAGTATATCAGACCGGTGTACAGTATCATTTCTACCATGCGCTGGGCCTGATTGTGGTCGGTCTGGTGTTGTTTCATCTTCCAAAATCCAGGCCTGTCGTGCTGTCAGGCTGGCTGATGCTCACAGGAATCGTGCTGTTTTCCGTCAGTCTCTATGCGCTGAGCCTGACGGGAATACGCGGACTCGGCATGGTTACGCCATTCGGTGGCGTGGCTTTTCTGAGTGCGTGGGCGTTGCTTGCCTATGGAGCAGGGACTGCAAAATAAACCACTCGGCAGCGCAATTGGCAATGTTGTAGCATCGCTATCATGACACTCCACCATTTTTTCTCCCCTTGTCCGCGCGGACTGGAGTCCGTACTCGTCACCGAACTGGAACAACTCGGCGCGTCTTGCATGCAGGCACGCGACGGCGGCGTGCAATTTCAGGGTGACTGGAACATCTGCTACCGTACCAATCTGCAAAGCCGCATTGCCAGTCGTGTTCTGTGGCAGATTGCGAGCCAGCCCTACACGGGCGAGGCCGATATTTACAAAACAACGCATGCATTACCCTGGAACGAGTGGTTTACCCCGGCACTCACTATCCGCGTCAATGTGGCGGCAATCAAATGCCCCTTGCGCAGTCTCGATTTTGTCACGCTCAAAATCAAGGATGCAGTGTGCGACAAGTTCCGCGAAATCACCGGCAACCGTCCCAATGTAGACACGACGCAACCGGATATCCGCATACACGGCTTTCTCGATGCACGGAAATTTACCTTGTATCTGGATACCTCCGGCGATGCCTTGTTCAAACGGGGCTTAAGGAAAGCTGCTGGGCAGGCGCCGTTACGAGAAAACCTTGCCGCCGGCATTTTGCGTCTGGCAGGCTGGCAACCGGGTGTTCCATTGCTCGACCCGATGTGTGGCAGCGGCACATTCCTGCTGGAAGCAGCGCAAATGGCGTTGAATATTGCGCCCGGGTCGGGACGCAGCTTTGCTTTCGAGAAATTCAAGCAATTCGATCGCACATTGTGGCATAAGCTGAAGCAAGAAGCAGTGGCGCAGCAAAGACCGCAAACCCCTCAGCCGATATTCGGCAGCGATTTGTACGGCGATGCTCTGGCCGACGCTCGCGCCAATCTGGCTGCAGCGGGATTCTCCGAAGTGGTTGAGCTGAAACAGGCGAATGTGCTGGAGATTTCCGCACCTGCGCCGATCGGCATACTTGTCACCAACCCGCCCTACGGAGTCCGTATAGGCGAGCAGCAACAACTTGCAGAGCTTTATCCAAAACTGGGGGATGCGCTGAAGAAGAAATTCAGCGGCTGGAATGCCTATATCCTCACTGCCGATCCGCTGCTGCCAAAATTAATCCGCTTGACTGCCTCACGCCGCACCCCTTTGTTCAACGGCGCGCTCGAATGCCGTTTGCTGGAATACAGAATGGTGGCGGGCGGAATGCGGAAAGTGCCGGCAATTGACGCCAAGCAGCAGCCGGACCAGACTTCCCCTGGCAGTCAAAATAATCGATGAAACCGGGAATAAGGCTCATTTTCCTGTTGATTTTTCTGGGCTGCGCCAGCGCGCTTGGTTATGCCCTGTATCTGCAACTGGTAAGGCATCTGCTGCCCTGCCCGCTCTGCGTCGTGCAACGAGTCGCTTACTGGCTGGCGGGTTTAATCGCCTTACTGGCATTTCTCCACAATCCGCGTGCGACAGGGCGCCGACTGTACAGCGGTTTGATAACCGTGTTTGCGTTTGCCGGGGCGGTAGTTGCGCTGCGTCATGCCTGGTTGGTACGCTATCCCGAAGCATTCGAATGCGGCATCAGCCCGGAAGAAAAATTCCTCAACGCCCTGCCGATCGCCAAATGGTGGCCCAGCATGTTCGAAGCGAATGGGGATTGCGCTGATTCGACGTGGGAATTCATGTCACTCACTATTCCAGACTGGTCGGCCATTTTATTCGTGACCTTTGGCGGCCTGGCAGGCTATGCCTTCTTTGCCAGGTACAATCGACGCTAAGAAAGCTCTGGTCGTGGAAGAAATAAGCTGACGCGATCTGCTGCCCTACTTGAAAAACTGAACTTGCAGCCCAATAATTTGTTCCAATAGACTGTTTTCTGCAGAGATTAACGGAGTCACATCAATGAAACGCATTTTCCTGTTCATGGTTACCAATCTGGCGATCCTGCTCGTACTGAGCATTACATTGCGGTTATTGGGTGTAGATCGCATCCTGGATGCCGAGGGTGGCGGGATAGATTTCAATTCCCTGCTGATTATGGCAGCGGTGATTGGTTTTGGCGGTTCACTGGTTTCGCTTGCCATGTCCAAGTGGAGCGCGAAGCGTATGGTCGGCGCGGTGGTAATCGAGCAGCCATCCGATCCGACTGAACGCTGGCTGCTGGAAACAGTGCAGCGTCAGGCTGAACTCGCTGGCATCGGCATGCCGGAAGTGGCGATCTATGATGCGCCTGACGTGAACGCCTTTGCCACTGGCATGAACCGCAACGATGCGCTGGTGGCAGTAAGCAGCGGTCTGCTGCAAAACATGCGCAAGGACGAAATCGAAGGAGTGCTGGCGCACGAAATAAGCCATGTAGCCAATGGTGACATGGTGACGCTTGCGCTGATTCAGGGCGTGGTCAATACCTTCGTTATTTTTCTGTCGAGAATAATCGGCCATACGGTAGATCGGGTCGTATTCAAAACCGAACGCGGCCACGGGCCGGCTTTCATGATTACCAGTATTGTGGCGCAAATGGTGCTGGGCGTTCTCGCCAGCATAATCGTCATGTGGTTCAGCCGTCAGCGTGAATTCCGGGCTGATGCTGGCGGTGCGCAACTGGCCGGGCGCAACAAAATGATCGCCGCGCTGGAGCGCCTGAAACAGCAGCATGAGCCATCGCAGTTACCGGACAAGATCGCGGCATTCGGTATTTCCGGCAAAAGTGATGGTATCAGAAGCTTATTCATGTCACATCCGCCGCTCGAGATGCGTATTGCCGCGTTGCGTGCAGCGCCCTGACTATTTTCCTGCAATTCTGGTCGATATCGCGGCGGAGCGCATCATGTACCCCGCCATTTTTCATGAGGGTAGGCGGAATACTTCGTGTCGGCAGGATGGAGCTAAGGAACCACTTTGGCCCAAAGGGGCAATAAGGTCTCTTACTGGTCTGCCGGATTTTGCTGCACTTTGCTCAAGCCTACTGAACTTCCTGACCTTCAACCAGCCCCTTGCGGCAACGGGAACAAATGCAAACGATATCGAAACAAGAAGGCCGCGTAACCCTGTTTACACTGCTGCTGCTCTTTTTTGTGGCAGTGCTGGCATATTGGCTCTGGCGCGCCCACACTCAGGTGTCGCTGGAAATCGGCCTCGCCTGCCGTCAGCTTACTGCCGAAGCCTGCGCCTCGGCCGAGGCGCGCTACCTGGACAACCTCGTTGCAGCCTGGTTCGCGCAGATGTTCCCGTGGATTCTGCCCTTCGTCCCAGCCTTTATCTACGTGTTCTTTTTCCGCTGGCTGCGCAAATACCGCAATCCCTGACATATTCATTCAATGTGCATCTATAGTCAGCGGCAGCTCCCGCTGCAGCATGGTATTGGCATCCGCTGAAGCATCCCTTGCAGACAATGCGCTGGCCCGCACCCCCAGCAACCGCAGTTTCCGGTTCAAAGGCACGCGCCGCAGGCATTCTTCCGCCGCGTGGCGGATGGTGACGGCATCGGCGGTGGGAACAGATAATGTCAGGTCGCGGGTCACCGTGTGAAAATCTTCGTAGCGCAACTTGATGCCTATGGTACGGCCGAGGTAGCCCTTGTGCTGGAGATCTTGTGCCACCTGTGTGCACAGCGCTGTAAAGATCTTTGACAAGATGGCGCGGTCATGGCGCGCATGCAGATCCCGTTCAAAGGTGGTTTCACGGCTGATAGACTTGGGTTCGGAACTGGTAATGACGGGGCGTTCGTCGATACCGTGAGAAGCTGCGTGCAGCCAGCTGGCATAGCTGCGGCCAAAGTGGGTCTGCAGAAAAGCGGGTTCGGCCTGCGCCAGCTCGGCGATGCTGGTAATGCCGAGTGCCGCAAGTTTTTCGCTCGCTTTGGGGCCGATGCCATTGATCTTTCTGACAGACAGCGGCCAGATCCGCTGCGGAATATCCGCCAGGCTCAGAATGGTGAGGCCATCCGGTTTTTCCAGGTCCGAGCAGATCTTCGATAGCAGCTTGTTGGGACTGATGCCGATGGAACAGGACAGTCCGGTGGCTGCTCGTACAGCCTGTTTGATGCGGCGGCCAAGTAGCAGCGTGTCATCTGGCAATTCGTTCAGATCAATGTAGATCTCATCAATGCCGCTGTCCTCAATCTGGGGAGCAATGCCCGCCACCGCAGCTTTGAACAGGCCCGAATAATGGCGGTAGGCGTCGAAATCGGCTGGCAGCAAGATGGCGTCCGGAGCCAGTTGCGCCGCTTTCATCACGCCCATGGCGGAAAAAACGCCGAGCGCACGCGCTTCATAAGTGGAAGTGGTAACGACACCGCGACCGGCGTATTCACGTAGCCGCGCAAACCGGCGGCTGCCGTCCTGGTGAAATGCGGGTTGCTGATCGTCCCGTCCGCCGATCACGACGGGCAAGCCCCTCAATTCCGGGTAGCGCAGCAACTCGACTGACGCATAAAAAGCGTCCATGTCCAGATGAGCAATGCGGCGCAACGGAGAATTCATACTCGGGCAGAATGTGCGGTCAGCATGCGGCAGTCAGGTTCCGGTATGGAACCGGAATAACAAACTTTTCCTCTCAAGCCACTTTGCGTAATATTGTCAGTGGCGGTTTTGAAAGTACCGAGCGGGTTCCCATCAACCCCGCGATGGTCACGCCCAGCACCCCCGTGAGCAAGCCTGTCAGCCATATCCATGGGTTGAAAGTATAAGTCAGATTCAATGCGTATTCGCCGATGACATAACCCAGCGCGCTTGCCCCTGCTGCAGCAAACACTCCCGCCAATCCACCGATTATGGCAAATTCGGCTGCCCAGGCGCGCACCAATTGCCTGCGTTTGGCTCCCAGCGTGCGGAATATGGCCGCCTCGTGGATGCGTTCATCCTGGGTAGAGGCGATCGCCGCATACAGCACCGCGAATCCCGCCAGCAATGTGAACAGGAAAACAAATTCTATCGCCTTGCTCACCTGCTCCATCACTTTCTGCACCTGGTTGATAATGGCCGCTACATCTATCACCAGAAAATTGGGGAAGGTTCTGATCAGTTGATTCATTACTTCAGCCTGCTGCGGCGGCAGGTGAAAACTGGTGATGTAGCTCGCCGGATATTTTTCCAGCACACCCGGTGGTGTCACCACGAAAAAGTTGACCCGGAACGTATCCCAATCGACTTTGCGCAGACTGGTCACGGTGGCGGAGAATGGGCTGCCTGCCACATCGTAAGTCAGCGTATCGCCAACGCGTATCCCCACCGTTTTTGCAATGCCCTCTTCCACTGACAGCACTGCTTTCCCCGTATCTCCGCTTTTCCACCAATGGCCTTTGGTGATCTGGTTGTCGGATGACATCTCGCTGGCCCATGACAGGTTGAACTCGCGCTCCACCAGCCGTTTTGCGCGGGTATCGGCATAACTATCCGCCGCTATCATGTTGTCGTTGATCGCGGTCAGGCGGCCCCGCACCATCGGAAATACCGGCGGATGGACGATGTCATGCTGACTAAAGAATGCTTCCAGTGGCTGTAATTGATCTTCCTGAATATTCACCAGAAAACGGTTGGGCGCATCCGGCGGCAAACTGGTGCGCCAGTTTTGCAGCAGATCGTCTCGAATCAGCGTCAGTGCCAGCAGCGCCATCAACCCCAACCCCAGCGCGACTGCTTGCACCACGCTGGCAGTGGCGCGCCGCTGGATGCTGGCCAGTCCATAGCGCCACGCGCCCCCTGTCTGACCCCGCACACCCGACATGGCTTTTACCAGCAGGAAACCGAGCAAACCGAAAATCGCTATCGCGGCGACGAATCCGCCCATGACGGAAATCCCCAGGCGCACATCGCCGGCTTTCCACAAAAACAGCCCTGACAATGCCGCCAGTCCCAGCGCATAGCCGGTCAGGCTATAGGTGGTAGGCATGCCGATATCCCGGCGCAATACGCGCAACGCCGGCACCCGGCGCAAATTGAGTAATGGCGGCAGGGCAAAACCCAGCAACAGCACCATGCCGGTGAGCAAGCCGTGGGCAGCAGGCAACAGGCTGGGCCACGGCAATTCCGCTTCCACCAGCGCAGACAGCCAGTAAACCAGGGCCTCCTGTGCGGCCAGGCCGAGCAGACAGCCAGCCATGCTGGCTATCGCGCCCAGCATGATGAAGTGATACAGATACAGGCGCAGTATTCCCGCCTGGCTGGCGCCCAGACAGCGCATCACCGCACAGCCGTCGAGATGGCGCTGGCTGAAGCGGCGCACGGCAAGCGCGATTGCCGCTGCCGCCAGCACCACGCTGGCAAGGGCTGCCAGGCTGAGGAATTTTTCCGCCCGCTCCAGCGCCGCTTTTATTTCAGGGCGCGCATCGCGGATACCTTCGATTCTTTCCCCCAGCGTCAGGTGCGCTTGCGCCCAATCCCGGAATTCTTCCACCACCGTCGCATCGCCCGCCACCAGCAAACGATAAGCGATGCGGCTGCCTTGCTGCACCAGACCGGTTGCGGGCAGATCAGCGGCATTGATCAGCACGCGCGGGCCGAGGTTGATGAAACCGATGGAATGATCCGGCTCCTGCGTGATCCGCGCATCCACCCGCAGATGCGCCGCACCCACTTCAATCGCATCGCCCCGTTTGAGGTCGAGACGGGTTATGAGCTTCTCGTCCACCCACACCGAACCGGGCGGCGGGATGGCATTGGCAACGCGCTCTGCCGGGGTTGGTGCAGTACCGCCAACATCATCGGTAATGCGCAATTCGCCGCGCAAAGGATAACCGGCGGTAACTGCCTTGATCTCGGTCAACAGGCTGGCCTCCCCCTTCGCCGCCATGCTGGGGAATTTGAGCGCCGAGGAAATCGCCAGCCCCAGCCGTTTTGCTTCATCAACGTAATGCGGAGGCAGCGGGCGATCGGAAACAATGATCAAATCCGCACCCAGCAACTGATTGCCCTGGCGGGAAAGCGCCATCTGCACCCGATCGGCGAAGAATCCTACCGTGGTCATTCCGCCTACCGCGACCACCAGCGCGAATACCAGCACGCGCAGCTCTCCCGCACGCCAGTCGCGACGCAGCATACGGAAAGAGAGTTTGAGCAGATTCATGAATCTATTTTTCCACTAAGGATTTTCTTGCCCGGGCTTGACGCAAAAGAGTGTCGGTTGCACGCATAAAAGTTTCGTCATGCATCACGCATCCAGCGGGCTGACGACCCCGCGCCCGCCGCGATTCAATACATGGGTGTAGATCATCGTCGTCTGCACATCTTTATGTCCCATCAATTCCTGCACCGTGCGGATATCGTAGCCGCTTTGCAATAAATGCGTCGCAAAGGAATGGCGAAAAGTGTGCGGCGTAGCCGGCTTGGCGATGCCGGCCTGCTGCGCCGCGCGTTTAACCGCGCGTTGCAGGGATTTCTCGTCCACATGATGGCGTCGCGTCACGCCGGAACGCGGATCGACCGACAGGCTGCGCGATGGAAACACATACTGCCAACCCCATTCTTTCGCCGCATTGGGGTATTTTTTCTCCAGCGCATAAGGCAGATAAACTTCACCATAGCCCTCCGCCACGTCCTCATCATGCAGCGCCCGCACCCGCACCAGATGCGCTTGCAAAGGCGCAATCGAACTTCCCGGCAGCATCGTTACGCGATCCTTGAAACCTTTGCCCTCGCGCACCGTCACTTGGCGCATCTCGAAATCCACATCTTTCACCCGTAGCCGCACACACTCCATCAGCCGCAAGCCACCGCCGTACAGCAAACTCGCCATCAACCACAACGTCCCATCCAACCGGTTCAGCAACGACTTGACCTCGCTCACCGTCAATACCACCGGCAAGCGTTGTGGTGTTTTTGCCTGCGTCACATTGTCCAGCCACGGCAACTCCAGCGCCAACACCTCGCGATAAAGAAACAGCAGCGCGCTCTTCGCCTGATTTTGGGTCGAAGCCGCCACCTTGCCCGCCACCGCCAGATGCGACAAAAACGCCTCCACCTCCGGCGCACTCATCTGCGCCGGATGGGTCTTGTGGTGAAACAAAATGTAGCGTTTAATCCAATCCAGATAAACTCGCTCAGTGCGGATGCTATAGTGCTTCATGCGCAACACGGCTTGCACTTGATCGAGTAATTTTGGCGGGTTTTCAGGGGTGGGCATAGCGGGGTGCTAAAAACCGGTTAAAATCCAGATAAAAATCATATTGTCATGATTTTAAATTAAGTTTAGAATTCTTGCCATGTTTATAAACCAACCTGATAAAATTTTTAGTGTTTTATTGGGGTCTACTTTACGTTCGGCGTCTTAACACCTGAGCTATGTTGCCAATCGCTATTGATTTTGATTCGCTCCAGTGGGAAAGCTCACTGCCTGGCGCTCGTTTCAAAGTTTATCGGGAGGGTGCGAGACAAATCCGTCTGCTGGAGTTCTCGTCTGATTTTGTAGAGCCAGTCTGGTGCGAGAAAGGCCATATCGGTTTTGTGTTGGATGGCACTCTTGAGGTTGATTTCAACGGTCGAGTGGAGGTCTATCCGCAAGGCTCAGGTATCTTTATTTCTGCTGGCTCCGCTGCCGCACATAAGGCGCGTTCCATTACGCCAGTTGTACGATTGGTGCTTGTCGAAGATGTTTAGGCCAAGTCAGTTTTCTTTGGGAGTTTGCGGTTGCCCTTTTAAAAATCGCCGGGCCAGTGGTTTGGCTATGATGCCGAACCCGTCATTCGAGAGGGACAGCCCAGAAGCGGGCTGCCCCTCAATTTTACGTTAGACCAAAAACATGAAATCTCTCTTGCGCACAATTCAACTTTTATTTTTCAAGGCATCGTTTCTAAATGCAGAAATTAATCACATTCGTGCGCTCAACGCCAATGGCCGTGTTATGGGTGACCCAGATAAATTTCGCCCAGAAGCCAAGCAACGCATCGCGAAGAAACGAAAAGGCTTGCTTATTTCATTTCTCGTCATTGCTGGGTTGGTGCTCGCAGGCTTTACTGCCGCAGTAACAATTAATTTCTTTTGCCCCCTTTCTGTCATGGCAGTTCTTGGGCTTAGGTTAGCCTCTATTATTGTCATTGCGTGGGCCGTGCTTGGGCGCATTGGTTATGAAACAGCTTCATTTAAGGGCGAAACATTACTTGAGATAACAAGTGCTAAAGCCTTTAAGCAGTTTTATGGGCTTGGAGTTTTTCTTGCCACCCTTGGGCTTTTTCTCAATGTGCCAATTGTCTAACGAGTAAGGTTAGATTGTGATCGCGAAGCGAGCCACAATCTGAACCGTTTGTTGTACAAGCCCGGTGAGGCTGCTGTAAATCTGCTTGTTATGGAAATATCTCTCTGATCGGTGCGGCGCCATCGGGTCCTGTTCCG
>JAUSLF010000023.1 GCA_030646695.1 Nitrosomonadaceae bacterium
GCTGTTATGCGTAAATTGCTGCATGCGATTCATGGTATGTTCGCCCACGACCAGCCGTTCGATAATTCACGATTCTATGCGCTTCCCGCATGATGCGGAAAATCAGAAAATAGTGTTGACGGCGAACAGAGTATCTACAACTGCATTCCGACCTCATCATTCTGTAGGAGTGTGCCTTTCAGGCGCGAAGGGGCCGGCATCACGCCCAGCCCCGCAGCTCGATTTCGGCAATCATCCTGTCGGCTCCGGCAATGAGCGTCGGCACAAAAACATGACCAGATTGCAGGGCGTTGATGAGTATGGCTGGGTCTTCAACGTATTCGTGGATCATCTGGTTTCTGAGGTTGCGCATGACCATCCATTCGTCAGCAGACTTGAGCAGCCCCAAGCGTTCGGCACGATCAAGATTATCGATGGCGGCGGATGTTTTTTCACCCAGGGCAGTCAGGAGTATGGGCAATAGTTTGTCGCCCACGGTGTCTTGTAGGCGGCCAAACCTGCCTACGAAAGCTTCCACCCGCTCTGCCAAATCGGGGTCTGCTTCGAGCTGGGCTGCCTGCTTTAGGGTAAACATGCCGTCAAATAGACGCTGGTCTGTAGTGGCGAGGTGTTGGCATTCTTTGTGCACGACTCGGGTCAAAAACTGCAGACGTAGTGCGATCTTGGGTTCCACTGTCATAGCAATTGTCCTTCTTTGAATGCAATGTCGTGGATGGGCAGACGCATGAGGTTTGGCGCGCTGAGCAACACGTCCACTTTGCGTCCGTGCATGGCGCGTGACACTTGAGCGGACATTTGCGCGGCCATAAGTGCGGGATTATCCACGGGTTCCGTTAATTCAAGCATGAGGTCAAGGTCCCCTCCGTGCGCGGTGTCATCAAGTCTGGAGCCGAAAACACGCACGCGGGATTGGTTTCCCGCCACTTGACGAGCAAGTTGGCGAATAGCTTGGATTTGGTAGTCAGTCAGGCGCATTTTTAAACTCCCCCCTGAAATCTCGAAATAACAACCTCGTAAAGCCACTGACTTCCATCAAGGTTGCCAAGTGAATTATGCATGATTTTTTCTATCCCCAGCCAATTCTGATGCAAGTCCTTCAAGAGAAATTGCCTCGATGTCAGTGACCAGCCGGTAGCGCTCGGTACCCGGGTAAACCACATATTTCTTTGCGGGCTGAAGATCGGCGCATGCCGCATGAAAGCCGCGCTCCACCTTGGGCGAAAGGCTGCGTTTGATTTCGATTGCCCACAGGCTCCCATCCGGCCATGAGAGCAACAGGTCGATTTCGGCGCCACCGCTGGTACGATAGAAATAGCCTTGTACTCCGGGCGCCGCGCAGTCAAGCAGGTTTTCGATGACAAAACACTCCCAACTCTGCCCTACGACAGGATGGGAAAGAAGCGTCTCCTTATCAGGAATATTCAGCAGCGCGTGAACCAGGCCGCTATCCCGCACATATACCTTGGGCGATTTGACGAGTCGCTTGCCCAAGTTGGCATGCCATGGAGGCAGACGACGAACCAGCAGCAGATCCACCAGCAAGTCAAGATATCCTCCGGCGGTTTTGACGTCCACCCCCAGGTTCCGCGCCAACTGTGCCGTGTTAAGCAAGCCTCCCTGATGATGTGCAAGCATGCTCCAGTAGCGGCGCAGTGTTTCAGCCGCAATCCGCGGGCCGAACAGGGGAATATCGCGCTCCAGATAAGTGCGAATGAAATCTTGCCTCCAGCGCAAGCTATGCATGATATCAGGCGCCAGTAGGCTTTCAGGGAAACCGCCGCGCACCCAGAGATCGTCAGCTGGCATGCCGCGCGTTTCCAGCACATGGAATGGGGTGAGCTCAAGGTAGGCAATACGACCTGCAAGTGTTTCGCCAGACTGCCTGAGCAAATCCGGAGAAGCGGAGCCGAGCAGCAGATACAGGCCGGAACGCCGGTTGGAACGCCGGCCTTGATCTATAAGGCCGCGCAGCACCGGGAAAAGTCCCGGCACACGGTGGACTTCGTCAAGAATGACCAGTCTGTCCTGATGATCCCGGAGGTAAAGCTCTGGCTGCGATAATTTGGCGCGATCCTGTTCGGATTCCAGATCAAGATAAAGCGCGTTATAGCGCTGGCCGATCTCCAGCGCCAGTGTTGTTTTACCCACCTGGCGCGGGCCAAGCAATGCCACCGCTGGTGAATAAGCGATGGCATCCGAGAGTCTAGTGGCAAGAGAGCGGTTAATCATCCATGTAATTCTGGATTATCATTCCATGAATTGCAAGGATATTCTGCTGTCTTTGCAGTAGTACAACGCCGGATAGAAAAGAGGGGCCGGTCATAATGTGAGGTTATACCCACCGGCTACCTTGTAGGAGCGCCTTCAGGCGCGATAAACTCACCGGCTATCTCGTAGGAGCGCCTTCAGGCGCGATAAACTTTCCGCTACACCACACCGCATCCCACAACGGATATTCGCCCACATGTGCCACCAACCCCGCCCGCACCGGATTGGCAATAACGTAACGTGCCACCACGCGTACATCTTCATCATGGCGCAAAGCATGGTCATGATATCCGCGCTGCCACACCGGCCCTGTGCGGCCCAGCGACCGATTGACTGCCATTGCTGATCTTCCCTTTATCACATTCATCACTTGAGCCAGATCGATCATCTCGCCCAATTGCAATAGCCAATGCCAATGGTCTGGCATCACTACCCATGCCAGCGACTCTACCTGACTTAATTCATGCAAGCGCCGCATCTCGGCTACTACCAACCGTCCGGCGCGCCAATCCTGAAACAATGGTGCTCGGTGATGGGTGCAAGCAGTCACCAGATAAATGCGGTTGGGTTCGGAGTAGCGCCCGCGCCGCAATGCCGCATTACCGGGTGAATTGTCAGCACCTGGACGATTCGTGGCGATTGCCATCGTTGCCCCCTCTGTCTATCGCTTTCGTAGGAGCGCCTTCCGGCGCGAAGAATTCAACCATTGCCCCTGTAGGAGCGCCTTCAGGCGCGAAAGGTCCGAACGCGAAACAGCCAACCAATCGCCCCTAAAGGGGCTCCTACACCCGCATTCCAATCCCATCATCTCGTGTAGGAGCGCCTTCAGGCGCGAAAGATCCAGGCGCGAAAGCTCATTCCGCTCCGGTCGATTTACTCGGTGTATATTCTGGCACCCACTTCGCCAACCCCTGTTTGACCTCCGCATCGCTTAACACCGGGTGTCCATCCAGCCACACCATCAACTCTGCCAGCCACTGCGCATCAACCGTGCGGGCCTGGGCGATGCGCAGCTTGGCGTGGGGGGTAGGCAGGGTGTTCTCGTCATCCGCCAGCAATTCCTCGTAGAGCTTCTCACCCGGCCGCAAACCACTATAGACAATCTTGATATCTTCCTCACTCAAGCCGGACAGGCGGATCAGGTCTCTTGCGAGATCGGCAATCTTGACCGGCTCACCCATATCCAGCACGAAAATCTCCCCACCATCATTCTTTCCACCCATCAACCCCGCCTGCAGCACCAGTTGCGCGGCTTCGGGAATGGACATGAAATAGCGCGTGATCTCCGGATGGGTAACGGTGACCGGCCCACCGTTGGCAATCTGCTCGCGGAATTTCGGAATCACGCTGCCCGTGCTGCCCAGCACATTGCCGAAACGTACCATCACGAAACGTGTCTCTGGTCCCTTGTCGCTGGAATCATTTTTCCTGGGGGAAGGAACAGATTGCTGTTGTGCCTGACATACCATCTCCGCCAGGCGCTTGCTGGCGCCCATCACGTTGGTGGGATTGACCGCTTTGTCGGTCGAGATCAGCACGAATTTTTCCACCCCGTATTCAACCGCAGTTCGTGCCAGAACATGGGTACCCATGACGTTGTTCTGCACCGCTTGCCAGGCATTTTCCTGTTCCATCAGCGGCACATGCTTGTAAGCAGCGGCATGAAACACCACTGCCGGTCGGAACTGCGCGAACACCTGCCTCAACCGGGCAGAATGTTTGGCATCGCCGATCACGAACGCCATCGGCATATCCGGAAAACTGGCGCTGAATTCCTGTTCCATGTTGTAGAGCGCAAGCTCGTTCAACTCAAACAGCACCAGCCGAGCCGGTTCAAATTTGGCGATTTGACGGCATAGCTCCGAGCCGATCGAGCCGCCCGCCCCGGTAACCAGCACAGTTTTTCCTGTCAGCAGGCCGTGCAACCCTTCGTCGTCCAGCGTCACCGGGTCGCGCCCGAGCAGGTCGTCCAGTTCGACATTGCGGATTTGCGACACGGTGACCTTGCCGCTGATCAAGTCATCATAGGAGGGTACGGTCAATGCCTTAACTTCCGCGGCAGCGCATATCTCCAGCGCCCGGCGGCGGTCGCCGTGGGCGGCGGACGGCATGGCGATAATGGCATGGGCGACATCCAGTTTCTCCGCAACAGCAGGTAACTGGTCGATCCGCCCCAGCACCTTCAGACCATGCAGAATCAATCCGCGCCTTTGCGGGTCGTCATCAAGCAATCCTACCACCCGCCATTCCTTGCTGCGGGCAAGCTCCTTCACCAGACCGACCGCAGTATCGCCCGCACCCAGCACCAGCACCGGATTACCCTGCGGGTCTTTGAGCCTGAAGAGATGGTCCTCTTTCCACAACCGGTAGGTAAGACGGCTGCCACCCATGATGAACAAAAGCAGGATCGGATCCAACAACAGTACCGAACGCGGCACCCCGATGAGTAATTGCAGCAGGAATAACCCAAATGGTACCGCCGCTGCACCCACCAGGATTGCCAGCAGGATGCGCCGCAAATCAGGCAGGCTCGCGTAGCGCCAGACACCGCGATACAGGCCGAACAATTGAAATACTGCCGCCTGGATCGGGATCACCCAGGGTAAGGTTTCTTTCAGCGACGCCAGGTGTGAGGGAGGAATGTCGAAATTGAAACGGAATAAATACGCGAGACACCACGCGGCAATGACTGCGGCGAGGTCATGCGTGACTGCGATGAGTCTGCGCAAGTTCGGGTTACGTCGAGGCATCCTGTCAGCCGCCGCAGCGGCGCCCCCAATAACGGTCAAAAACAAACATCATCACTAAATAAACTCCACCCCATGCCGCACCAGTTCCTAGCTGAACCGTAGCATCCTGTTCTGCTGCCCACACTGCGCTGGCACCCGTACTCAGCATCAGCGCATAACCGAGCAACGCCGTGTTGCGATGGCCGAAGCCGCTTTGCACCAGACGCTGGTAATAATGCTCGCGGTGCGCCTGCCAGATTTTCTCGCCGCGCAGGCTGCGTTTTGCGAGCGTGGCCGTGGCGTCGGCAATGAACGGCGAGAATACCAGCAGCGGCAGCCACAATGGCCACAAGTCATTGGTCCAGCCCATCACGCCGAACACCGCCACCAGAAACCCCAAAGGAATCGAACCCGCATCACCCATGAAAATGCGCGCCGGATGAAAATTGAACAACAGAAAAGCTGCGGCAGCGGTAGCAATACAAAAGTTTAGCATGGCAAATGCCTCATCCCCAGCGAGCCATGCAGCCAAACCGTAGCAACCGAAGCCGATCAACGTCATGCCTCCAGCCAGACCATCTGAACCGTCCATGAAATTATAAAGGTTGGTCACCCAGGCGATGGCAAATGCAATTACGATGACGAGCATCCAGCCATGTGTAGCGGATAGGAGCGTGGCAGAGAGCCAGACTGCAGTCGCGCCATGCGTCAACAGCCGCTGCCAGACCGGCAGAGTAAAAACATCATCGGCGAGAGATACCGCCATCAGCAAGCCGACGCACAGCCACACCGGCAAAGGCAGCACAGCAGGAAGCAGCGACCAGGAGGCCAACACCCCCAGCATCAAGCCGACACCACCGGTGCGGGGGACAGGCTTGGTATGGAGAGAGCGGGAATTGGGGTGGTCCAGTATCTTGAGAGTATTGCCCTTGATCAGCCACCAGATCAAGGCGAGCGTCACCACAAACGAGAGTAGCGGTGCGGTGACGAGTGGAAAAGAAAGGCCTGCAATCATGATGCGGGATTATACCCGCCGATCACCTTTGCAGGAGCGCCTTCAGGCGCGATAAACGCACGAAGAAACCACCCACCCTCTTGTAGGAGCACCTTTAGGTGCGATGAATCCAACCACCACTCCGTCGTAGGAGCACCTTTAGATGCGATGGGGCTGCTTCTGTAGGGTCGGCTTCAGCCGCGAAAGAATTCAACCATTACCCTTGTTGTAGGGAACCTTCACGCGCGATAAATATTTCGAACGAATGATTCTCCGTTTCGCCCCTGAAGGGGCTCCTTGTATGATCGGAATTGTTCGGATTTTAGTTGAAGGTGCAAGTAAGATCATTGGTTCACTGGGGAAGCCGTGGGCTCCTGAAGACAGACTGACCGTCTGAGCTTGTGTGTAGATTGGCTCCCCGCCCTAT
>JAUSLF010000063.1 GCA_030646695.1 Nitrosomonadaceae bacterium
ATCGTGGTCTGGCAAAGAATGCCAACCGTGCTTTCGCCATGCTGGCGATGCTCAACATCAGCAAATGGGGACGACCTCTGACGGGAGAGATGCGTCCGGCATGAGCTGGAAGCGGGGAAATCCCCCACTTCAAGGCATGAAGAAGACCATCGATGCAATGAAAATTCGATTCGCGTCACGATTTCGTCTCGACTTGTGTTTGCCGCCACGTTTTGCGGCTACTTGTTCGGTGTTTCCCTAAAGCACGAAGGTTTTGGTGAAGAACGCGAGTGGCGCGTCCTCTATGCGCCGAAACTATTGCATTCGCCCCTCATGGAACAAGTAACTGAGACCATTGGTGGTATTCCGCAGATCATTAACAAGTTGCCGTTGGACGTATCCGTTTCAGACGTTCTCGCTGATCTAGACTTTGCGTGCTTATTTGACCGTATTATTATTGGTCCCTCCCCATATCCTTTGGTTCAGCGTGGTGCATTTGTCGATGCTCTTAAGGAGGCTGGGGTTCCGGATGCGGAAAAACATGTAGTTATGTCGGATATCCCGATCCGCACTTGAGCTTGGTTTGTCTCGTTTGACGAGTCAATCAAGGCATGGACAGGATCTCAATCCAGTGCCCAGACTTATCCGAGTCGGCAAGCCGCCCGGCTACCCAAGACCCGCGCACCGCCCAATCTCTCTCTTCATCCCGGCGACCATCTGCCACCCAGGGTTTGCGCATTCAGCAACGGCCCGGCCAGCCCGATCCCTAGCTCCGTTTCTGTCAGCAATCTGCTCGCCAAGATTTATTAAATCCGGGACGGGAGTAGAATTTCCAGTTTGAACCACGCTGGGAATTTTATCCAGGCATCAATAATTTTTTATAATTAGCAACTGGCAACCGGGAGAATATCCCCAATTCGGAGGTAAATATGGAAGAGCTGGACCAAACTTTGACCACACTAAAACTCGGCGGGATAATTATTCTGCCATTGTCTCTGCTGGCGATCATCGCTCTGGCGATCATGCTTGAAAAAGCATTTCTCTATTGGCGTTTTGCCCGGCTTTCGCATGACTTGCTGAACCTGGTTGAAACCTATGGCTTCAAATGGGGCGACCTGGAGAAAATCCTTTCAGGACTGGATGAGCGTCACTATTACAAGCGCTTCTTCGAGGTGGTGATTTCCAACCGACATCAGCCCTCATGGTGGACTGAATCCCGTGCGGCGGATGAAGCCCAAGTGATCGAATCGAATCTTGCCCGCAGGCTGTGGGCGCTGGAAACCATTGTCACAGCCGCACCTTTGCTCGGGTTGGTCGGAACGGTTATCGGCATGATGCGCGCCTTCCAGATCATTGGCAGCGAAGGCATCGTTAACCCCACGGCGGTGACAGGAGGAGTGGCTGAAGCACTCATTGCAACGGTGGTCGGTTTGCTGATCGCGTTGGTGGCATTGTTTGGATTCAACTACTTCTCTCGTCTGCAATCACAAACGATGGATGAGATGGAGCGCTTGGGTACGCGGCTGATCGATCATATCCGTCTGGATCAGGATGGCACCCATGAAGCTGCGTAAATCCAGGGTGGTTCGCAAAGGCCGCATCGAAATCATTCCGATGATCGATGTGATGTTTTTCCTGCTGGCGACATTCATGCTTGCTTCATTGTCGATGCAGAATCTTGACTCCCTGCAAGTGAATCTGCCCCAAGGGGAAGCTGAGAAGCTCAACGCAGACACGCCGGTGACTCTGACGCTGACAAGCGACAGCAAGATCTTTATCAACCGGACGCCGGTCACATTAGAAACCCTGGCCGCTACGCTCAAGCCGTTACTGCACGACTCACAACAGAAACTGGTGGTGTCGGCAGATCACGAAGCCCCGCAGGGCATCGTAGTGCAGGCGATGTTGCAAGCCCGGACCGCCGGCGCCCAGCATTTTTTGATTGCGGTGAAACATAAATAATTCGCTAAACATGGCAAGTTCCAGATCGATGGAGATTCGATTCTGGTGGCCGATGCCGCTGGCGGCGGCCATCTGGCTGCTCATCATTTGGGGGTTCGGATTATTTCTGACATCTCCCAAGATTGAGATTGTAACGCCACCTTCAATCGAGGCACGTTTTGTGGAATTATCGGAATCAAAGCTGGAACAGGAGTCGTTGCCGTCCCCCCGTCAAATCCCTCGAGCTCAGGCCAAGGTTCAACCCAAGGCTATCGAAAAACCCCCATCAGATTCTCCATCAGATCGCAATTTGGAGGCTCCTACAGATATGATGGCCTACATCAACCAGGCCAGAGCACGCCGCCGTGCGGCAGGGACTTTTGATGAACGTGAAAACGCTGAAACGATGGCTCCCGGACGCCAGTCATCGGAAGAAGAGATCAGAATGGCCAATATCAAGCGCAACCTCCAGGCTCCAGGCACGAACGGTATATTTAGAATTGTCAGAATGGGAACTCGGACTGCCGAATTCACGTTTCGTGGCTGGACCACGGATCCCGGCAATTCCCGGCTCGAATTAATCGAAGTCGAGGCCGGGCCAGATGGTGATGTGGAGCGCGCAATCGTTCGCAGGATGATTCAGCTGATACGCCAGTATCACGAGGGTAATTTTAACTGGGAATCACCCCGTCTTAACCGCGTGGTCGTCCTGTCCGCACGCATGGAAGAAAACGCGGGACTGGAAGATTTTATGATGCGGGAGTTTTTTGGCGAAAGCGTCAGGCCTTACATGCGATAGGAAATTTTGTACTGCCCCATTTCCTCGCAGCGCGGAACAATCTTGAATATGTAGGGGGAAGCCACGCCGCCCCTGCTCTGCCCAATCGGGAGACTGGTGAGCTCCGGGTATCCAAGACTGATTTAGTGCGCGCCCATACCACTTTATAGGGTTCTGCCGGGACTCTCAATCAACTCTGTGGGGATGCTGTCCGGCATGATCTTGGCCTTGTTTTCCCGGTTATTTCGCTGGCTGGGTGTTTCTGCTGGGGTGGCGTAATCGCGCTTCACGAGTTCCGCCGCCATTTTCCGGTGGAAGGCGGCCTCGTTCAGACTTTCCCTTGCGGCTCGTTCGTAACTGCGAATCATAGCTGAAGTATGCGCTTGGAAAGTTTGTCCGTTTGTGCCATAGAGATAGCTTTTGTCCTCATAATGCTGCATCAGTTTCTTTTGTTCCTCCACCTTTACCTGCATTTCTTTGGCCGTATTTTCATAGTGCTTTGCCAGATTATCGTGGTCGACATTGCTCCTGGTATTCTGTGCGGCCCTGAGAGTATCGGCATTCTGTACTTCGAGAGAACCGAGTTGCGCGCAGGAAGCCAATAGACCCAGCATAAATAAAGCTGCGTAGAATCTTCTTACATTTGCGCTCACAATGACTCCTCTTGTGAATTTAGTTAAGTAGAAAGTTGCGAAGTAGCGTGACTACTGGCACTGATTTCCGTTACCTTGCCTGATTCAGTGCGCATCATATACATCCCTTTATAGAGCTTTGCCGGGACTCCCAATTATGTCTGTGGGGTCTGATCCGAACTTGGCCTTGTTTTCCCGGCCGTTTCGCTGGCTGGGTGTCTCTGCGGGGGTGGCGTAATCGCGCTTCGCAAGTTCCGACGCTATTTTCCGGTGAAAAGTAACCTTGTTTAAGGCTTCTTCAGCAGCTCTCTCATATCTGTTTACCATGGCCCAAGTACGCGCATGAAGATCTTGACCCTGCTTGCCAAGATATTGGCTATGACTATCATAGTCTTCGAGTAACTTTTTCTTTTCTTCCACCTTTGCCAATATTTCCTTGGCTTCAACCTCATAATTTTTAGCCAAATTCTCGTGGTAGCTACGGGTCATTCCGGTGTTCTGTGTTTCACCGCGGGTATCAGCATCCTGTAGTTCGACCGCACCTAGTTGCGTGCAGGGAACCAATAGACCGAGTACAGATAAAATTGCAAAAAGTTTTTTCGTTTTCATGATAGTGATGACTCCAATTAGAATGGCACGACATCATCCTAACCCAGTCAGCACTACGGGGTATATTGGGGAAACCTTGGTTTTATACTAAGGGAAACCATTAGACAGCATCTTGCTTGGCAGGCCTGATCGTGGAGAATACAAACCCGAATAATCCATCCGACGACAGCATGAGGAGGAAACCAACTAAAAATCTAGCATCGTCAGTCTGTGACTGCAGCACTGCACAAGAACAAGGCTGCTGTGCCCAATAAACACTCAGTCTGACGTGGTCAAACTACCCTGTCATCTTGTCTGATTCAGTGCGCGGTCACATTCCTTTATAAGGATAAGGCGTTGCCAGAGTTTTCAATTGAGTCTGTGGGGCCTGAGTTGGCCTTGACCTTATTTTCCCGGTTGCTTCGTTGGCTGGATGTTTCTGCTGGACTAGCGCATTCGCGCTTCGCGAGTTCCGCCGCCCTTTCCCGGTGAAAGGAGGCCTCCTTCAGATTTTCCCTTGAGGCTCGCTCGTAATAGCGGATATTAGCCGAAGTATGCGCCTGGAAGTCTTGCCCCTGTCTGCCATAGAGATAGCTTTTGTCTTCATAAGACTGCAGCAGCTTCCTTTGCTCCCCTGCCTTTATCTGCATTTCTTTGGCCGTATTTTCATATTGCTTTGCCAAATTATCGTGGTCGGCATGGGTTCTGGCATTCTGTACTTCGAAAGCGCTCAGCTGTGCGCAGGAAGCCAATAGACCCAACATAGAAAAAACCGCGAAAATTTTTCCCGTTTTCATGATAGCGATGGCTCCAAATAGAATGAGAAAAAATTGACACAAACTCATCCTAACTCAGTCAACACTATGGGGCATATTGGGGGAACCTTGGTTTTGTACTAAGAGAAACCATTAGAAAGCAACACCTTCCTGATCTTCTTAATGCTCTTCCGAGATCCAGTGGGTGGCATAACGTATCAAATCGGCACTGTCTTTCAAATTCAGTTTGGCACGAATGTTGAAGCGATGTGTTTCGATAGTTTTAATACTGCGATTAAGCAACCTGGCAATTTCCTGACTGCTATGTCCGGATCCAATCAGATGCAGCACTTCAAACTCACTAGGAGTTAAGCTGTTGATCGACAGTTCAGGCTCCGAGTGTCCGGCCATGACCCGATTCAACAGCCTGGCGTGCATTTGCTTGCTCAGATAAACGTTCCCCTTCAATACCTCGCGGATAGCAGCTACCAGCACTTCGCCCGGTTCCTGCTTCATCACATAGCCGCGCGCACCAGCCCGCAAAGCGCGTTCGGCATAAACCGTTTCGTCATGCATGGAGACGACGAGCACGGGCAATGCAGGTATCAGAATATGCATACTTTTTATCAGCTCAAGGCCGGAAAGGGTCTTGAGAGACACATCTACCAAAACGATATCGGCATGATGTTCCATTTTGAGTATTGCCAGCGCTTCATCGCCGTCACCGGCCTCGGCAAACACCTCCATATCAGGCTCGGCATTGATGAGCATCGCCATGCCATGCCGCAACATGGCATGGTCGTCCACCAGCATCACTTGTACTTTCAATGTTGACATACTAGACCATCCGCATTTCTAACCGCACTTCCGTGCCACCTTCGGCGCGCAACAGAAATTCGAGTGTCGCGCCGATTTGCCTGGCTCGATACTGCATAATTTTAATGCCCATACCCAACCCGTGCTTTGCGTCAGCACCGGCAAAGCCACAGCCATTATCACATATCGATAACCGAAGTATTCCTTCCTCGGAAGCCAGCGAAATTGCCAGATGTTGGGCGCCACCGTGACGTATTGCATTGTTAACAGCTTCCTGAGTGATCCGATAAAGGTTAAGCGCAAGATTGTTATCGTTGATGAGGACTTCATTTTTGCACACAAAATCACAAGTAATTTTATAAGTAACTGCGATTCTCGATGCAAATGCCTGCAACGTGGCTATCAGGCCATTGGTCTCCAGTTCAAACGGAAGCAGCCCCTGTGCGAGCTGCTTGCATTGCATCACGGCGATCTGTGCTTGTGTCGCAATGGAAGTGGCGACTGTTGCCGCATCCACGCTTCCCGAAGCGGATATTTTTTTCTCCAGAGCTTTGGCTTGATAGCCAATCGCCGCAATTTGCTGCCCAAGATTGTCGTGCAACTCCTGCCCGATCAAACGCTGCTGTTCTTCCGCTATAGAAACCAGTGCCTGCTCCAAACGGTTGCGCTCAAGCCAGCTCCCCAGATCATTTGCGATGGCGTCAATGAGTCTCTGCTCTTCCAGTACCAGGAATGGCTTGTCTTCAGGATAGAACACGCGCAATTGGCCGCAGACCTTGCCGTTGACGCTAATGTTCGATTGCAATACGAATCCAATGGCGTCGCGTTGTTTGTAGCACTCAAGGCATACCTTGTTGTTGATACTAATCTTCGATTGCAACCCGTGTGTAAGACCCTGGCCATGATTCCCAGAGGTGAATCGCCTGCCATCGAGTTCGATCACGGCAGTAGCAATCTCCGGGAACTGCATTGCGGGTATCAGATGCTCAAAAATCTGTTGGCAGACATTATCCAACGATAATTCCAGCCCCATGCCACGACGAATCTCGTAGAGACAGGTGATCTCCTTCAAACGCTCGCGCAGCATCTCATCAATCTGCTTGCGCTCAAGCCACCTCTCCAGATCACTCGCGATGGCGTCGATGAGTCTCTGCTCTTCCAGCACCAGGAATGGTTTGTCTTCGGGATAGAAGACGCGCAATTGGCCGCAGACCTTGCCGTTGACACTAATCTTCGATTGCAATTCGTGTGTAAGACTCTGGCCATGATTCCCGGAGGTGAATCGCCTGCCATCGAGTTCGATCACGGCAGCAGCAATCTCCGGGAACTGCATTGCGGGCATCAAGTGCTCAAAAATCTGCTGGCAGACATTATCCAACGATAATTCCAGCCCCATGCCACGACGAATTTCATAGAGACAGGTAATTTCCTTCAGACGCTCGCGCAGCGCAAGTTCCTTGTGGCTCAGTTCCGTGGAAAACTGCTCGGCGCTTTCCTTGGCATCCCGCGCTTCCCGCTCCGATCTGATCAGTTTGCGTACCAGCCAGTACAACAGTAGCATCTCGGCGATTATCAGCCCAGCGAGATACAGAACGATGATTTTTAACTGTTCAGTTACCGGTCTGAACAGCTCTTCCTCGTCCAGCTTCAGCACCATGCCAAGAGCGAACACGCCCAGCGGCGCGTATGCCGCGATTACCGGCACTTGGCGGTAATCCTTTACGGTTATAACGCCGCTTTTCCCCTCCAGCACATAATTCATTGGTAGCGGCATGCCCCCGGGCACACGCGGCAAATGCTTGAATTTCACGCCACCAAGCTGGCTCAAAAGGCAAGACATCTCTTGCCCGCCTTTTCCCGGCGGCGCGCACAGCATGAATTCGCCGGTTTTACCGATCGCCCTTATTTCACTGAAATTGCGGGTAAGCTGCGGCAGGGGTTTTTCCGTCGAGATACTGCCGATGCGGCGCCCGTCCTGATCCAGCACATCCTTGCTGGTACGCAGAATGAACTGCCCGTCCCACAACAGGGACGTGTTATTGTGGCTATGCAGTGGCAGCGACGGGGTCTGGTTCGAGGAAAAGCGGCCCACTTGCGCCAATTCATTGCCATGTACATCATAAACGGTTGCCGCCGAGAAGCCGGCCTGCGTCAATGAATCGACGTTCCGTTCCAGGTCGTGCAACGCGTTGGCATTATCCGGTTGTGCATTGAGCTGCTGCATGGATTGAACCAGGAAAGGGCGGGTGGCCAACGCGCGCGTGCTTGCCAGACCCTCCGCGATCTGACTTTCAAACAGACGTGCCTTGCCCTGCAAAGCCACATCGAGGCCTCTGCCGAGAGTGGATTCGATCTGTTGCCGCATCACGCCATAGACCGCGATACCCGTCGCCAAGGTCAATCCCATCAGCAGCAAGCCGCCGATAATACTGATCTTGCGATCGTCACGTATTAGAAGCAAATAGCTCTCCTTGATTTTTTATTCTTGCTCCCGCCTACACGCCGGGCGCGCCAATATCAAATTGGAACCACGATAATCCAGTTCCATATTTGTCCGACCGGCGAACTATTCGGATACTCAAGATCCGTGCACCGCACGACTCCTCTCATTTTATCCCGGCGACCATCCTCCACCCAAGGCTTTGTAGAGTTGCACGACCGACACCAGATGCAGGCGATGCGCGCCTGTGAGAGCAGCCTCAGCCGCGAACAGATTGCGTTTGGCAATGAGCACTTCCACATAGCTGGTAATGCCTGCCTGGTGGCGCAGATCGGCTACCTGCAAAGCTGAGCGTAGTGCGTCGACTCGCTCCTGCTGCGCTTTGCGTTGATCCTGCGCCGTGCGCACCGCCACCAGGGCATCTTCAACTTCCTTGAACGCCACCAGAATGGTCTGCTCGTATTGGGCCAATACTTTCCTTGCCTGGGCTTCAACCGCCCGCTGTTCATAACCTAGAGTTTGCGCGTTCAGTAATGGGCCGGCTAGTCCGATTCCTCCCATTCCAAATTCGCTACCGGAAGTCAGCAGGTTTGCCAGCCTTGGGCTGGCAACACCCAGCAGACCGGTGAGCGTGATCCTGGGAAAGCGTGCGGCCTTGGTCATGCCAATTCTGGCGGTGGCGGCTGCCAGGGTCTGTTCCGCCTGCAGGATATCCGGACGCCGCTGCAGCAGATCGGAAGGAAGTCCAGCCGGTACTTCTGGCGGCATCGTTTGCTCCGTCAGCAGATGGCCGCGTGCAATCGGCGCCGGATTCTTTCCCAGCAATACATTCAGTTCGTTCTCTTTCTGGACCATCTGCCGTTCAAGTTCCGCCACTCTGGCGGATACGTTAGCACGTTCCGCCTCGAATTGGTCAGCATCGAGCCGGGAGATCACGCCTCCGCGCAAGCGATGCTGGGCATGCGCAACCGTTTCCTCCCACGATCGCAGGGTGCGCCGGGCAATGTCCAACTGCATGTCAAGCTGCAGAAGATCAAAATAGGATTGCGCGACCCCGCTCACCAGCGTGAGAATCACTGCCCGGCGGTTCTCCTCGCGCGCCAGCAGATCGGCGCGGGCGGCCTCATTGGAACGGCGGACCCGGCCCCAGATATCCAGTTCCCAGTTCAGGTTGCCTTGCCCGAAATAACTGAAAGGCGTCGGAAACCCAGGGACAATGAACCCGCCGAGAGTGCCGAATACCGGGGCATTGGTATTCATACTGATTCCGGGTAAGAAATCCGAGCGCGCCATGGATATGCGCGCCTGAAATTCTTCAACGCTCGCCACCGCCTGTTTGAGGTCCCTGTTTTCTGCCAGCGCCTGCTTGATCAGCCGTTGCAGTTGTTCGTCATGCAGCAGTTCCCACCAGGGGAGGTTGGCAATCGATTCGCCTTCCGTTTCCGCCATGCGAAACTTGTCAGCCGTGTCGATAGCGGGGCGGGAATAGTTGGGCCCCATGGCGCAGGACGCCAGCAGCAGAATTGGTAGCAGCAACAACATGCGCAGCCGCCGGCTCATACTGTTTCCTCCGCTGCCTTTTCAGCCGGCTGTTGTACGTGCTTGCGTGTGAACCAGGCGAAGAACAGCGGCACGAATATAGTGGCGACGAATGTGGCCAGCAGCATGCCGCCAAAGACCCCGGTACCCATCGAGCGGCGCGCAGCCGCACCCGCGCCGGTGGCGATCACCAGCGGCACCACACCCAGAACAAACGCCATTGAGGTCATTACGATCGGCCGGAAGCGTAGCTGCGCTGCTTCGATTGCTGCCTGGGCAACCGGCATGCCCTGTTTCATTTTCTGGCTGGCAAATTCGACAATCAGGATCGCGTTCTTTGCCGCCAACCCGATCAGCGTCACCAGGCCGATCTGGAAGTAGATATCGTTGGGCATGTCGCGCAGCAATATTGCCAGCAATGCACCGGCCATCGCGAATGGCACCGCCATGATGACGGCTAAAGGTAACACCCAGGTCTCAAACTGTGCAGCCAGAATCAGGAACACCATGATGATGGCAAAGCTGAAGGCGAAAATCGCGGCAGAACCAGTGCGTTTTTCCTGATAGGCCTGACCAGTCCAGGCGATCTGGTAGCCTTCAGGCAAGTTTTGCGCGGCAATCTCTTCCACTATTGCAATGGCATCACCCGAACTCACGCCGGTAGCGCCGCCACCGAATATCTTTGCCGACAGCAAGCCGTTGTAGCGGTCCAGTTGCTCCGCACCCACGATATTGCTCACTTTGCTCAAGGCTGATAAAGGCACCATCGCGCCAGATTGGGCGTGCACATAAACCCTGCCCAGATCCTCCGGCTTCATGCGGTATTCCGATTCGGCCTGCAACTGCACGCGATAGGTGCGTCCGGAGCGGTTGAAATCATTGATGTAGAGTGAGCCCATCGTGCTTTGCAAAGTGGCGTAGATATCGGCAACAGCGACACCTTGCGAAATTGCCTTGGCTTCATCCACTTCGACAAATAATTGCGGCACAGTCGGGCGGAAAAAGGTATTAATGCCGGTCAGACGCGGCTCCTGCCCCAATGCGCCGATGAAGTCGTTGATCACGCTGGCTAAACGCAGCGGATCGGAATCTGACCGGCTTTGCACGTAGACTTCGAAGCCCCCGGCATTTCCCAATCCGCGGATTGCCGGTGGATTGAAAGCAATGGCCAGACCATCCGGCTGCATCATACCGATGCCAAACAGCTTCTTGACGATATCATCCGCGGTTACCGTACGTTCAGACCAGTCGGTCATGCGCACAAACATGGTCGCTGCGTTGGTCTTGTTGCCGCCGCCAATGAGATCAAATCCATTTACTGCAAATTGAAAAGCTACCGCAGGGTCTTCTGCCATAGCGGCGCGGATTGAGTCGGTAGTTTTAACGGTGCGGCTTAATGTTGCGCCATCGGGCATGATAATCGCGGTCACGACATAGCCCTGATCTTCGGGCGGGACAAAGCTGCCGGGGATGGTTTTAATCAAATAAGCCACCCCGCCAATAACCACAGCGAAGGCTATCGCGCCAATAATGGTGTGACGCAGCGTTAAGCTGACCATAGCCACATAAAACTTCCTGGTACGCTCAAATCCGCGGTTAAAAGGCCGGAAAAACCGGGATTCGCCATGGACGGATTTCAGCAGCATGGCGCACAAGGCAGGGGTCAGGGTCAGTGCAACGATTCCGGAAATGACCCCGGCCACAGCCACTGTTACAGCAAACTGGCGGTATAGCTCGCCGGCGATACCGCCCAGGAAAGCGACCGGCAAGAATACCGCGACCAGCACTAATGTCATGGCGACGACCGCCCCCGACACCTGCTGCATGGCTTTGATTGCCGCGTTGACCGGGGAGAGTTTTTCTTCCGCCATTAGCCGCTCTATGTTTTCCAGCACGACGATTGCATCATCCACCACAATGCCGATGGATAACACCATGGCAAAAAGTGTCAGGGTATTGATTGAAAAATCCAGCGCCCACAGACCGGCAAGAGTACCGATGAGCGAGATAGGCACTGCGATGATCGGGATTAACGTCGCGCGCCAGCTCTGCAGGAAAACAAACACCACCAGGATCACCAGGATCATCGCTTCACCCAGCGTTTTGACTACTTCCCAGATCGAAGCCTTGACGAAATCGCTGGTGTCGTAAGGGATTTCATAATCGATCCCCGCTGGAAAATGTTGTTTCAACTCGTCCATTTTCGCTTTGATGGCCTGCGCGGTGTCCAGGGCATTCGCTCCGGTCTGTAAGAAAATGGGTATGCCGACACCTGGTTCCCCATTCAGTGCGGTGCGTATGTTGTAGTCTTGTGAACCCAGCTCAATCCGTGCCACGTCTTTAAGATATAGCGCCCCGCGTGGGCCATCAGAGCGCAGGATGATGTTGCCGAATTGCTCGGGTTCAAGCAGGCGGCCCTCGGCCGTAACGGTATAAACCAGTTGCTGATCAGCCGGTGCCGGTTCCTGGCCAATCTTGCCGGCGGCGTATTGTGCGTTCTGCGTCCGGATGGCAGCCGCAATATCACTGGTGGTGATACCTAGCTGCGCCATGCGATCAGGGCGCAGCCAGATGCGCATGGAGTAGTCTTGCGCACCGAAAATCCGCGCTTCACCGACGCCTTTGGTGCGCTTCAATTCATCCAGCACGTTGAGCGTGACGTAGTTGCTCAGAAAAAGCGGATTATATTTCCGGTCTTTGGAGGTCAGCATCACCACCAGCAAAATATCATTGGAACGCTTCTGCACCACGATACCGGTACGGCGAACTTCATCCGGTAAGCGCGGCAGGGCGATATTGAGGCGGTTGCTCACATTAAAAGTGGCTCGATCGATTTCAGTGCCAATTTCAAACGTGGCCGTGATAGTCAACGTGCCGCTTGAATCCGCGCTGGACTCGAAATAGAGCAAACCTTCGATGCCGCTTAGCTGTTCCTCGATAGGTGCGGCGACGGTTTTTGTCAGAGTTTCCGCGCTGGCCCCAGGGAAGGTCGCGGTCACTACCACGGTGGGGGGCGCAATTTGTGGATATTGCGCGATAGGCAACTGCATCGCGGCGGCCAGACCCGCCAAAACGATGATCATAGATAAGACCGATGCAAAAATTGGCCGGGTAATAAAAAATCTGGTCATGGGACTTCCCACTTGTGCTTACCTAGGGCGGGCTGATCAATTGAACTTGCGCGCAATGATCAGCGATCATTTCAGCAGTGTTTGGCGATTGTGCAATCTGCAACCGGCATGATTATTCGCTCAGCGGTTCCTTAAATACCCAAGTACGGGTGATATGCAGGATGTCGATATCCTGGCTGATCTCAGGCGGAAAAGGAGCAAACCCATTCTGCCCGGCGAGTTTTACAATGCGCATCGCTGCCTCATCCAGGATCTTATTTCCTGAGGAGCGGTTGATTTCAACCGATTCCAGGCTGCCATCAGACTTGATGCCAACGGTGAGTTGCACGGTTCCGTACAGTTTTTCCCGTTTGGCGGCCTCGGGATAATTCAGATTCTCGAGCTGCTCTATTTTGAGCCGCCAGTCTTTGACATAGCTGATGAAGTGCGGCTCTTGCGTATGGGCACCGATGAATCTACGTTTTGGGCGCTTCTGATAAGCTTCATAATCCTTGGCAATCTGCGCTCTTGCAGCGGGCTGGGACTGCGCCGGTGCTTGTGTCGGCGCCACCTCTGGTGCTTTCGTCGGTGTTGTCTCCAGTGCTTGTGCCGGCGTCACCTTCGGTGCTGTCCCCGATGCCTGTGGCGACACGACTGTGCCCGGACGAAGTTTGATAAGATTATTGATTATTACCTTGTCGCCCGCGTTGAGTCCTTCAAGAATCACCCAATCCGTACCTAGCCAATTGCCGACCACCACCGGCCGGGCGGTTGCTGCATTCTTTTCATTGACCACATAAACGAATCGACCCAGATCAGACGTCACCACTGCGGTTTGCGGCACGACAAAAACGCCGGTGCGCTCGCCTGTGGTTACACGCACACGCACAAACTGCCCCGGTAGCAGGCGCTGATCAGCATTCTCAAAGGTTGCGCGCAGTTGCTGCGTGCCCAGCAATGGGTCAATCCGGCTGGCAGCAAAATTCAGTTGGCCTTTTTGTTGGTATTCCGAGCCATCCGGCAATATTAAAGTTACTTGCTGCACGTTCTGTTCAGTCAGGTGCCCGCCAAATCGCGCCAATTCATTATCGGAAAAGCTGAAGCGCACCCAGATTGGCGATAGCTGCACAATCGTTGTGAGTAAACTGGTGTTGGCTGCCACCAGTGCACCTTCAGAAAATTGAAAACGGCCTGATGTTCCTGCCACCGGCGCCGTCACGGTTGCATAAGAGAGATTAAGCTCGGCGTCGCGCACGCGCACTGCGGCCTGTTGCAGGGCAGCATTTGCGACTGCATTATCAGAGACGGCATCGTCGTACTCACGCTGACTAATGGACTGCGTGGCCAATAATCCCTGCAGACGATTTTCTTCACGCCGGGTTTGTTCAATCCGGGCCTTTTGCTCGGCGAGTTGCGCTTCTGCCTGCGCCAGAGCATTTTGATAGGGTACCGGATCAATCAGAAACATGGGCTGGCCTGCTGTTACCGCGGCGCCTTCCTCATACAGACGCTTGAGCAGAATGCCGCCCACACGGGGACGTATTTCGACTTCCTTGGCACCTTCAGTTTGCGCAACGGCTTCAGCACTGACCGGCACGCTGGTGGGTCGCGCTTCGATCACGCTTACCGGCATGGCAACCCCGGCAGGAGGCTGGCCGGACGCCTGATCGTTACTGCCACATGCAGCTAGCGCAACGCTGATGGTTAGCGTGGCGATCGCTCTCTTTAAGTAGTTAACCGCCGGCGAAGTGTGGTGATTGCTTTGATTAAAACCGAAGGCCACTATCTCCAACTCCCTGCTCGGTGCGCAAAATAATTTGCTTACATCCTTGTATGTATGTAAATTATATATACTGAAATGGTATATGTAAATAAAAATCTGGAGGATCACGGCAGTTATGGTTCGTAGAACTAAAGAAGATGCCGAGTTAACCCGGCAGCGCATCATTCACGCGGCGCGTGAGGTATTTCTGGTACGCGGTGTCAGTCGTACCACCATGGAGCATATTGCTGCTCAGGCCGGGGTTACGCGTGGGGCAGTTTATTGGCATTTTGACAACAAGATTGATCTATTCCACGCCATGCGCGAACAGGTGTTTCTGCCACTGATAGACCGCATGGATGATACCTTGCTGGTTGAAGGCTCCGAAGATCCGCTTACTCAGATAGAAGATTTTCTGTGCGCCACCATACAAATGTTGAATGACAGCGCGGAGACACGGCAGATTTACGAAATCATGATGATCAAGTGTGAATATGTCGACGAATTTGCTGCTGTCTTACAGCAGATTTTGGCGAATTGTTCCGGTATCGCAGGAAAATTGCAGCTGGTTTATGAGCGTGCAAAAATTCAAGGGCAGCTAAATTCTTCACATGATCCCGCCCAGTTAACCATGGACACCCATTTATTCTTCATTGGCCTGCTGCATATGTGGGTAAAAGACACAGAAGGCAATCAGTTTCGTCATCAGGCAATAGAACTGATCAAAACCCATATGCGGCTTCGTCGCCCCTGACCGCAACAGTTCCCTAGTCGTCAGGCGATCATCGCCAAAATGACTGATCGACAGTAGTACCTCCCGAAATACATTGGATACAGGCAAAGACAGGGTCCAGTAGTGCGCGTGCTGTTGCGGCTGGTTGGCTGATTTCCCCGCGACTTCCGAATTATAGTTGACTGAATCAATCAACTATCTTATAGTTGACAAAATTAGTCATCTATTAACTGCGTTAATCCTGCTTTAATAGATTCATCCAATTGATTAATATAAGGAGTTCATCGTGAGACTCACAACCAAAGGACGGTTTGCAGTGACGGCATTGTTGGATCTCGCAATGCAGCAGGGCACCGGGCCGGTGACGCTCGCAGGGATCAGCCAGCGTCAGCAAATCTCGCTGTCTTATCTTGAGCAATTATTCGCCAAGCTGCGCCAACGCGCGCTGGTTGGCAGCGTCCGCGGTCCGGGTGGGGGCTATTATCTTGCCAAGGACATGGGGCAGATGACGGTTGCCGAAATTATCCTTGCCGTGGACGAGCCGATCGATTCGACTCAATGTGGCGGAAAGGAAAACTGCCTTGACGACAGGAAATGCCTGACTCACGACTTGTGGGTAAAACTTAATGATCTCATTTTCGATCACCTTGGCGCGGTGACGCTGAAACAGCTGGTTGATGACCAGAAAGCGCGGCAGGGCGGCGCGGTGCAAATGCTGGATATGCGTAAGATCATGCCGGAGCATGGACATGTTGCGGCTTCAACATGATGCCGGCGCAATGACACATCCTTGTTTCAGTCACGATTAACAAAGTGGCAGGTGGAGAACAGCGATGGCGATAACATTGACCGAAAGTGCGGCAAGACAGATCCAGAAACAGCTTGAGAAGCGTGGCAAGGGGTTGGCCCTGCGGATTGGCGTGAAGAAGGTGGGTTGTTCCGGTTTTGCCTACACATTTGACTACACCGATGAGGTGCGGGCGGATGACCAGTTGTTCGAGTCGCATAACGCCCAGGTAGTGATTGACGCCAGTTGCCTGCCATTCCTCGATGGCTCGCGTGTTGATTTTGTCAGGGAAGGGCTCAACGATTTATTCAAGTTCGACAATCCAAACGTGGATAACACGTGCGGCTGTGGTGAGAGTTTTAGCCTGAAGGAATCAACCAAGATTTGACTATAACGGCTATGAAGAAATTTCGGGCAAGTAATTCAAAGGTTTTTCTTCGGAGCGGATGAAATTGGAGCAAGCTGAATGAGTGCAGTACTGCAGAATCTGGTCAACCAGCCTTACAAACACGGTTTCGTTACCGAAATCGAGTCTGATGTTGCGCCGAAAGGGCTTAACGAAGACACCATCCGGATGATTTCGGCCAAGAAAAACGAACCCGAGTGGTTGCTGGAGTTTCGGCTCAAGGCTTATCAGCAATGGCTCACGATGGAAGAGCCGCAGTGGCCGAACGTCAAGTATCCGAAGATCGATTTTCAGGCGATCAGCTACTACTCGGCACCAAAGCCGAGAAAAAAATTGGGCAGCATGGATGAGGTCGATCCGGAGTTGTTACGTACCTTCGAGAAGCTCGGTGTGCCGATGCACGAGAGAGCAGCGCTTGCCGGTGTTGCAGTGGATGTGATTTTCGACAGTGTATCAGTAGCGACCACCTACAAGCAGAAACTGGCCGAGGTCGGCATTATTTTCGGTTCAATTTCGGAGGCCGTGCATACGCATCCCGATCTGGTGAAGCAGTACCTCGGCACCGTGGTACCGGTCGGGGATAATTATTACGCCACGCTCAACTCGGCGGTATTCACTGACGGTTCGTTCTGTTTCATCCCGAAGGGGGTCAAATGCCCGATGGACCTGTCGACCTACTTTCGCATCAACACCGAGGCATCGGGGCAGTTCGAACGCACCCTGATCATTGCCGAGGAAGGGGCGTCTGTCTCCTATCTTGAAGGCTGCACCGCACCCAGGTTCGACACCAATCAACTGCACGCGGCGGTGGTCGAACTGGTCGCGCTTGACAACGCCGACATCAAATATTCGACGGTACAGAACTGGTACGCGGGTGACGAAAATGGCATCGGTGGTATTTTCAATTTCGTCACCAAACGCGGCCTTGCCAAAGGCATTAACTCGCGTATTTCCTGGACCCAGGTAGAAACAGGTTCGGCGATCACCTGGAAATATCCTTCCTGCGTGCTGCAGGGCGATAACTCGGTTGGCGAATTCTATTCGGTAGCGGTTACCAACAATCATCAGCAAGCCGACACCGGTACCAAAATGATCCACATCGGCAAGAATACGCGCAGCACCATCGTCAGCAAAGGTATTTCAGCCGGCCATTCCAACAACAGCTACCGTGGGCTGGTCAGGATCGCGCCGACCGCCGCTGGTGCACGCAATTATTCGCAATGCGACTCGATGTTGATTGGTGATCAGTGCAGTGCCAGCACTTTCCCTTATATTCAGGTGCGCAATAACAGCGCCATCGTCGAGCATGAGGCGTCGACGTCGAAAATCGGTGAGGATCAACTGTTCTATTTCGCGCAGCGTGGCATCGGCAACGAGGAAGCAGTATCGATGATCATCAATGGATTCTGTAAAGATGTGTTTCAACAGTTACCGATGGAGTTTGCGGTTGAGGCGACCAAACTGCTCGGCTTCAAGCTCGAAGGGAGTGTCGGATGATTTACCAGAATAGTAAGCCGCTGCTGGAAGTGCGCGGGCTGCGGGCAACCGTTAACGGTATCGAGATCCTCAAGGGAATCGATCTCACCGTCAGGAGCGGTGAAGTGCACGCGATCATGGGCACCAACGGCTCAGGTAAGAGCACCTTCGCCAAGGTGCTCGCTGGGCATTCTGCCTATGAAGTTACCGGCGGCACGGTGATGTTTGAAGGCAAAAATCTGTTCGAGTTGGCACCCGAAGAGCGTGCCCGTGCCGGCGTGTTTCTTGCCTTCCAGTATCCGATCGAGATACCCGGCGTCGCCAACAACCAGTTCCTGCGTCTCACTTACAATACGGTGCAAGCGCAACGCGGCAAGGACGAACTCGACCCGCTCGAATTTGATGATTTCGTGCGCGAGAAGATGAAGATGCTTGAGATGAGTCCGGATTTTCTTGACCGCAGCGTTAATGCAGGTTTTTCCGGCGGAGAGAAAAAGCGCAATGAAATCTTGCAGATGGCGTTGTTAGAGCCACGGCTGGCAATTCTCGACGAGACCGATTCCGGCCTTGATATCGATGCGCTCAGGATCGTCGCCAACGGCGTCAACCAGCTCGCCACCAAGGATAACGCGATCATACTGGTGACGCATTATCAGCGTCTGCTTAACTATATCGTGCCTGATTACGTGCACGTGATGGAGTCGGGCCGCATCATCAAAACCGGCGGCAAGCAACTTGCGCTCGATCTCGAGACACATGGCTACGATTGGGTCAGTATCGAGCAACGCGCCGCAGCGGGGGCATGAGCATGAGCGTAGCTACTACCAGCGGTTATCTTGAAAACCTGCTGCAGGGACGGTCGCAACTGCCGGCCAGCCCGTTGGCATGGTTTAACCGGTTGCGCGCTGATGCGGTTGAACGTGTCGGCATGCTGCGAGTGCCGACCACGCGCGACGAGGAATGGCGCTTCACCGATATTTCGCTACTCACCACATTGCAGTTCCAGCCGGTGCACACCACATCGCACCTGCAGGCTGCAGAGGTAGAACACTTCTATCTCGAACCAGCAACGATCCGGCTAGTGTTCATTGACGGTGTGTATGCACCGCAACTGTCGACGCAAGTGCCGGGCGTGGCTGGAGATTCTGACATAGTGATAACGAACCTGTCAGCGGCGGTCTCCGCACACGCAACAACGCTGGAGCCGCATCTTGGCCGTCATGCCGAGTTTCGCAACAATGTATTCACTGCGATCAACACCGCATTCCTGCATGATGGGGCGTTGATCATCGTACCGCGTAATGTGGCGGTCGATGTGCCGGTGCACCTGCTGTTCATTGCGACCCAAAAAGAAGTGGCAAGCTATCCGCGCTGTCTGTTGATTGCCGAATCCGGCAGCGCAGTGACAGTCATCGAGGATTACGTCGCATTGCAGCAAGGTGTCTATGTTACCAACGCGGTGGCTGAAATCGCGCTGGCCGATAATGCACGTGTCAACCATATCCGGGTGCAGCGTGACAGCGGTCAGGCATTTCACATTGCAGACTGTGCAGTGTCGCTCGCGCAGGCGAGCCGTTATCAGTCGACCAGTATTGCATTGGGCGCGCGCATTTCGCGCTATAACCTGAATGTGCAGCTGGCAGGGGAGGGTGCTGAATGCACGGTTGACGGACTGGCGTTGATTGCAGAGCGCCAGCTCGCCGATACGCATACCTGCATCGACCACATCAAGCCGCATGGCACCAGTCGCCAGTTGCATAAATGTATCGTTGATGGTGCTGCCCATGCCGTATTCAACGGCAAGATCATGGTGCGTCCAGGTGCGCAGCTCACCGATTCTGCACAGTCGAGCCGCAACCTGCTGTTGAGCGGCAGGGCGCATATCGATACCAAACCACAGCTTGAAATTTTTGCCGATGACGTGAAATGCGCACACGGTGCGACTGTCGGTCAGCTCGACAGCGAAGAAGTGTTTTATCTCAAGAGCCGCGGGCTGTCCGAGATGACGGCGCGCAACCTGCTGACTTATGCATTTGGCGCCGAAATCATCGAACGTATTCCTGTCGCGTCGCTCAAACACCAGCTCGAGCAAACAGTACTCGAACAAACTCAGAGAAACTGAGCCATGACACCCGTAGAATCTGTTTTAGAGCCACAGCTTACTTCAGTGTTTGACGTTGAGCGTATTCGTGCCGATTTCCCGATACTCAAGCTCAAGATCGATGGCAAGCCGCTGGTCTATCTCGACAGCGCGGCTTCCGGTCAGATGCCACAGCAAGTGATCAATCGCCTGGTGCGTTACCAGACTACGCAACATGCCAATATCCATCGTGCCGTGCACTACCTGTCGGAAATAGCCACCGCCGAATTTGAAGGGTCGCGCCGCAAATTGCAGCATTTCATTAATGCGCGTGAAGATAGGGAAGTGATCTTCACCAGCGGCACCACCGATGCGATCAACCTGGTAATGCACGGTTACGGCCGCAAGTTTATCGGCGCTGGCGATGAAATCATTCTGACCACGCTTGAGCATCATTCCAATATCGTGCCGTGGCAAATGCTGGCGGAAGAGAAGGGCGCAAAAATACGTGTCGTACCGATCAACGATGCAGGCGAGCTCCTGCTCGATGAATACGAACAGCTCTTTAACGAACACACCAAGTTCGTCGGCGTGATGCATGTGTCGAACGCGCTGGGCAGCATCAATCCGATCAAGCAGATGATCGCATTCGCGCATGCGCGCGGAGTACCGGTGCTGATCGACGGTGCGCAGGCTGCGCCCCATATGAAGATCGACGTGCAGGATCTCGACTGCGATTTTTATGCATTCTCAGGCCATAAGATGTGCGGTCCGACTGGTATCGGCATCCTCTACGGCAAGGCTGATCTGCTGGAGCGAATGCAGCCGTTCAAGGGCGGCGGCGATATGATTCTGTCGGTAACGTTCGAAAAAACAATTTACAACACGATCCCACAAAAATTCGAGGCTGGCACCCCACCGATCGCAGCAGCAATCGGACTTGGTGCTGCGGTCGATTATTTGTCAGCAATCGGCATGGAGGCAATCGCAACATATGAACATGCCCTGCTCAACTACGCGACCGAGCAGATACGCCATCTACCGGACGTGCGCATCATCGGCACCGCTACGTTGAAGGCTGCAGTGTTGTCGTTTGTGGTCGAGGGCGTGCATCCGCATGACATCGGCACACTCCTGAACCAGCAAGGTATTGCAGTGCGTACCGGACATCATTGCGCTCAGCCAGTAATGCAGCGCTTCAAGATACCGGCAACGTCGCGCGCCTCGTTCGCGTTTTACAATAGCATGACCGAGGTTGACACATTGATCGCAGGCATCCGTGCCGCGCAAAAGATTTTCGCATAATGCACACGCAATCACTCTATCAAGAGGTCATCCTCGACCATAATCGCAAGCCACGCAATTACGGGGTTCTCGACCATGCAAGCCATCATGCGGTGGGCCACAATCCGCTGTGTGGTGACCGCCTGGAGATTGCGCTCAATCTTGACGGCGAGCACATCGACCGCATCACCTTTCATGGCGAGTCATGCGCGATCTGCAAGGCATCAGCGTCGATGATGACCGCTGCCGTCAAGGGCAAGACACGTGCCGATGCCGAAATATTGATCCAGGAATTTCGCGATATGGCACTCGGCAAACTTGATCCCAGCGGCCAGCACCACCTCGGACGGCTCACGGTGTTTGCCGGAGTGCGCGACCTGCCAACTCGCGTCAAGTGTGCAATTCTGCCGTGGCATACGCTGCATGCGGCACTCAATTCTGTCACCAGCATTTCAACCGAGGCCGCAGATGATCCGATGCACGCACCGGTTGGCGGCGCCTCCTAGCAAAACGTTATGCCAAGAATAGCTGAAATAGAAGGTACGCCCAATCCGAATGCGTTGAAGTTCATCCTCAAGGAACCGTTGACTTGGGGAGTGACGCGCTCATACGACAGCGCCGAGCAGGCGAAGGATGACCCGCTGGCAGCAGCGCTGTTCGACATAGATCACGTGACCAACGTATTTTATGTCGATCGCTGGATCACGATCACGCAGGATGGTGGCGCCGACTGGCAGGATCTGGCACGCGCAGTTGCCGATCCGATCCGCGCTGCGCCTGCGGCAGACGCGCAATCAGCCGCTACGGTTGCTGCGGCCGCCACTACAATTGCCGGTCTAAGTCCCGAGGATCAACAGCGCCTTGACAAGATCAGCGTGCTGCTCGATGAAGAGATACGCCCCTATCTTCAAAACGACGGCGGCGATCTGTATGTGCTCGGCCTCGAAGGCAACACACTCAGTGTGCACTACCAGGGTGCATGCGGCACCTGCCCGAGTTCAATTTCCGGCACACTCAGGGGAATTGAAAATCTGTTAAGGTCAATCGAGCCGGACATCGAGGTGATTGCAGTTTAACAAGCGAGCGCTTGTCCAATACACAGCAGGGAATGCCGTTTTCTGATAAATGCCGGGAGGGAGCCTCACCCGCGGCCAAGTTCCCGCACGATATACAGTTGCCGGCGGCTCACCGGCAGTTTTTCCTCCACTCCTCTGAGTAACACCACCCAACGTGCTTCCCTATTTTCTTCTAAGGTTTTCTCGAATCCCGCAATGCAATCTTTCGCCACCAGGAAACTGCGGTAGATCCGGACGAAGCGTTCACCGAATTCCTCCTCCAGGCATGTCAATTGTCAAACAGCGTGCAAAACTTTCCAGATTAGGGGTGGAAACAGCGTCCAATAGTTTCCACCCCAGTATGTAATCATCCGGCGTTTTAGCCGGGGGTATCTGGAGTGTTTTACATGGACATTATTTACGAAATTCGCA
>JAUSLF010000043.1 GCA_030646695.1 Nitrosomonadaceae bacterium
GCATTACCCATCATTGCGACATCCTCGAAACAGGCAACGATTCTTATCGCTTCAAACAGCGTAAAAATTACTCTCAACAAACCAGAAAAGTGGAAACATTTGGACGCTGACTAGTGGAAAGTTTTCGACGCTGATTGACAAAGATAATCCATGCCTTCGGTAACGACGCGCAAAACCTCTTCGGTGTTAACGCCACGGTAGAGGGAGAGTGCCATGACGTAATAAGCGACTGCATGCGCAGGCAGGTCTCGCTGTCGCTTGCTATGGCGATCATGTGCCGTGAGCGCTTCATCAACCAGCGAGGGCGGCACTAAACGAGACAAAAGCCCCACGCTCAAATAGTCGGACACCCGAACCTGTCCTCTCAGCTCTGCCGCTTTCCCCGCCATGATCCGCCTCCGGTATAATCTGCGTACCGAAGAAGTATAACGGGAATTTCGTTAAGTGAATAGCATTGGGGACAGACCACGATAGCACAATCATTGGCATCCGTATCCGGATTGAAATGAAGAGTCTTGTTTCTGAGATCCCGTAATAACCTAAAAGTCTGGGCTGCGGCGGGAAGAACGATTCCCCAGCTTTCCAGAGTGTCGATAGCAAGATCCCAATTGTCGAAAGAGTCTTTTCTGTATACTTTCTTGTATTCTTTGGTTTCTTTGAAGTCGTCACGAAACAAGAGTACCAAGTGGTTCAGTACGCGCTCTCCCAAGGCACAGAAGGCTGTTAGCGCTGGGTAATAGGCACCGACGACAAAAGCAGACCTAGCTTGGTGAAAAAACTTGTTATGGAATGCAATGAGCGAAATAGGCATTGCCCCAATGGCGCGGAAGTTTTTAACCTTTTCGTGTAGTCCAATCGAGCCATATTCTGCTGCAAGCCCTTCGATAACTTGGTGCTTGTTTCGTTGCCACATCTCTTTGATGTGCGGTTTCCAGTTATCGCCAATTTCTTGGTTAAGAATGTTGGCTCGGGCATCAAAGTCATAGGCAAGAACTGTGTAACGTTTCATAGGTTGAGGTTCTAACGTTCACGCTAACCGGCCTGCGCAGGTTCGGTTGAGCACAGGGTTGGACGAAGCCGCTACGCGGAGAAACGCCATGGGGATTTTCAGGGTTCTCACGAGATTGTTCAGTATTGAAAACAGAAAACACATTTGCCAAAAGATTTCGAGTAAAATTATCGGGCGCATCTGCATTACCTCAATTGGCGCGCAGCCAAAAATGATTTCGCTTTATTCCATTCCGCTGCACTTGGCAGTTGAGTAGATGCTGTAACTGTTTGGCAACAAACAGCTTCTCTCTGAATGCCGTACAGGATGCTGTACGGATTGTCATGTAGCCAAAAAAGATATTTTCATAGTAAAAACTCGCACCAAGGCCGGGCTTGTCCAACAAACGGTTCAGATCGTGGCTCGCTTCGCGATCACAATCTAACCTTAATCGTTAGCTTCGTTTGAGGACGTTAGCAAGATCATTGACTGCAGCTTGCACGACCAGCCACGAAATTTTTGATGTGTCTTCATCGGGATTCGCCCTGGTTGCCATTTGTTCGTAGGGATGAACGAGATTGCGAAAGCTGCGAAGCGCATGCGAGAAGCGCTTTATGTCTAGGCCAAGCCACCCGACGTTGTGCGCGACATCAATCATTTCAGCGAGCGTCCACTCGGCAAAGTGTTTGATCTTTCCGGTCTTTGAATCTTTGGGAGAGCATGAACATGCGTTGGCCATTGCAGGGTTGCGCTGACAGATGCCAAGCAGCAAACCTTCGAGCAAACTACCCATGATGATGATTGCGGCTAAATATGCCTCAGCATCGACACAGCGTTGGGCCTCTGCCCATCGTTCGCCAAGAATTTCGCCGATGCCAGGCTCAAGATTGAGCGCGAGAAAATCTGGTGGCGGTTGGGGCTTGAGTTCCTCGTATTCTTGTGGCGTGTCGTAATTTACCTCGACTTTTTCGAACGTTGGCTCAATGCCTACGAGCCTTACGCGGAAACCTTCGACATAGGTAGCCTCGTTGATTGCCTTGAGTGCCTGCGCAATCTTCTCTTTGTCGCCAGCATACTCTCTGGGTGACGCAAGACGCTTTAGGATGCCAGCAAGTTCTTCCCGAGTGCAAACCTTCAAGCAGTCGAGCACCCAGCGTTGCCTTGTGGAGCCGTCGTGAACAAACCGCGGAAAGCCAGCACGAGAGAAGAAGGCCGTTAGTTGTGAACTCGATCGGTAAACCGGATATTGCGTGCCGTTGCCGCAGATGATTTCAGCGATTCTGTCGAGCGTGCTCTCATCCATGGTGTAGGGAAGAACCTAACTTTGTTATAGAGAGACAGCTTTGCGCTCTAACTCCGACATCTGCTCCCTAACTCAGTATCGCGAATCGCGCTAAAAGCAAATTGTAGCCTAGCTTCCGGACAGCTACGCTGGATTTTAACAATATTAAATAATCGTGAAAAGCAGCACTGCGCCGTTTTCTCCTCTGAAACCCGCGAAGGTACTCGATTTGTCGCATACGTGCGAATGGTGGCTTCGGAGCTGAAGCCCGACCGTCTCCTCCTGGCAGAGCAATTGGCATCTGACACAGACTGCCATATCGAGCCGGAACTATTACAAATAATTCACTACAACAATTTCGCTACCTTCTCCGGCGGGCGGCATAGCACAGCCTCATCACCGCGCACTACAATGGGCCGCTGAATCAGATCCGGGTTGTCCACCATGATCTTGATCAGCTCGTCATCCGATAGCTGCCGCTCGGCAAGTTTAAGGCTGTATGCCAGCGGCTCATCGCTACGCAGCACATCGCGTACCGGCACACCCAGTTTTTCAATCAGCCCACGTAACTGTTCGACGGTCAAAGGTGACTCGTAGTAATTGACAGCCTCGAACTCTTCCCCGTTCTCCTTGAGGATGGCAAGCGTGGCTCTGCATTTGCTGCAGGTGGGTTTCTGGTAAATGACTATCTTGTTGCTCATGTACTCCCTCCTGTGTTCGCTCTATACAATGTGGCTGTCTATTTGGCCGCGATTTTTTCCAGTATATGGCGTGTCATGCTGAGCGCAAGCTCGTGCTCACCGAGAAATACTGTTCCCGCACCCTCGTTGCGTAGCAGCGCGGCTTCTTCGTCGCTATGCGTACGTATGATAATCTCGATTTGCGGGTTGAGCATGCGCGCGGTTTCGACCATGCTGCGTACCCGCAAGGTATCAGGGATCGCAATCACCAGCATGTTGGCCCGTGCAATATGCGCCTGTATCAGCACCGCCGGTTCCGCGGCATCGCCGGCAACGGCATGAATTCCGCGCTTGCGCAATCTCTCAACCACCTCGCGGTTTTGTTCGGCCACGACCAGTGGTAATCCTTCCTCCGCCAGGGACTCACCGATACGCTGGCCGACCCGGCCATAACCGATCAGCACCACATGGTCGGTTACGGAGCTTGATGCGACGGTCATCGGCAGTTCCGCCAGCGGATCAACGGTGCGCTCCAGCATGCGGGCGAGCTCCGAGCGCGAGCGGATCCAGGCTTGCACGGGTTCGATCATCTGGAATACCAGCGGATTGAGCGTGATCGAGATCAGCGCTCCCGCCAATATGAGATTCTGGCCCTCGACCGGCAGCAGCCCGAGGGAAACCCCCAGCGCCGTAAGGATGAAAGAGAATTCGCCGATTTGCGCGAGACTGGCCGATACTGTGAGCGCCGTATTCAGCGGGTAACGGAAAGCAAGCACGAGCAGAAAAGCCGCCAGGGATTTGCCTGTGACGATGATGGCAATCACAGCCAGCACCCGCAGCGGCTGTTGCATCACGATGTTCGGATCGAACAGCATGCCAACCGATACGAAGAACAAAACCGAGAAAGCATCTCTGAGCGGCAGCGATTCCTGTGCAGCCCGATGGCTCAGATGCGACTCGCGCATGACCATGCCGGCGAAAAAAGCGCCGAGCGCGAAAGAAACGCCAAACAGCATCGCGGAGCCGTAGGCAATGCCCACCGCCACCGCGATTACGCTCAGGATGAAGAGCTCGTTTGAGTTGGTGCTGGCAACATGCCACAGCAACCACGGGAACACGCGCTTTCCGACAACCAGCATCAGGGCGATGAAGACGGCAACTTTGCCGAAGGTAATCAGCAACGTGATCAGCAGGTCCGGATCGGCTGCACCCGCAGCAGAACCGCCGACATCAGCGCCCAGCCATCCTGCCAGCGGCGGCAGTAATACCAGAACCAGCACCATTGCCAGATCCTCGACCACCAGCCAGCCTACTGCGATCTGGCCGTTGACCGACTTGAGCGCACCGCGCTGCTCCAACGCGCGCAGCAGCACGACGGTGCTCGCCACCGAAAGGGCCAGACCGAATACCAGACCTGCCCCCAGGCTCCAACCCCAGAGGGTGGCAACCCCGACACCAAGGGCAGTTGCCACCACAATCTGCAAGATGGCACCTGGCACGGCAATACGCCGAACGGCTAATAAATCGTCCAGCGAGAAGTGCAAGCCGACACCGAACATCAGAAGAATCACGCCGATTTCCGCCAGTTGGCGCGATAACTCAATGTCGGCAACAAAACCAGGCGTCGCCGGGCCAAGAATGACACCGGCGAGCAGGTAGCCAACCAGTACCGGCAGCTTCAACCGATGGGCGATGAGTCCCAGGATCAAAGCAAGACCCAGGCTGGCGGCAATGGTGGTGATTAAGGTAAGGCTATGCGGCATGTGTTTGTTTTGTCGGTTAGTCTGGCTATTTCATACCCGCAGCATACCATGTGAATTTTCATGACGAACATACGGGATTCTGCCTGTCAGGTAACATTGTAAACGGTGTGATTATGCTCGAAGAAATTTCCCTCGGGATATACCTGCGCCCGACGGAACAAAACTTTAAATAGACCAGCGAGAGCGCGGGTGAATTCCACCCACCGTTCAGGCAGTCATGAGTTCCCTGAGGACATAAGGCAAGATGCCGCCGTGCAGATAATAATCCACCTCGATGGCGGTATCTATCCGGCATGATAATTGAATCTCGCGGCGGCTACCATCCTTGCCGTGAATCACGAGTGTCACATCCTGTTGCGGACGGATGTCATCCAGTCCGAGGATGTCGAATTGCTCATCGCCCTTGATCCCCAGTGACTGGGCACTGTCGTTACCCTTGAACTGCAACGGCAGCATGCCCATGCCGACCAGGTTGCTGCGGTGGATGCGCTCGAAACTCCTGGCGATCACCGCCTTGACGCCGAGCAACTGGCTGCCTTTGGCTGCCCAATCGCGGCTCGAGCCGGTGCCGTATTCTTCGCCACCGAATACCACTGTCGGCACGCCGTCGGCGATGTATTGCATCGCCGCATCGTAAATGCTCATCTGCCGGCCATCCGGCTGATGCAATGTGATGCCGCCCTCGCTGCCGGGCACCATCAGGTTCTTGATGCGCACATTGGCAAAGGTGCCGCGCATCATCACCTCATGGTTGCCGCGGCGTGCGCCATAGCTGTTGAAATCGGTTTTGGCAATACCGTTCGCAAGCAGATATTTTCCGGCGGGAGAGCTATCCTTGATAGCGCCAGCGGGGCTAATGTGATCGGTGGTGACCGAATCGCCGAAAATCCCCAGCACGCGCGCATTGCTGATTGCGCCGGGCCGACTGGGCTGCATGGAAAAATTGCGGAAGAATGGTGGTTCGGCAATGTAGGTCGATTTCGGCCAGTCATACACCTGACCGGTAACCGATGATATGTTGTTCCACAGCGGATGATCCTTGGTCAGGTTGCTATAGAGCCGCCGGAACGTTGCTGCATTGGCGGCATATTTTATCAGTGCTTGGATTTCCGCGCTGCTCGGCCAGACATCGCCGAGCCAGACCGGCTTGCCATCCTTGCCGGTACCCAGCGGCTCAGTCATCAGATCCTTGAGCACTGTTCCGGCAATGGCGTATGCCACCACCAGCGGCGGCGAAGCGAGGAAATTGGCGCGGATATTGGCATGAATCCGTGCCTCGAAATTGCGGTTGCCGGAAAGCACTGCAGCACATACCAGATCGTTCTTTACCACGGCTTCCTCGATCGGCTCCGACAGGGGGCCGGAGTTGCCGATGCAGGTAGTGCAGCCGTAGCCGGCGAGGTTAAAGCCGAGTTGTTCCAGGTAAGGCAGCAGGCCGGCCGCGGTAAGGTATTCCGTCACGACGCGCGAGCCCGGTGCAAGCGAAGTCTTGATATGCCGTTTCACCGTCAGGCCTTTCTCCACCGCTTTCTTTGCCAGTAGTCCCGCAGCGATCAGCACACTGGGGTTGGAGGTATTGGTGCAGGAAGTAATGGCTGCGATCAATATGTCGCCGTGGCCCAGATCAAATGGGCCATTCGCTATGCATACAGGGGTTTCGTCCGTGCCCAGCAGCGGACGATTGTTGATCATCTCCGTGATATTTCTTTCGGTTCCCGGTCTCACCGCAGCCTTATTCTGGCTTGAGCTGCCAGTGATGGCCTCCATGTCGAGATGGCGGTCATCACATCCGCGCACCGGATAGCGTTGTTGCAAATCTGCTGCTGCCCTGCCATAACCGCTTTCCGTCACGGGCTTGGTAAAAAGCCCGGTGAATCGGGATTTGACGTTGCCGATTTCGATGCGGTCCTGCGGGCGCCTGGGTCCGGCCAGCGAAGGTGCCACCGTGCCGAGATCAAGTTCTAGTTCGCGGCTGTAATCGATCTCGCCTTTGCGGGGAATGCCATACAGCCCTTGCGCTTTGAAATAGGATTGGAACGCAGCGACCTCCGCATCGCTGCGGCCAGTGCCTTTGAAGTATTCGATGGTGGCGTCGTCCACCGGGAAGAAACCCATGGTGGCGCCATATTCAGGCGCCATATTGGCGACGGTGGCACGATCGGGCAGTGTCAGCGAGGCCGTGCCTTCACCGATAAATTCCACGAACTTGCCCACCACATTGGCCTTGCGCAGCATTTCGGTGACGGTCAGCACCAGATCGGTGGCAGTGACACCGTCGCGCAACCGGCCTGTCAGATTTACGCCCACCACGTCCGGGGTGAGCAGGTAAACCGGTTGTCCCAGCATACCCGCTTCCGCTTCGATGCCGCCCACACCCCAGCCGACCACGCCGATACCGTTGATCATGGTGGTGTGTGAATCGGTGCCGACCAGCGTATCGGGATAAGCCACGCCGTTTTTCTGGTGTACGCCACGGGCGAGATATTCCAGATTCACTTGATGCACAATGCCGATACCGGGCGGTACCACCCTGAACGTGTCGAACGCCTGCATACCCCATTTTATGAACTGATAGCGTTCGTTATTGCGCTTGAATTCGATTTCCATGTTGAGATCGAGCGCCTGTTTGTTGCCGTAGTGATCGACCTGCACCGAGTGGTCGACCACCAGATCAACCGGCACCAGCGGTTCGATCAGCTTGGGGTTTTTGCCCATTTTTTCTGCCACACTGCGCATTGCCGCGAGATCCACCAGTAGCGGGACGCCGGTGAAATCCTGCAACACGATGCGCGATACCACGAAGGGAATCTCGTCGGTGCGCACCGCATTGGGTTGCCAGTTGGCAAGCTGGCGCACATGCGTTTCAGTGACTTTCTTGCCATCGCAATTGCGCAATACCGATTCCAGCACGATGCGGATGGAAACCGGTAGCCGCGAGATCTTGCCCACACCGGATTTTTCCAGTGCAGGCAGGGAATAGAATTTCGCTTTCTTGCCCTTGGAGACTGAAAATTCTTTCAGGGTATTGAACAGGTTGTGGGTCATGGCGGTACGTACTCCTGGAGGGTCATGTCCTGCACTGCAGGCTGTAAAGATGCTAAATCACGAACATATCGACAAATTCATTGACCGCTGTCGCTTCCAGCTTTTTCTGGTCGAGACATAGGTCGATTATCGCTTTTTGCTGTTTTGCCGGGAAGCGGCGCGCAAGATTGATCCTGAACTTGGTCTCTAGCAACGGCATCCCTTCCTTGCGGCGGCGCTTGTGGCCGATAGGGTATTCCACCACTACTTCGTTCAGTTTCTGGCCACCCGTGAATTCTACCGTGACGGCGTTGGTGATGGCGCGTTTTTCAGGATCGTGGTAATCCTTGGTAAATTGCGGCTCTTCAACGCAGGCGATTTTGTCACGCAGCCTGTCGATGCGCGGGTCTGCGGCAACGGCATCGGCGTAATCGGCGGCGGTCAGCCGCCCGAAAATCAGCGGCACCGCCACCATGTATTGCATGCAATGGTCGCGGTCTGCGGGATTGTTGAGCGGTCCTTGCTTGTCGATGATGCGGATAGCCGCCTCGTGGGTGCGGATCGTGATTTTTTTGATGTCGGCTATCCGCTCCCTGACCAAGGGGTGCAGTTGCATGGCGCATTCCACCGCTGTCTGGGCATGGAACTCAGCCGGGAAGGAAATTTTGAACAGCACATTCTCCATCACGTACGCATCCCATTGTTCGACTGGCCGCTGCAACTTGAATGGCCGTCCTTGGAACAGCACATCGTAGAATCCCCAGGTTTTGGCAGTCAGTGCCGAGGGGTAGCCCATTTCCCCCTTGAGCGTAATCAGTGCCAGCCACACCGCGCGGCTGGTGGCGTCACCCGCCGCCCAGGATTTGCGCGAGCCGGTATTGGGTGCATGGCGATAAGTGCGTAGCGCTTGTCCGTCCACCCAGGCTTGCGAAAGTGCGTCGATAATCTGATCACGATTGCCGCCAAGCATATGCGTCACCACTGCGGTGGAAGCAACTTTCACCAGCAGCACATGATCCAGCCCCACCTGGTTGAAGCTGTTTTCCAGCGCCAGGCAGCCCTGAATTTCGTGGGCTTTGATCATTGCCGTCAGCACCTCGCGCATCAATAGCGGTTTTCTATCCACATTGCCCGCCACGATATTGCGCGCTAACCAATCAGCCGTGGCCAGGATACCGCCCAGATTATCCGACGGGTGTCCCCATTCGGCGGCCAGCCAGGTATCGTTGAAATCGAGCCAGCGTATCATCGTGCCGATATTGAATGCAGCCTGCACCGGGTCAAGCTGGAATCGGGTGCCAGGGACTCTTGCGCCATTCGGCACGATGGTGCCGGGAACAATGGGACCAAGCAATTTGCCGCATGCCGGATAGGACAGCGCCTCCAACCCGCAGCCCAGCGTGTCCATCAGACAGTTGCGCGCAGTGCCGTAGGCCAGGTTGCTGTGAATATTGCGATGGGCAACATAATCGGCAATGTCCACCAGCACTTGGTCAGGCTGCGGGCGAATGTTGGAAATGTGGGATGTCATGTGGAAGCGATAGAACTGATTATTCGGCGGTGCAATCCAATATTGCGCTCAATCCGGATACGCCACAAGCTACCGGTAAGATGAGACGGCCGAGCTTCGGTGCCGAAGCCGCCATTCGTGCGTATGTTATAGTGAAAATAGTGGATGCACGATCCCCTGCGCCGAGCTAGGGAGCAGGTGCCAGAGTTGAGGCGCAAAACTGTCTCCCGATAACAGATTTAGGAGCTTCTATGTCACGAATCAGCTTGCTCGCTGTGTTGTTGCTCGCTTCGAGTTCTGCGCTCTGCGGGCAATTGATATTTCCTCCTCCCGGCCCCAATAAGGTCATTGTCTGCGAGCCGAATGACCCAAAGAAAGAGGTCGTGTACATAGATCCAATGGCCTTGCCGTTATCCGACACCGATCCACTTGGGAAGTATTTTGACAACGGAGTCTGTGCCGGATACGAGGAGAAAGCTTGGGAAATGTATGTCACCAACTACTGGCGTAAGAGCGAGATCAAAGTTGGAACGAAAACCGACAAGGGGCTTGTGATCGAAGTTAAATTGCCCGTTGTCAGGGTTCAAACAAAAGGCGATGTCCAGTGGTTTCGGGTTGATGACCTGTCCCCAGAAATCAAGAAGCCTACTTGGCTCAGGCAGTAATTTCAACTGGAGAGAAAATGATGGAACCAGTTTCCTACACACACTCACGTCTTTGCTTTAAGGCTGACTTCATAGAACCGCTGGATGATAGCGAATCATTTCGTGTGGATAGCAAAGTCGGGGCATTCGTAATGACCAAAAGCCAGTTCTATTCGGTGTTTCCGAATGTCATTGCATCCCTATCTTATCGTGAGGGGAGGAAGCTTTATCACTATCCCAAACCGCCTGCAAAGGCTGACCAGTTTCGTGTCGATTAACGCCGCTCCTAACACTTCGTTCCAGAGGGCGCTGCGCGACAAGACCGCGCAGCGCTGGTTACTTCTACGTTGAGCATCTACTTTGAGAAAAATCGGCCACCTGCTCAGGCTCGACATCCCCCCTGCCCCTATGGCAAACTCCATCCATTCGATGAACGGAAGAAATGGGCGCTGTTTTTCAGGATCATAGTCTGATACAAAATTAAATTGGAAGGAACCATCTGAATGGAATCTGAAGAGAAGCAAGCTGTGCGTGGAGCATATTTAATTCCGTTGGCGCTGATTCTGGGTCTTGCTGCCTGCGACGGAGAAAAGAAAGACGCAGGCAAGGATGCTGTCAAAGACGCTGGCAAGTCGCAAACCAGTTCAACCATGGCGGCCACACCAACCACCGGAATCTTGACGGATGCGGCGGTAGGCGGGGTGGCTTATCTGGCATCGTCTGGCGCTGCGGGCACCACGGACGAAAAGGGAGTCTACAAATATAATCATGGCGATACGGTTGAATTCAAGCTGGGCAGCCTGATTATCGGCAAAGTAACAGGTGCGCCTCTCGTAACGCCCATGGAACTGGCTGGAGATAACAGCACCCGGCTGCAAAATCTGCTGGTCTTGTTGCAGTCCCTGGATGCGGACGGCAACCCTGAGAACGGCATTTCCATTCCGGCAAGTGCTGCAGCCGCTATCAGCGCGTCCATCAATCTGGACAGCGATTCTGCCGCATTCGCAGCATCTGCAGAACTACAGAAGGTAAGAGAGGCGGGTGGCGTCACCGGCGCGGTCAGAACTGTAGCACAGGCCAAGGCGCACTTTCTTTCGCAGGGTATGTCCATGCTCAGTACCAATATCTGGTTTAAACAGGACGGCTCGACAGCGTTCATGATGCGCGCTTTAGCGACAGGCGAATACCTGCAAGGGGAGGCCATACCGGATGACTTCTGCGACGCCAACCGGGTATGCGGTGGTATCAAGGCCAGCACGGCGGGAGTGGAGTACGGTACAGCAAGCCTTTCTGAATTTGATAACCGGGGATTCAAGATCATTGGCAAACCGACAGTTGATACCAATCTTAAAGCCGGTTTGTCGCACCCACAACCAACCTGGCGCGTCCGTACCGATGGTGTTGATTTGATTGCCACAGAAATTGTGACAGTACAACGGGAGAGAGCGCAGCATAGCGTCTTTAGTGAACTCTTTCATGCTGGAAAACGTGCAGGGCCACTGGCGGTTACGGACAAGAAAGAGCCCCCAAAGACCAGGATCGAGGAAAGTCGTTACTCCAGAATGGAAAATGACCCCAAAGGCATCGTCGGAACCTGGGTGCTGGACCCAACTGCGATCAAGACACCAACCTATTTGTTCTTTGCCAACGGCAAATTTCTACTGGTTGACCCCATTGGAGATCAGGATCGTGACGGTCATAAAAGCTGTGGTGCTCCGGGTGTCGAATTCGCTAACTATACCTATGATGCCAGCAGCAAGGCTTTCAGTATCAAAGGCTTTACTTATGACACCAATGGTTGTGCGGGTTTTTCTGAAAACAATGCGCTCTCGTTTAACCTCAGCGCGGATGGCAATATGGCAACGGTGAATACTCAAAACAAGAGTACGCTTACCCTGCACCGGATCATAAAATAGCAGACTTGTTCTACGCAGGGCGCAACAAGTTTTCTCGGAGTCTGTCAGATTTTCATCAGATACCGGATTGCCCAGGAAAAGACTCGGGGGCCCAACAGCCATCTGGCCATGACGGCCATTTTGGAATCGCTGGGCAGTGCATGGCGTACCGGGGGATTCGCTGCTGTGGCCGCGTCGAGCACCGCCCTGGCGATGATCTCCGGGCCGGGCGCTCTGGGTTCGTCAACCAGCAAACCACGAACACCGGCCAGAAGTCTCTGGTAGACAGACGGATGCGCGACAGTCTCAAGCAATGCCAACTGCCTGGGGACAAACTCCGTCTTGATCAAACCGGGGGCGATTACTACCACATCGATCCCAGATCCCATTACTTCGTTGCGCAAGGTTTCGGACAGTACTTCCACCACATGCTTGGAGGCGGCGTACCAGCCAAAACCCGGGATCGGTACTCTGCCCAGAATCGAGGTGATGTTGATGATGCGTCCCGATTTCTGCTGCCGCATATGCGGCAAGACTGCTTGCATGCAGCGTGCATAGCCGAAGACGTTGACTTCAAATTGCTGATGCGCAGCCTCTATTGAGACACATTCGATCGCGCCCAACTGGCCGTACGCGGCATTGTTCACCAGCACATCAATCCGGCCCTTGGTCGCAATGATGTGCTCCACTGCCGTGCGAATGCCCTCTGCATCGGTAACATCCAGCCGGATAGGCTCTATCTGCTCGCAACGCATCTGTTCCAACCGTTCCATGCGCCGTGCCAGGGCAAATACGTAATAGCCGTTGGCGGCCAGCAGTTCGGCCGTGGCCTTGCCAATACCGCTGGATGCTCCCGTAACCAATGCAATTCGCTGCCTCATATTTTCTACCTTTGATGGTTACTGTTTATTCAATTTTCTACACTATCCTGCTAAGCTGAAATTAACAGCGAAGAAAATCTGAAATTTCTGTCATTATTTATAGGAGCCGATCATGCCCACCATGCATTCTCCAACCATTCCAAATCCCAGCGTATTGATTCCAGTCCATCCCGCCATAGAAGATTATATGCGCGGATTGTTAAGTCAGACCGATCATCCGGTGCTGACGGCGATGGAGAAGATCGCGCAGGAAAATAATTTCCCCATCGTCGGCCGCCTGGTCGGCGTTTTTCTCGAGACACTGGCCAGGACAGTCAATGCCCGGCGTGTATTTGAGTTTGGCAGCGGCTATGGCTATTCGGCCTACTGGTTTGCAAAAGCAGTGGGGCCGGAAGGGCTGGTAATCTGCAGCGACGGCGATCCGCTCAATCAGGAAAAAGCCGGACAGTATCTCGGTTCGGCGGGTTTATGGGATAGAGTCGGTTTCCACGTGGGGCTGGCGCAGGAAATCTTTGCCCGGACTGAGGGATTATTCGACATCTGCTACAACGATGTGGATAAAGGCGATTACCCTGAAGTGTGGCGAATGGCCAGAAACCGGATTCGTCCCGGCGGTCTTTACATTGCTGACAATGTGTTGTGGCATGGCCGGGTAGCGGTGGAAGATTATGTTGATGTCGTCCCTGGCTGGACCGAAGCCATCCTTGAGCACAATCGACTCATATTCAATGATCCTGAATTTGATACTTTCATCAATCCGACGCGGGATGGCGTGATCGTGGCGCGGCGAAAGACCACATAATAATCCATGCAATCTCTGCAGGACTAGCGCTCGGCAACATCTCTGCGCTGATGGTTCTCAAGCGCCGTCTGCAGCACGCTAGCCCGCTCTGCTTCCGGTAGCTTGCTTATTTCTTTGATGGCAGCAAAAAACCGGCTCATATCTCCATTCTGCTGCGCGAGTAGTGCCTGAAATGCGGGTACCAGTTGTGTGTAGGTGGAAATCGTTGCCAGCAAGGCGTTGTTGAGCTGCTGCGCAAACCAGCGGTCGTAGCTGCTGAAATCGGCTCTGGCGATTTTTAGCTGGGCGAATTCTTCGCGTAACTCATCAAATATGCGCGCCTTGGCCAAACGTTTCTCTGTGTCGCTCAAATCTGATGCAAACAGTTCCTGCAGCCGCTTGCGGTGGTTCAGCACCAGCTCGGTAAAAATGGCTTCCCTTTCCTGTCTGGCATCAAATACGGCCCGCTGCGAAGCCGCGCCGGTGCTGTCCAGCCAGCGGCCGACCCCTTCCTGTTCAACTACAGTGGCAAAAGATTCATTGAAGGCGCTGTCACCAGGAACATAAACCACCTGGTGAGTGAGTTCATGAAATATCAGGCGTGCGAGTTCCATTTCGGAATAGCCGATAAAGGTATTGAGCACCGGATCGTTGAACCAGCCCAGGGTGGAATAAGCGCGAACCCCGCCGACATGGGCGTCATAACCCTCATTTCTGAGCTCTTCTGCGTAGCTTTCCGCTTCCGCTTGTGAGAAAAAGCCACGATAACTGACGCAGCCAGCTTGCACGAAGCACCATTTTTTGAGCTCGCTGGAGAGTTCGGGGGCAGCGAATACATTCCAGACCACAAAGGGACGCTTCAGATCGGCATAGCTTGTATAACTCTGGTTATCCGGAAGCTTCAGTTCGCGGCTGGCGAATTCCCTCATCAGGACGACCCGGGCGAGAACGCGCTTCAGTTTCTGATCGGCAGCGGGATCAGCGATAATCGTGCTGATCGGCTGGGCTCGGCGCAGAATTTCCATCTGACCATCCACCGCCCGGGCGTAATAGGGAAGATTGGCACAGCTTCCAAGCAGGACGACTTGACCCACGGCAATGGCAAGCTTTAATCGACGCGCAATTCGTAACATCATTCCAACTCCGGATGGTGCAGAAAATGTCCTTGCCGCAAAAATGCGCATATCTGACGCGCAACCCCGGCAGAAAAAAGCATGCCGGTATGACTCACATTGAGCACTACGTGATCGCTTGCAGCCGGTAGCCGTGTCTCCTCGACGGTTACCACGCCATCATTGGGATGCGGCAACCCGCCTAGCAGCTTGCCAATACCCAGACTCATGCAGCCGGCGATTGATCCCACCTCGTGCTGATGGAGACACGCCGGCGCTTTCTGCTCCAGCCACTGCCCCATGCTGCGCCCGATCAGCCATCGTCCCGGCGTGATGCGCGCGAGCTTGCTGGCCGCGTAACTTGCATGGCAAGGGCTTCCCAGCAGCAGCACACGGCCGGTGCGCGGTTCAGGGTGTTCCGCCAGCATCTGCAACAACAAAAGACCTCCCAGACTATGACCGACAAAGTGGATGCGCGGTGCAGCAATACCTGCGACAAAGCGCGATAGCAACAGAGCGTTTTGTGACAGCGGGGCACGCATGGAAGGATAGGAAAAAATGATGGTGTGAAAACCACAGCGCCGCAACTGCAGTCCCAATAATGTCATGACCCAGCCACGCACCCATAGACCATGCACCAGTACCACGGTTTCTTTGACCGTTGTTTCGCCCGACAATTCAATTTCTGGAATAGGTTTCACGGCGTGGGGGCAAACGCTACTGAAGCATCAGTATGACTTAACACCGGGCGGCACCTATCCTGCCAGCTCCAGTTCGGAAATACTCAGTAAAGCCGAAAATTTCTGTGCAACGGCATCCTGCGTAAACGGCAGTACTCCCAGCAGCGGACAAGCCAATTTTTGTTCCAGTGCGCGCACATTCTCCTCGAATTCAATCACTTGCGGATCAACCTGGTTTGCCACCCAGCCTGCGAGTGGCAAACCGGTTGCCCGCACAGCCTGGGCGGTCAGTAGCGCATGGTTTAGGCAGCCCAGCCGAATTCCCACCACCAGTATCACCGGAAAACCCAGCGCCAGCGCCATATCACCAGCATCACACTGGTTGTTGAGGGGCACCAGAAAACCACCGATACCCTCAACGATCACTATCTCGGCGACATTCTGCAACTCGCGGCAGGCCTGGAGGATAACTGTGGTGTCGATTTCAACCCCCATCCGTTTGGCTGCGATATGCGGCGCCACCGGCGGAATCAGTGCGTAAGGGTTGATCCACTCACGTGGCGCAGCAACATTGCTGGCTGCAATAAGCAATTCCACATCCATCCATTTCCCGTTCTTGCAGCCTGCCGCCACCGGCTTCATGCCTGCGACAGCCTTGCCACGCGCGGCAAAGGCATGCAGCAAAGCACAACTTACCAGGGTTTTTCCCACGCTGGTGTCGGTGCCAGTGATGAAATAGCCTGTTGCCATAAAATCATTCCGGCAGACGAAACTCATCGTTCATCGGATGTCCGGCTGCGAGCTTGCCGATTGTTTTTCGCGGCTGCGGCTTCCAGGCATGGCCGTAAATCACCTCAAAAGTTGCCGGCAGCTTCCCTTCTATCCGTAGCGTTTCATAATAATCTATTACTTTCTGCCAACCGGTTTTCCCGGTTAGCCCGCGTGACCTGCCCTGAGTGACATTGTGGGCGCCGATAGCTCTGAGATCCCGCATTACGCCGATCACATCATCATAGGTCAACGTGATGTATTCCATATCCATGACCGGTGTAGCGAAGCCGTTATGCACCAGCATGTCACCAATGTCGTGCATGTCAGTAAAACGGTTGATGTGGCTGTAATTGTCTGCACTACGGAAAGCCTGGCGTAATTCCTTCAAGGTATCCGGCCCGAAAGTACTGAACATGAACAGCCCGCCAGGCTGCAGCACACGGCGCACCTCAGAAAGCGCATGGCGCATATTGTTGCACCATTGCAATGTCAGATTTGACCAGACCAGGCCAACGCAGGCATCTTTCAACGGCAACAGTTCAATGTCGCCACACAGATAACTTGTCCGCTTCCCGCGAGCCGGCGACAACCGCTTCCACCATGGAACGGGAGGGCGCGCCTGAAAGTGCATCGCCAGCGCAATGTCGACTGCCAGTATTCCGGCTGCGGGGTAGCGCATGGCCAGTTTGCGGCTGCCATAACCGGTACCGCTGCCTGCGTCGAGAATTATATCGGGAGTATATTTGATGTAATTAAGGCGCGACAGCATCCGGTCGCATACTTCGCGTTGCAGCACCGCCGCCCGGTCGTAGCCTGCTGCTGCTCGCTCGAAGGCGTGGCGCAACCGGCGTTTATCTAGGGTATGGTCGTAATCCATCTAAACCGTCTGGGTCAAGCTTGTTATAAATTGATCAGGATGTGATAAAAATAGCGCATGCCCGCAGCCAGGCAACATTAGTAGCTCCGAATTCTGTAACTGCCGGTGCATCCACCGCGCCGCAGCGGGATTGGTAATGACATCGTTTTCTCCATGCAGCAACATCACCGGTTGTTCGATGCTTTCTATTTTTTTACGCAAATCGGTCGTCAGCAAGATTTCTAGCCCTGTCTGCAGCGAAATCTCATCCGGTTTACCCTCCTGAGAAAAGCTTGCGCGCAATTGCGCTAGCACTGCGGTGGTATCGCTGCTGCCTTTCACCTGCAGGGTGAGAAATCGATCCAAAGTCGTTGCGTAATCACGCTTCAAGTTTTTCATGAATAGTTGCAGCATCGCCGCTTCCATTCCCCATTGCCAGTCTGCACGTTTAACAAAGCAGGGCGTGGTGGATACCAGCACAAGTTTGCTGACACGCTGCGGCGCACGCAATGCAAGTTCAACCGCCACCTGCCCACCCAGCGACCAGCCGCAGACAATACAGCTTGCGGGCAAAATCTCTGCGACCGCATCAACTACACATTGCAACGTACCTGATTCGCACGCCGGACTGGACCCGTGTCCCGGCAAGTCCACCAGGTGCAAGCAGAAATGCTGTGCCAGCCGGTCACGTACGCCGTCCCAGATGTCGCTGTGCATGGCCCAGCCGTGCAGCAGAACGAGATCAGGGCCGGCACCAAAGATTCTAACGTGGAGGCTCATGGGTTAAAAATGATCAAGAATTGCTCTCCAGTTCTCTCAATACCGCCACCAGCTGCTCCACGTCCGTCATGCTATGTGAAGCGGACAGGGAAATCCGCAGCCGCGCCGTACCTTGCGGTACCGTAGGCGGACGGATCGCGGGCACCAGGATGCCGCGCTCACACAGTGCTTCGCTTAGTTGCAAGGCTGCATCATTGCTGCCAATGATCAAAGGCTGGATAGGGGTGGCGGATGGCAACAGCTTCCAGCGCAGCGACTGCAACCCTTGTCTCAGTTGTACGATGAGTTGTGACAGTCTCTCACGCCGCCATTCTTCCTGCTCGATCAGTATCAGGCTACGCAGCAAGGCATGGGATAACAGCGGCGGCGTGGCGGTGGTGTAAATATAGCTGCGGGCAGACTGAATCAGGGTTTCAATGATTTCCGCTTGCGCCGCAACGAAAGCACCGAATACACCTGCTGCCTTGCCGAGGGTTGCCATGTAAATTATGCGCGGCGAGCTGAGATTGAAATGGGATGCCACTCCCCGCCCCTGTCGCCCCAGCACCCCGAAACCATGCGCATCATCGAGTAGCAGCCAGGCATCGTATTTGTCACACAGTGCCAGCAGTCCAGCCACGGGAGCGATATCCCCATCCATACTGAACACGGCATCGGTCATTACCAGTTTGCGTCTGGCCTGCGACCCAGCCAGCTGCCGTTCCAGCACAGCCAGATCGAGGTGCGGGTAGCGAATCAATTTTATGCGTGAGCGCAGCACCGCATCGTTGAGCGAAGCATGATTGAGTTTGTCGGCGAATACCGCATCACCACGGTTAATCAATGCTGTCACCACCCCGGCATTGGCCATGTAGCCGGTGGAGAACAGCAGCGCACGGGGAAATCCGGTAAATCGCGCCAGCGCGTTTTCCAGCGCATGATGGGCTGAAGAATGTCCGCTGATAAGATGCGAGGCGCCCGCCCCCACCCCATGCTGTCTGGCACCGTCGCAGACTGCCTCAACCAGCTGGGGGTGATTAGCAAGGCCAAGATAATCGTTGCTGCAAAATGCGAGGTATTCGCGCCCGGCTATCGTGGCATGAGTGTGTTGGGGACTTTCCAGCGTCAGACGGCGGCGGTGCAGCCCTGCGTTTTCCCGGCTGCGTAGTTGTTCGGCGAGATCGAAGAGCATTCTGGCTACAGCGAATGGAGTCCCAGTTTTTTGAACAACGCGTCATCCCGCTGCGCTTCCGGGTTGCCAGTGGTAAGTAGCTTATCGCCATAAAAAATTGAATTGGCACCGGCAAGAAAACACAATGCCTGTATCGCTTCCGACATTTCCTGTCTGCCGGCAGACAACCGCACCATCGCTTTGGGCATGGTGATGCGTGCCGCCGCGATGGTGCGCACGAATTCCAGCGGATCGAGCGCCTCTGTGCCGTGTAACGGTGTACCTGCCACTTGCACTAGGTGGTTGATGGGGACAGATTCAGGATAAGGGTCGAGATTCGCCAGTTGCGCGATCAAGCCGGCACGGGCATGGCGCGATTCGCCCATGCCGACGATACCGCCGCAGCACACGTGCATGCCGGTAGCGCGGACTTGCTCCAGCGTGTCGAGACGGTCCTGATAATCACGGGTGGTGATGATCTCACCATAGAATTCCGGCGCCGTGTCGAGGTTGTGGTTGTAGTAATCGAGACCGGCCTGCCTGAGCTGCTCAGCCTGCCCCGATTTTAACATCCCCAATGTGGCACAGGTTTCAAGCCCCAGCGCTTTTACTGCACTGATCATTTCCGCTACTTTGTCGATATCGCGCTGTTTTGGTCCGCGCCACGCTGCACCCATGCAAAAGCGCGATGCTCCCTGCGCTTTTGCCGCCTCCGCTGTGGCAATCACTTCCGTGAGCGACAACATGTCTTGATCTTCAACCCCGGTATGGTAGCGCGCTGCCTGCGGGCAATAACCGCAGTCCTCGGGACAGCCGCCAGTCTTGACCGAAATCAGTGTGGACAACTGCACTGCATTGGCATCGTGATGCTGGCGATGAACCAACTGGGCACGGTGAATCAGGTCACTAAACGGTAAATCCAGCAGTACCTCGATTTGAGCAACACTCCAATGCAATGAACCGGTAATAGCGTTGGTCATGCTGTCCGGCTGCCTTGCGGTTGCATTGCTGGTTACATCAGGAATGAGCTGGTTCATACTGAGTCCTGTATTAATCTGTACGTGTTTGCTCGGCGCAGCCGCACTATAATGAATCTGAAAAGATGATTTGACTATATTTCTTCCAGAATGAGCCAAATCATCGGGGATTCGCTCATTATTGTCAATTTATAGCCCGATATTTTTGAACAATAGATTAAATCTTATACGGCGGTTCCTCCGAAAAAATTGCCTGCTGTGCGGCGCATCCAGTGATGATGACTTGTGTGGGCCATGCCTGGACAGCTTGCCGTATCTTCCGCCGAGTCGCTGTCCGGTATGCGCATCGCCTGTAGCGGAAAACCTTGCCTGTGGCGCCTGTCTGGCAGATCCGCCTGCATTCGCTCATACCGTGGCGGTAGTAAGCTACGCCTTTCCAGTGGACGCCATGATTCATTCGCTCAAGTACCGGGCGAGTCTTGCCATGGTACCGATACTAGCCGATTTGCTAATAACGCAAATTGATCCGTTAACATTTCCGGATTTCATCGTGCCGATACCACTTCATCCCGCAAGATTGCGGGAAAGAGGCTTCAATCAGGCATTGGAAATTGCCCGGCGTGTCTCGAAAAAAACTGGTATCGCCCTGTTGCCAAACGTCTGCAAGCGCGTCAAGAATACTGCTTCGCAGACCGGGTTGCCGTGGAAGGAACGCCAGAAAAATATTCGGAGTGCATTTGCCTGCGAAATGGACTTGACGGGAAAACACATTGCCGTGCTGGATGACGTGATGACCACTGGTGCAACCCTGAACGAATTGGCACGGTTGCTGCGCAAACGCGGTGCGGTGGAAGTGAGTGGGTGGGTGGTGGCAAGGACGCTATAGAAAACAGCGATCAAGAAGCGGCATCACAATTATTACTTTATACGATCGCCCCATGCTGCGCCGGTTGGCGCTTTTGTGCACCCGTTTTGGGGTCAGTCTCAATCGGTTGCTGGCGGGAAAAATGCCGAGCCTTCAACTGAATAACTGAAGAAACAGGTTTTTCAGGGACGACTAGTTAATATTCAGCAGATGCCTATTTACTTCCTGCAGCTCCTGCTGCAGTCGGATATTCTCCATTTTCATTTCGTAACGCTGAAAAGCTTCTTGCACATTGGCTTGCAGCAGCTCGTCTTCCCATGGCTTGGTGAGGAATTTGTAGATGGCCCCACGGTTGATGGCATCCGTCACCGCGTTGAGTTCGGTATGCCCGCTCAATACGATACGCACGGTATCGGGGTAGATGTCCTTCACCTTGCTCAAGAATTTCACACCGGTCATTTCCGGCATGCGCTGATCGGAAATAATCACGCCCACTTCATTCTGTGCCAGCAGTTTCAGCCCTTCCATGCCATAGCTGCTTTCAGGATGTTATAGCCGCCACGCCGCAGTAGGCGCGTCAAGGCGGCAATAATGTTCTTTTCATCGTCAATTAGCAAAAGTGTGCGTGCCATCGTGTCTCCAGCGGCAAGTCCGGATTTGTCTCGCCTTGTAGTATTAGTGTAAGTGTGCCATGCATGCCGGTCGAGCACCGTTCAGGTTCTTTGACAAGCAGACCGGCTAACATTCATTTACGGCATAATGTGCTACAACCTTTAATCTTCACTGAATTTTCCTGGCGATTGCTTTTGGGCGTGACTGCGGAGCACGCCCGGTCTGACAGCCCAGACCATAACCTGCAGCGCTCGGAATGGCACTTTTAACTTGGCAAACAAATACGATGTTCGACGTGATCCTGTTCCAGCCTGAAATCCCGCCCAATACCGGCAATATCATCCGCCTGTGCGCGAATACGGGGGCGAAACTGCATCTGATCAAGCCGCTGGGGTTTACTCTGGAAGATAAACAATTGCTGCGCGCTGGCCTGGATTATCACGAGTTTGCCCGCATGACGGTACATGAAACCTGGGCAGACTGCGCCAGAAACCTGCAAGGCAGGCGTATTTTTGCCGTATCCACCAAGGGGACGCAACGCCATAATCTGGCTGCTTATGTCAACGACGATGCTTTTCTTTTCGGCGCGGAAAGCCGCGGATTGCCTAGTGAAGTGCTGAAAAATTTTCCGGAAGAGCGCCGCATCTGCGTGCCGATGGTGGCTAATAGTCGCAGCCTCAACTTATCCAATGCAGTCGCGGTAGTGGTCTATGAAGCCTGGCGACAGGTGGGGTTTACTGGAGCAAAATAAATACAACCTGCTCTCGACCATAACACTCTCATCATTTTTATCTACACGGGGCACAAAGAAAAAAGAGGTGTGGTCAGAAAATACCTTGTTCAGCCATTCTCGGTCTTCGGCTCTCTGTTCAGCAATGCCTCTACTGCCATCTTGGGCGGCACACCATCGTACAGTATGCTGCAGACCGCCTGGGTGATCGGCATTTCTACATCCAGTTCCCGGCTCAGATGTAGCACTTCCCGTGCGGTATACACGCCTTCTGCAATGTGTCCGAGATCCTGCAGAATATCCAGCAGTGGCCGACCTGCCGCCAGCATTAAACCCACTTGCCGGTTGCGCGACAGATCGCCAGTAGTAGTGAGTATCAGGTCGCCCATCCCCGCCAACCCCAGGAAGGTTTCCATTTGGCCGCCTAGTTTCAGTCCTAGCCGGGTAATTTCCGCCAAACCTCGTGTGATCAGCGCGGCACGGGCATTATGACCAAAGCCCATGCCATCAGAAATACCGGCAGCTATCGTGATGACATTCTTGACCGCCCCACCTGTCTCCACGCCGGCGACATCTCTGCTTGAATAGACTCGCAGTCTGGGAGTATGCAACTGTGCTGCGATATTTCTGGAGAATTCTTCATCGTGTGACGCCAGGGTCAACGCAGTGGGCAGTCTCTGTGCCACCTCCTGGGCAAAACTCGGCCCTGACAGTACGCCACAGGGCGCCACTCCGGCATATTCATCCAGCGCCACCTGATGTGGTAGTTTAGCGGATTGTGTCTCGAATCCCTTGCACCCCCAGATCACCGGCACAGCTCTTCCACAAGCAACGACCCTGCGCAATGTCTCGCGTAATCCGGCGACGGGAACGACGATCAGGGCAAGATCAGCAGTGTCAACAGCAGCGGCGAGCACAGATGTCAGCTGCAGTGAATCAGGCAGAGGGAAATCGGGAAGATAACGCCGGTTGGTACGCTGCGAGAGCATCTCAGCGAGATGCTCTGTATCCGGTGTCCACAATGTCACCTGATGGTGCGCACCGAGATTAATGGCTAATGCGGTACCCCAGGCACCCGCGCCCAGGATAGCTATTTTCATGAACCCCAGACCTGATGTGTCCTGACGTAACCGCTCTGGCCGTCACGGTGGTGCACCTTGATCCAGCCATTCATGGCTGGCTCCAGCCACTCCATCACAACATTTTGCTGGGCTTCGAACAATAGCGGCGAACTTACATCCGCAGCCTGATACGCCTCGGCCTGCGGCGCAATGACAATCACGTAGCGCTTGTTGCTTAACGTTTTCTCTTCCACCCAGGCAAGACCGCCGCCACTATCACGCACCTTAATCCAGCCCTCAACTTTCACTATCGCTTCCACTGGCAGATGACGGCTTGCCACAAATACTTTGCCAGCTTTGAGCGACGGCGCGTCATACATAATGACGGCGCTGTCGGCTATGGAAAAAAATTCCAGTGCTGCAACGGCATGCCCATGAATCATTAATAACAAAGCCAACAGTAGCGCCTGGGTCTGACACCGCCGGGGCAAGCTTCCGAGGAGCGAGGCGTATTTCATTTTTAGTGCGTTTGCTTGGCCTCATCCAGTGACCCCGTTGCCACTGTATTCAGGTCAGCCCGCTGTTTATCCTGCTGGTAAATCACTTCAAAATTTACCGGGTTCAGAATTACCGGAGGAAATCCGGCACGCGTGACTATGTCTGACACGGCCTCGCGCAAATAGGGAAACAGAATGTTGGGGCAGGCAATGCCCAATACAGGCTCCATTTCAGCTTCCGCCACGTTGCGTATCTGGAAGATGCCGGCCTGCCGGACCTCCACCAGAAACATGGTCTTGTCATTGATTTTGGCAGTAATGGTTGCGGTCAACAGCGCTTCATACATACCTTCATCGATGCGCTCACCTACCGTATGCAACTGCACGTCCACCTGGGGCGCTTCACGTTCAAGAAAAACTCCCGGCGCGTTGGGAATCTCCAGGGACAGGTCTTTGACGTAGATTTTTTCGATGCGGAAAACTGGTTGCTGCTGTTCGCTCATGTTGGATTCCGTGTTGATTGATTTAAAAAATAGCACATTAGCGTAACAGCTAGTGTCGCAGGGATGCAATTATTTCGGAAAACGGTTGAACCACAGCGGGACATACATCAGGCCGTCAACAGCTTTGCCAGTTCATCGTTGCGATCAAGCTGCATCAGATCATCGTAACCGCCGACATGGATGTCGCCGATATAAATTTGTGGGACGGTGCGGCGCGCGCTTCTCTCCATCATTTCGGTACGGCGGGCAGGATCCAGATCAACGCGAATTTTTTCGATCTCCGTCACCCCTCTGGAGCGCAATAGCCGTTCCGCCATGATGCAATACGGACAAGTGCCAGTGGAGTACATGATTATTCTGGCCACGCAATTGCCTCTACTTCTTCACTATCGGCAAATTCGCCTTCTGCCATGTGTCGATACCTCCCGCAAGATTATGCACATGGACAAAACCATGTTTGCCCAGAATCGAACCGGCTTTACCGGTAGTATTCATACCGCTGCGGTGTATCAGCACAATCGGCTTGCTTTTGAATTTTTCCAACTCCTGTATCCGGTCCTCAAGTTTGTCGGCGGGAATATGCTTCGAATTGACGATGTGCCCCTCATCATATTCACTGCCTTCCCGTACATCCAGCACTAGCGCATCCTTGTAGTTAATGAGCTGAACAGCCACCAGCGTATCCACCTCATTACCGGAGCGACGTGACGACAGCAACGACCACAGCAGCATGCCGCCGCTCACCGCGGCAGCAAGGATCATGGCAAAATTATTCTGCAAGAATGCTGATTCCATATCTATTCCTTCATCTCCTCAACCACTGATTTTATCAGAGACTGGAACATTCCGGGACTCTCTTGTTCCAACTGACTCAAAACAGGCCCTGATCGGCACGCTGGCGAAAGCGCTGCCGATCAGTTTTCTGTTATTTGCCGGGTTCCGGAAAATTTCCCCGTCGTTCAGACCAATTGCATGCTGCGGTGCCTGGCAAAATATATTAAAATATTACCGGATTTCAAACCGCTTCATAGAAGATCTCATCCTTTTCATAAAGGCCAACATGAAGAAACTTGTTCTCCTGCGGCATGGAGAAAGTACCTGGAACGAGGAAAATCGCTTTACCGGTTGGACCGATGTGGACTTGTCGCAGAAAGGCCTGGAAGAAGCCAGGAATTCTGGTAGATTGTTGCGAGAAAATGGGTTCGTATTCGATGTTGCCTACACTTCGGTATTGAAACGCGCCATACGCACTTTATGGATTGCGCTGGATGAAATGGATCAGATGTGGGTTCCGGTCAATCTTTCCTGGCGACTGAACGAACGGCATTATGGCGCGCTGCAAGGTCTCAATAAAGCCGAAACAGCGACCATATATGGCGACGAGCAGGTGCTGATCTGGCGCCGCAGCTACGATATCCGGCCACCTGCGCTGACTGCCGAGGATGACCGCTACCCCGGCTTTGATCCCCGCTACCGAAATTTGGCTAAACAAGATATCCCTCTGACCGAGTGTCTCCAGGACACGGTGACAAGATTTCTTCCTTACTGGAACGAAACCATTGCTCCAGTGGTACGATCCGGGCAGCGGGCTATCATTGCTGCCCATGGCAATTCACTGCGGGCACTGGTTAAGTATCTCGACAATATTTCCGATCAGGATATCCTGGAGCTAAATATTCCTACTGGCATACCGCTGGTGTACGAGCTTGACGATGATCTGAAACCTATCCGGAATTACTACCTGGGCGATCAGGCAGAAATTGAAAAAGCAAGGCAGGCCGTGGCGAATCAGGGCAAAGCGAAAGCATAGTTGGAGTCAATCCGGGCTTATGATTCTTTTCCGGCGCAAGCACGATTGAAAACATCCGTGTATTTCCGTAAGGAACCGCTGAAGGTACTTTTCAAATTCATCCTGCCTTGCGTTCTGGTGTTATCGTATCCGCTCCATGCCGCTCCCAAGGCCAACCCAGAAGACCTGAAGCAACTGCGCCACCGCATTGAGGCATTGCAGAAAGAACTGGCAAGCAAAGAAGAATCACGATCGGAAGCAGCAGACGCATTGCGCGAATCAGAGCAAGCCATCAGCAACGCCAGTCGCAAACTGGCTGAACTCGCACAGGAGCAGCACGCGGCCAATGGCACGCTCGCTCAATTGCAAACCCGATCCAGTCAAGTCAAAGGCAATATCGACACACAACAGTTGCAGCTAGGCAAACTGCTCTACCGGCAATACGTTGGCGGACAACAGGAATATCTGCGGCTATTGCTCAATCAGCAGGATCCAAACCAGATTGCGCGTGAGTTGCATTACTACAGCTACCTCTCGCGTGCACGCGCAGAAGGTATCAATACTCTGCGCACCAGCCTTGAACAGCTTGATGCGTTCACCCGCGAGAGCCGCAATAAAAGTCTGGAAATTGCCGCAATTCAGGCTGAACAGGCCAGGCAGAAAAAACACCTGGAACAGGAAAAAACCGAGCATAAAAAACTGCTCGCGCGCATTTCGCTGCAGGTTGAGCAGCAGCGGCGCGAAATCAGCAAGCTCAAGCGTGACGAGGAGCGCCTCTCCCGTCTGGTGGAAAGAATTGGCAAACTGCTCGCGCAAAAGAACCGCTCCACGCCCTTGCGCAACAGCACGTTACCCGACGCATCAACGGATGGAAATCCGTTCGCGGCACTCAAGGGCCGTTTGAGTCTGCCGATACGCGGGGAACTTACCAACCGCTTCGGTAGTCAACGTTCCGATGGTGGTATGACTTGGAAAGGACTGTTCATCCGTTCACCCAGCGGTGAGGAGGTTAAAGCCATTGCCGGTGGCCGCGTGGTATTTGCCGATTGGCTAAGAGGATTCGGCAATCTCATGATCGTGGATCATGGTGGCAGTTACATGAGCCTCTACGGCAATAACGAGATCATCTACAAACGAGTGGGTGATACCATACGCGGTGGTGACATCATTGCCACGGTAGGAAACAGCGGCGGCAATGCGGATTCCGGTTTATACTTTGAGCTGCGCCATCAAGGCAAACCGTTTGACCCCTTAAACTGGGTCAGAATAAAATGAATGGCGATAACATAAGTCTGGAGAAAATGTAATGCGCAACAAGATGCAGCAATTTGGCCTGATTCTTTTTGGCGCCGTCGCGGGCGTGATGCTGAGTCTCAATTTCTCTGCGGTGGCCAACAAGGATACCAGGGAGGTCCTGCGTCCACTCCCGGTCGAAGAGCTGCGCGCGTTTACCGAAGTATTTGGCCGCATCAAAAGTGATTATGTCGAACCGGTAGAAGACAAGAAGCTTATCACTGAGGCCATCAACGGCATGTTGACCGGTCTCGATCCCCATTCTGCCTACTTGGATACAGATGCCTACAAGGAGCTGCAGATTGGCACCCAGGGCGAATTCGGCGGACTGGGCATTGAAGTCACCATGGAAGACGGATTTGTTAAAGTAGTTTCGCCTATTGAAGATACGCCCGCATTCCGCGCCGGAATAAAAACCGGTGATTTCATCATCAAACTGGATGATACTGCGGTCAAGGGTCTGTCTCTGAGCGATGCGATCAAACGCATGCGCGGCAAACCCAATACCCCCATCACCATTACCGTATCGCGCAAGGGTGAAACCAGACCACTGCTATTCACCCTGGTACGCGCCATTATCAAGATTCAGAGCGTCAAATCGAAATTAATCGAACCTGGCTATGCGTACATACGCATCACCCAGTTTCAGGAGCAAACCGGCGAGAATCTAGCCAAGGCCATAGACAAATTGTTCAAAGAAAGCCCGGTGCCGATGAAAGGGCTGATACTGGACCTGCGTAACGACCCGGGCGGATTGCTGAACGGTGCAGTGGCGGTATCTGCTGCTTTCCTGCCGGCCAACTCACTCGTGGTTTATACCGATGGCCGTACCGATGACGCCAAGATGAAACTCAGAGCCAGCCCCGAATTTTACCTGCGTGACTCCAAGGGCGACTACCTGAGAGGATTGCCGCCGGAGATCAAGACCGTACCCATGGTCACGCTGGTGAATGCTGGCTCGGCTTCCGCTTCGGAAATTGTCGCAGGTGCGTTGCAGGACCATAAACGCTCCGTAGTCATGGGCACCCAGACTTTCGGCAAGGGATCGGTGCAAACAATACTGCCGCTGGGCAACAATACCGCCATCAAGCTCACCACTGCGCGCTATTACACGCCCAACGGGCAATCCATTCAGGCCAAGGGGATCACGCCGGACATCGCTGACGCATCAGCAAAAGATGAATCTGCACGCCTGCGTGAATCCGATCTGGATCGCCATCTGTCGAACGGAAAGACCGACAAGGCCAAACCTGCCGATGCGGCGAAAGCTGCACCAAAGCCGGCAATCAAGGCACCCAAGCCGGAAAATGGTGACGACAGCAGCAAGAAACCTGAGCCACCGATGGAGTTTGGCTCCAGCAATGACTTGTTGTTGACCCAGGCAATGAATCACCTCAAAGGCATCGTTCCCGAACCGGAAAAGAAACCTGCAGAAACCAGCAATTGATTTCGCTGGGAGTTTATGAACGACAACCAACTGCTACGCTACAGCCGTCACATCCTGCTGCCTCAAATCGACATTGAGGGGCAGGAAAGCTTAGCCCGGTCGCATGCACTCATCATCGGTGCGGGTGGATTGGGCTCACCCGCCGCGATGTATCTTGCCGCCAGCGGTATCGGCAAACTCACCCTCTGTGACCATGACGTGGTCGACCTCAACAATCTGCAACGGCAGATCGTCCACCACACCGCAGCCATTGGCTCACCAAAAGTACACTCCGCAAAGAAAACACTTGCAGGCATCAATCCGGAAGTGAATGTGGTCGCGCTGCATGAGCGCGTCGACCAGAACAGGCTGCTGCAGTTGGTCGCCGAGGCTGATGTGGTACTGGATGCAAGCGACAATTTCAGCACCCGCCACGCGTTGAACCAGGCTTGTGCCACCTGCCGGAAACCACTGGTATCCGGCGCAGCCGTGCGTTTTGACGGGCAGGTAACCGTATTTGATTTGCGCCGCAGCGACAGCCCCTGTTATCACTGCCTGTTCCCGACAGATGGCGAGAATGAAGACATGCAGTGCGCAGTGATGGGAGTGTTCGCACCGCTAACGGGTATCATCGGTTGTGTGCAGGCAGCGGAAGCGCTCAAAATTCTGCTTGGTATTGGGGAAACCCTGAATGGTCGTTTGCTGCTGCTCGATGGCCTGACGATGAATTGGCGTTCGATTACGCTGAATAAGGATCCGGCATGCGCGGTATGCGGTGTTCTGGAACCGGCAACCATAGGCTAGTCGCTACGGCCATTCCCACCGGATAATAACTCTCTGCGCTGCGCTTCCCAGTATTCCAGCGGGTCACGCTTGAAACCGCTTTTGGCAAACTGGTGCCAGCGGCCGGTAACGTAACATATCAGCAGATTTGCCTGTGCCGCCGCGTCCAGCCCAGACGTGATTTCCTGCTCACCGGCGGCGAAACGCAACGCCTGTTTCAGCGTTGCCTCGAGACGGTCATGTAATTGATTGATGCGCGCCTGCAGGCGGTCATTTTCGTTTACCAGCGCATCGCCGATCAGCACCCGCGTCATGCCTGGATTTTTTTTGGCAAAACCCAACAGCAATGACAGTATGCCTTCAATCTGCCGGATACCATTTTTCTCTTCTGCAGTCAGTTTGTTGATGAGGCCAAACAGAGTCTGTTCAATGAATTCGATCAACCCCTCGAACATCTGCGCCTTGCTGGCAAAATGTCGGTACAGCGCCGCTTCGGAAACGTCGAGCTTGGCCGCCAGCGCTGCGGTGGTAATTCTCTCCGCACGTGGATTCTCCAGCATTTCCGCCAAGGCCTGAAGGATCTGAAGCTTTCTTTCACCGGGTTTGGCTGGCATGAATTTCTCGATTGAGTAAAAAGCGTTTCTGTAAATCCAGATCGGTAAACATTGGCGGCGAATTACTCCGCCTTGATCAGCGTTCCCACACCCTCGTCCGTCAGCACTTCCAGCAACAATGCATGCTCCACCCGGCCGTCTATGATGTGGCAGGATTTGACGCCATTTTTCACCGCATCCAGCGCCGAGCTTATTTTTGGCAACATGCCGCCGGAGATGGTTCCATCGGCGAACAGTTGATCCACGCTCTGCGCCGTCAATCCGGTCAGCAGGTTGCCGCTCTTGTCCAACACACCCGGAGTATTGGTGAGCAGAATCAGTTTTTCTGCATTCAGGATTTCTGCCAATTTTCCTGCCACCAGATCGGCATTGATATTATAGGAGTCACCATTACTGCCGACACCGATGGGAGCAATTACCGGAATGAAGTCGCGGGTATCAAGCAGTGCAATCAGCGCCGGGTCGATGCTTTCGATCTCCCCTACCTGGCCGATGTCTAGCCACTCTCCCGCTTTTTCCTTGTCCGGCATCAGCATTTTTCTTGCGCGAATGAAAGCGCCATCCTTGCCGGTCAGACCGACCGCAAGACCGCCATGACGGTTGATGAGGTTGACGATGTCCTTGTTGACCAGTCCTCCCAGTACCATTTCCACCACGTCCATGGTTTCTGCATCGGTCACGCGCATGCCCTGGATGAATTCACCCTGCTTGCCGATCCGCTGCAGCATCTCGCTGATCTGCGGCCCGCCGCCGTGGACGATGACGGGATTCATTCCCACCAGTTTCAGCAATACCACGTCGCGGGCAAAACCCTGCTTGAGGTTTTCCTCGGTCATGGCATTGCCGCCGTATTTGATCACGATGGTTTTGCCATGAAAGCGCTGGATGTAAGGCAGCGCCTCAGCCAGGATTTTGGCTTTATCTTTTGCGGTAGATGGAGACAGCGGCATGACTATTCCCAGTAAATTTCGGCTATTTTACACCGGGATTCAGCAATGATGGGACTGTTGAAAACAGGCGACCATTCCGTTGCGGTGCCAGAAAAAACCAGGGAATCGCGTGACACCTGAGATTACGCGACAGACTCAGGCTTTTCCTTGGGCTGATCGTCGAACCAGCGGTACAACATGGGCATTAACACCATCGTCATCATGGTCGCGGTGGTCAACCCGCAGATCACCACGATGGCCAGCGGCTTCTGCACTTCGGAGCCGAGCCCGCTGGCGGCCAGGAATGGCGCCAGGCCCAATATCGTCGTTGCGGCTGTCATCATCACGGGACGAAAGCGCTGCTCGCAACCTTTTTTAACCGCTTCGGCCACGCTCAAACCCTCATAGCGCAGTTGCCGGATAAATTCGATCAACACCACCCCGTTTAATATCGACGTGCCCCAGACCGCGATAAAACCCACCGAAGCCGGTACCGATAGATATTGGCCGGTGATGAACAGCCCGACAACACCGCCGACGGAAGCAAACGGCAAAGCCAGAAAGATGAGCGTGGCAAGCTTGACCGAATTGAACAACATGAACAACAGGAAGAAGATTAGCACCAGGGTAATCGGTACGATCACCGAGAGCGTCGCCATGGCGCGCTCCATGTTCTGGAACTGCCCACCCCATTCGAAATAATAACCGGGGGGTAATTTGATCTCCTTTGCAGTCCGTTCCTTCAGTTCAGCAACGAAACCGCCCAGGTCGCGCTCATGCACATTGGCACCGACTACCACGCGGCGTTTGGCAAATTCGCGCGAGACTACCGCCGGACCGTCGATGACCTTGATATCCGCTACCGCGCTCAACGGCACCAGGATGCCGCCACGCGCGATCAGGCCACCAGGTCCAGCGTTGCCAACGGGGCGCAATAACAGATCGCGAATGGCTTCGACATCGTCACGGAATTCCACGGGGTAGCGCAAGAGCAGCGTAAAGCGCCGCTCGCCCTCGAACACCTGGGTGACCACCTTGCCACCGATTGCAGTCGCAATCAGCTCGTTCACTTCGGCAACGTTGAGGCCGTGACGGGCGATGGCGCGGCGGTCGATATCGATGGTCAATTCCTGCTGGCCTGACAAACGCTCGAGGCGTAGGTCCCGTGCCCCGCGTGTTGACTTGACGATGCGCGCCACCTGTTCGGATAACTTGCGCAGCTCTTCCAGGTCGTCACCAAAGATTTTGACCGCAACCTGTGAGCGCACCCCGGTCACCATCTCGTCCACCCGCTGCTCAATCGGCTGCGCCAGTACGATATTGACACCGGGCAGCACTTTCAAAGCTTCGCGGATATCCTCCTCAATCTCCTGCTGGGTACGGCCGGACCCCTCCAGATCCAGCGCTGCAATCGGGTCGGACTCGTTCTGCGACGCCGGGTCGGCGGGCGATTCGCCACGGCCGAGCTTGGATACCACGACCTTCACCCCCGGTATCTTGGCGATCAGTTTCATCGCTTCTGTTTCCAGCTTGATTGCTTCTTCCAGTGAAATCGACGGGGCTCGGATGATCACCGGCGTGATCGCGCCTTCTTTCATGATCGGGATGAACGATTTACCGAGCAGCGGGTACAAGACGAATGCCAGCGACAGCAAACCCAGCGCTATCATCATGGTACCTTTTTGATTCCCAAGTGCCCGATTCAGGATGCGCAGATAACCCGCCTTGAGGATAGCGATGATTTTGGTGTCCTGCTCCGATCCACTTTTCAGGATATAGGCGCTCAACACCGGCGACAGCAACACCGAAACGACCAACGCCACCATCAACGCAATGGCGATGGTGACGGCAAGCGGGCTGAACATCTTGCCTTCCATGCCCTCCAGCGTCATCAGCGGCAGGAATACGAGCACGGTAACGATGACGCCAAAGATCACCGGTGTGGCTACCTCGCTGGTTGCCTTGACAATGATATCGAACTTTGACTGGCCCGTGCCGCGCGCCTGGTTCAGCTTCTGGTAAATGTTTTCCACCACCACCACCGTGGGATCCACCATCATACCAAGGGCTATCGTCAACCCTCCCAGTGACATCAGGTTGGCCGGCATGCCTTGCTGGTTCATCACCAGAAATGTCACCAGCGGCGTAATAACGAGCGTCGAGCATACGACCAGGCTGGTGCGCAGGTTGCCTAGAAAAACGAACAAGACCACGATAACCAGAATCAGGGATTCGACCAATGTGCTATAAACTGTCCCCAGTGCGGCATCCACCAAATCAGTCCGGTCATAAAAAGGCACAATCTGGAGTCCGTCCGGCAATATGCCACGCTCGTTGATCTCGGCAACTTTTTCCTTGACCCGTCCGACAATTTCCTTGGCGTTGCCGCCGCGCAGCATCATCACGATGCCGGTTACAGATTCGGTATAGCCATCCTTGATACTGGCTCCCAGGCGCACCTCGCTGCCAAACTGCACCTGGGCCACGTCGCGCATGTATACCGGCACGCCTTCCAGCTCTTTGAGCACGATGTTGCGGATATCATCCAGCGAGCGGATCAGGCCCACGCCCCGGATCAGGTATTGCTCGGAGTGCAGCGGCAGTATGTTGCCGCTGGAATTCGCGTTATTGCTCGCAAGCGCCAGGTCGACTGCCGCCAGTGTCAGGTCATAATGACGCAACCGGTTCGGATCGACCAGCACCTGGTATTCCTTGACATGGCCGCCGATGGAGTTGACTTCCGCCACACCCCGGATCGAGCGCAGCATTGGCCGCACCACCCAGTCCTGAATCGTGCGCCGCTCCATCAACTCCTCGAACGTAAGCGCGCGTTTGCCGTCGTCGGGATGCTCAATGGTGTATTGATATACCTCGCCCAGACCGGTGGATACCGGCCCGAGTACCGGCGTAATGCCCGGTATCAGCCTTGTGGATACCTCGATCAGCCGCTCCATCACCAGCTGGCGCGCGAAGAAAACATCGGTCTTGTCGGTAAACACCAGCGTGATCAGCGACAACCCGCTCTTATTCAGGGAACGCATCTCCACCAGTCCCGGCAGGCCGGTCATCGCGATTTCCACCGGCACCGTGATCAGCCGCTCGACCTCCTCCGGACTGCGGCCGATCGCCACCGTGGCGACCTGCACCTGGATATTGGTCACGTCTGGAAAAGCATCAACCGAGACGGTCTTCGTGGCAAACACGCCTGCGACGCACAGACCGAGCGCGACCACTACCACCAGCAGGCGCTGCTTGAGCATGGCGCGCACGATTGCGGCAAGCATGGCTTACTCCAGCTCGGCGAGCTTGCGCTCGTTGTCCAAATGAAAAGCGCCATCCACCACGATCTTCTGCTCGATGGTGACTCCTTTCAGCACTGGATACATGTCGGCTACTTCGGGACCCAATTCGACGGGAACACGCAGGAACTTATTATTGCCTTGAGCCAGGAATACATAATCGCGGTTGCTCTCACGCACCACCGCTGTTTTCGGCACCACCAGGGCTTTGGTCGGATTATCAATAATGTGCATGTTGGCCAGCATGTCGGGTTTGAGGTTGCGCGTTGGGTTTTCTACCAGCGTGCGCACCATCACTGTGCGGGTTAATGGATTTAATGTGTCGGCAACAAAAATGATGCGGCCGTCGAAGCTTATTTCATCGCCCAACGCCGGCACGTGAATCTCCGCATGTTGATTGATTTTCACATCACGCGCGATCTGCTCCGGCACATCGCCCACCACCCACACAGAGGATAGATCGGCCACCCGGAATAACTCATCGGCCGGTTGCACCACCTGGCCGACGATGACGTTCCGGCCGATAACGATGCCGTCCCTGGTCGACCTGATAGCAATGGAAGGCAGGATGTGTCCACTCTTTGCCAGTTCATTCAGCGTACCGCTGTCTACACCCAGCAAGCGCAATTGGTCCTTCGCCGATTCAAACTCGGCACGGGCAATCTCCAGCTCCGATACGCGCCGTTCCACCTCGGCGAGAGGGAGCACGTCGGCGGCACGCAACAGATGCGCGCGCTCGGCCGCTTTTTCGGTCACGATGGTGCGCGAATGAGCCCGCAAATAGGCCAGTTGCGCCTGGGTGAATTCAGGACTGGTAACACGCGCGAGCGGGTCGCCGACCTTAACGCGGTCCCCCAGTATGACGTACAAATTGGTAATGCGCCCCGTTACGAAGGAACCGACATGAACAAGCCTTTCCTCGTCCACCTCGACCCGGCTCGGAGCCTGCAACTTGTCAGCGAGACTGACCATCGTGGGCTGGCCGATTATGATGCGTTCCGTCAATTCCGCTCTGAGTGTGATGCTGTTCACATCCTGGACTTCTTTCTTCGGGGGAGCAGGCGGCTCGCTGTTGCATCCGGCTGCAAACAACGTGACCAGCACGACGGCGCCAGTGGCCAGGATGGTGGTGTTCATTGAGGGCTTACTCCTTGGGATAATGCGCGCGCAGCCGGTCGATTTCAGCGGCAGCAGTCTGTAACTCAAAATACGCCTGCAACGAATCCGCGAGAATTCCGCGCAATATCCGTTGGGAGTCAAGCACCTCGATCAGGCCGCGCTCGCCGAAGCGGTGAGCAGTTTGGGCAACCTGGAACGCCAGCTCGGCTTCCCGGATGATGCCGCCTTCAAACATTTCCACCCTGCGCTGCGCGATCTGGTAGCCCTGCCAGGCAGCTTCGAGCAACTGGCCCACCTCGAACTGGCGGTATTCCAGCGTTTCGCGCACCCGCGCAGCATCGGATATAGCTGCGTTGATTTCGCCACGACGCTGATACCACAGCGGAATCGTCACATTCATGCCAGCCAGGTAGTAATTGTATTGGGAATCGTGGTAGTTGCTGAGCAAGGCCTGCACCCCTGGGATAATTGCGGCGCGTTCCTGGTCGATACGCAACCGGGTACGCTCCTGTTCGGCTCGCAAACGCAATATTTCCGGATTGGCAGCCGGCACTTCCTGGCGTAATACCTCCAGCGCAGGCAACTGCACCGGGTCACGCAGCGTGGCGTCTATCTCGAAATCAGGCTTCAACGCGCCCGCAGTGAGCTGTATCAGCATTATTCGCGCCCGTTGCGCGTTCAACTGCGCCGCCTCTTTACGGCTGGCCGCATTCAACACTTCGGTATCAGCCCTGATCAACTCGAAGCGTGCCGTTTCGCCCGCCTCCACGGCTAGCTTGACGCGCCGGCGTACATCATCCATCAGGTCAAAAACACTCGCCTCCATGAGTGCAATTTCCTTGCGCAGCAACAATTCATATGCGCGTACCCGCAACTGCGCCGCCAGATCCGCGTGTACCTGGTTGAGACTGGCACGACTGGCCTCTACGCCAGCTTCAGCCGAACCGATGCGCGCACTGCGCATAAACGGATTCTCGATCATCTGGGCAACGGTCTCTTGGCGCTGGTACTTGGCTGGCAGAGCTGCTGGAATTCGCGCTTCCGATTGCCCGCCAATCACGGACACTACTGGGTTAGGATAAGCTGAGGCGGAGATCACGCCCGACTCGGCAATGCCCACCTGAGATCGCGCTGCACGCACCAGACCGTTGGCCTCCAGCCCCAGTCGCTGCAGTGCTTCAATGGATAGTGCCGTAGAGGCTACGATAGCGGGTACGGTGGGTTCCTCGGCTGACACACATGTAAACTGCAAGGCAAGAATCAGTCCCAGCAAGCTACGGTATCGTGAATTGACTTGAATGATTGCGCCTCCTTAAGGGCGGAATACGACTAATACTTACTAATACTAAGGTTTAATTTGCATCAATAAAAGCAGTATCTTTCTGATAATATGATCGGCATTCACGAACTATTGTACTTTGAGTCGCCTCCATGCTCAACTACCGGCAGCTACATTATTTCTGGGCCGTCGCCAAGGCAGGCAGCATCATCCGCGCAAGCGAGCGGCTGCATCTCACGCCCCAGACTCTGAGTGGTCAGATCAGCCTGCTGGAGGAAACACTGGGTGTGGCTCTGTTTTTGCGGGTAGGCCGGCGTCTGCAGCTTACGGAGACTGGCCGGCTCACACTCTCTTACGCCGATGAGCTGTTCCAGATCGGCAACGATCTGGAAGAGGCTCTGCGCAGTCGCCCTGAAGACCGCTCCATCCAGTTCCGTGTGGGGGTTGACGACGTTGTGCCGAAATCGATTGCCTATCGGCTGCTGACACCGGCGATGTCAATGACCGAACCGGTGCGCATTGTTTGCCGGGAGAACAAGCTGGTGCGATTGCTGGTAGAACTGGCAATCCACCGGCTTGATCTGGTGCTTGCCGACCGGCCCATGCCGCCCGAGACGAACGTGAAAGGCTACAGCCACAAACTCGGGGATTGCGGCATCACATTTTTCGCCGCACCGCAGCTTGCAACACAGCTTAAAAATAAAGGCAAATGGCCGCGCATACTGAATGCCGCTCCCCTACTGATACCCGGCGAAGAAGCTGCCACGCGGGTACCACTGATGCGCTGGTTCGATGCCCACCAGATTCGTCCACGCATCGTGGGTGAGTTCGACGACAGCGCGCTGATGCACGCTTTCGGGCAAGCCGGTATCGGCATTTTCATCGCACCATCAGTAATTGCCGACGAAGTGCAACGCGAGCATGGCGTCATGATCGTCGGTTCGACCGATGAAGTAACCGAGCAATTCTACGCTATCTCAATGGAACGTCGGCTTACCCACCCCGCAGTGGTTGCAATCAACGACACTGCGCATCGCAAATTGTTCGCCAGCCTTAAGAAGATTCGCTGACAAGAATCCGGTCGTCGCGAGAGACAGCGCAGAGAAAACCCCGGACAAGTGCAGCGGAATCATCTTGCTTGTCGCGCAGGTCATGAAGAGTAAGGAAATTTCTAGGGATCCGCGCGTGAGGAAGGACGGCGCAGGATTTTAAACTAAGCTATTGCCGAATCCAGAATCAGAATCAGTCGGGTACTTTATCCAGACTGTTGGCAGCTTTCTTCTGCTCTTCTCGCAGCTGCTCATATTCACGCCATTTATGCTTGATCTCATAGTGCTTCTCAGGCGGAAGTTGCTTGATATTCTTGTACTTCTCGCGCACCTTATTGCGCTGATCGGAAGTAAGCGCAGCCCAGTCACGTATCTGCGACTGTATGCGCTGCTGTTCAAGGGAAGACACGTCCGGGTAGCGTTTGGCGATACTCAACCATTTCTTCTTTCTGGCAGCATCCATCCCGTCCCAATTCTGCGCGAGGGGTGCCAAGACTTGCTTTTGCTGAGAATTCAGCCGCACCCAGGCAGGCTGCCCGGATTCAGCCAAGACATGGGCAGGGGCCAACAGGCATAGCCAGAGGGCTACTGCCAGGAGTGGTCTAGCCATTCACCGAACTCATCGTCAAGATAAGCATCAACTGGCAACTCATCGGTGAGCACCATTATATCCAGATCCGCGATATCGTCTCCCTGCTGTAAAGGAGTTTGCCAGTAAGCAATGCCTGCCAAAGCGAGCAATAGAGCAAATAGCGATAATATCCTGCCAGCGTTGAAATGATGCCGGTCATGCCCGCTGTGCGCAGACGTGCCACCGCCCGTGGCGACCCGTGTCTCGCTTATCTGGTAATTCTCCAGAGAAGCTCTGCGCGCTGCCTGCAGGCGCTGCAGGGTGTCTTGCCCGATATCATCCAATCCGCGATCTAGCAGCCGGGTAATTTCTTTTCCCAATTCCGGTTCGTTCATGGCTCGACTCCTTTTTTCTTCAGTATGGCAGCGAGAGCGTGGGTTGCACGGGAGCAATGAGTTTTCACGCTTCCTTCCGAACATTCCATGATCGCCGCAGTCTCTTCAACACTCATCTCTTCCCAGTAACGCAGCAGGAAGGCTTCGCGTTGACGTGCTGGCAGGGTTTTTATAGCTTCTTCAATAGAACTAATAAGTTGTGACTGTTCCAGTTGCTCATGCGGATCATTACCAAAATCGGAGTCTGTCTTTACCTGCAAAGTTTCCAGCAGGTCGTAGTCTTCGCCCCCTTTTTCCTGATTGTTGGGCGTGAATGACGAGAACAGTGTAGTCCATAATGAACGGGTCTTCTGCCGCCGGTAGTAATCACGTATGCTGTTCTGCAGAATGCGCTGGAACAGAAGCGGCAGTTCCTCTGGCAGGTTAGCCGCATATTTTTCAGTGAGCTTCATCATGGAGTCCTGAACAATATCCAGCGCCACATGTTCGTCCCGTACCGCAAACAGCGCCTGTTTATAGGCGCGCCGTTCAGTTTCAGTCAGAAAATCGGAAAGCTCCTGCCGGGTAGCCAGAACAATTTACCTATAAGTGAAGAAGTAAGATGTTTCCGGTGGTAATAGTAGCAAACTTTTTCGTTATGCTGGATCAGTTTTCTGCGTAGCGAGAAGAGAGGGGCAGGGTATTTTGCCGGGATTGAGCGCATGGAGCACTGCTTGATTGACTACACACTCTGATCCATGGCGATGATTTCTGGAGTATTATTGTGACGCATATCAGAATGACGTCTAGTGAAAACTGCATCCTTCCGGAACCGGGTATCCCAGTTTACCCCTGCATTTGAAAAGTACCCACATATTCGATTTCCTTCGCCCCAGTTAATGCAACCGAACCCCTCCTCATCCACCCTGCCCTTCGCCTGGACTGCCCAAGTCGAATCGCAATTGGCCGACGGAGAAAAAGTGCTGGTCTGGCTGGAACTCGACCTCGATGCCCAACTGCATTTTGCCTCTGGTTTGGTGGTCGTCACCAACCAACGCTTGCTATCCGGGTCTTTGACAGATGCAACCTGGCAGGGCTGGGCTTACCAGCAGGGAATGATGCTGACGCGCCGCGATCATTCCGGTATCGGCAGTCTTGAGCTTGCTGACGCAGATTCACTGCTTGCCCGCTGGCGCTATACGCTCAGTAACAATATTGCCGCTGGCCGCTTGATCGAGCATTTCATGCAGCAACTCAGTCATCACCTCACTGGGGAACTACCTCCATCGCCGGAGCAGATCTTATGCCCGAAATGCCAGAGTGTGCTTGATACCCCGCTCCCGCCCGGGCAGGAGGAATGTGCGCTGTGCAGCAAAGAAATATATACGCCCCCTTCCACATGGACGTTATTCCGCCTGTGGCGCTTCGCCAGACCCTACAAATGGCGGTTGCTCGCCGGCTTTCTGTTGACCCTGGGCAGCACGGCAGCAACACTGGTGCCTCCTTACATGACCATGCCGCTGATGGATAACGTGCTGATTCCCTACCAGAATGGCAAACCGATCGACACTGATCTGGTGACACTCTACCTTTCCGGTTTGTTCGGTGCAGCATTGCTGGCCTGGATGCTGGGCTGGGCGCGCACCTACGTTCTGGCACTGGTTTCCGAGCGTATCGGCGCCGACCTGCGCACCGCCACTTACGAACATCTGCTGAAGCTCTCGCAGGAGTACTTTGGCGGCAAACGTACCGGCGATCTGATGGCGCGCATTGGCTCTGAAACCGACCGCATCAACATTTTCATCTCGCTGCACCTGCTCGATTTCGCCACTGACGTACTGATGATCGCCATGACCGCGGCCATTCTGGTTTCGATCAACCCCTGGCTGGCACTGGTGACCTTGTTGCCGCTACCCATCATCGCCTGGCTGATTCACGTGGTGCGCGACAGACTGCGCACCGGATTTGAAAAGGTCGATCGTATCTGGGCTGAAGTGACCAATGTGCTTGCCGACACCATACCCGGGATGCGCGTAGTCAAGGCTTTTGCGCAGGAAAAGCGCGAAGCGGCGCGCTTCCGCGCAACGAACCAGCACAACCTGGAAGTCAACGACCGGGTAAACAAAATCTGGTCACTGTTCACCCCGACCGTGACGCTGCTCACCGAAATTGGGCTGCTCGTGGTATGGATTTTCGGCATCTGGCAAGTCTCGGAGGATGCGATCACTGTCGGCGTACTCACCGCTTTCCTGGCTTATATCAGCCGCTTCTACCTGAGGCTCGATTCGATGAGCCGCATCGTTTCGTTTACGCAGAAGGCAGCGGCGGGCACTAAACGTATTTTTGAGATCCTTGACCAGACTTCCAGTGTTCCCGAGCCTGCCAACCCGGTACACCTGCCGACCGTTACAGGCCGTATCGAGCTGCGCGGTGTCGGTTTCCGCTATGGCACGCGTAGCGTGACACGCGATATCAACATCGCTATTGAACCGGGTGAAATGGTTGGCCTGGTCGGCCATAGCGGCTCGGGTAAAAGCACGCTGGTCAATCTGATCTGCCGCTTTTATGATGTAACCGAAGGTGCGATCCTGATCGACGGGGTGGATATTCGCTCGTTGCCGGTGGCCGAGTACCGCAAACACGTCGGCCTGGTGCTGCAGGAACCGTTCCTTTTTTTCGGCACGATCGCCGAGAACATTGCCTACGGCAAACCCGAGGCGACGCGCGCGGAGATTGTTGCTGCCGCCCGTGCTGCCCATGCTCACGAATTCATTCTGCGCCTGCCGCATGGCTACGACTCACTGGCCGGGGAGCGCGGACAGGCGCTCTCGGGTGGCGAGCGACAGCGCATTTCGATTGCCCGCGCACTGCTCATCAATCCACGCATCCTGATACTCGACGAAGCCACTTCTTCAGTTGATACCACCACCGAGAAAGAAATCCAGAAAGCGCTCGACAATCTGGTGCGCGGTCGTACCACCATCGCCATTGCGCATCGCCTGTCCACCCTGCGCGGCGCCAATCGTTTGATTGTGCTCGACCGTGGCAGTATTGTTGAAGTCGGCAATCACGATGAACTGATGGCTCGCGCAGGCCATTACTACAACCTGTATCAGGCCCAGGCACGCAATATCGACACTGAGGACGACCTGCGCAGGCAGGATATCGCTCTCAAAACAGAGGAAGCACGTATATGATCGATCAGCCCGATTTCCAACTGAGTCGAAACGCCTTCGGGCGGCTGGTATTCACTGGTCCGGATGGACAGGCACAGGAAGGTGTGGTGCCCGTGCATGCTTTTCCAATAGCCGCGCCCGATCAAGGCATTGCGCTGATTGATTCACAAGGCCATGAACTGGCCTGGATCGACCGCTTGGTCGACTTGCCGGACGAATTGCGCACACTGATCGAGACGGAACTCGGCAGCCGTGAATTCATGCCGGAAATCAAGCGCATCCTTGAAGTTTCAAGTTTTGCTACACCGTGTACCTGGCACGTAGAGACAGATCGCGGCGTAACTACTTTCGTCCTCAAAGGTGAAGAAAATATCCGCCGCCTGACCCCGCCAGCCCTGCTGATCACGGAAAGCCACGGTATTCACTTCCTGATCCGTGACCGCTTTGCGCTCGATCATCACAGCCGCAAGATTCTGGACCGCTTCCTCTAATCCCTCGCTCTCCTGTTTCGCCGCGTAGCAGCCAGGAACCAGGCGAAAATACCCCTCAAAAATGAATCAAGCATTTGATATAAATCAGTAAATTTTAAAGAAACAATTATTTGTGGGACGTTCGAGTCTGGCTCTTCTGCCAGAATTATTTAACGTGGCTGTAAACCGATCCATGCCAACCGCGTTAATTCGGCTTCGGCCACTCTGTACGGTTCCATTTCATGCCAGATTGCACCACTGTTAACCACCTTAATAAGAAGGACATCAAGTTTCTTGAGATCCGCCATCTGAATGGTCCCAATATCTGGACCTACTATCCCGTTCTTGAAGCACTTGTCGACATCGGGGAACTCGAAGACTTTCCGTCCAATACCATCCCCGGCTTTTATGAACGTCTTTCTTCCTCGCTGCCCTCACTGATTGAGCACCGCTGCAGTTACGAAGAGCATGGCGGTTTCTTACGCCGGGTTGAGGAAGGCACGTGGCCATGCCATATCCTCGAACACGTTACGCTTGAATTGCAGAATCTGGCCGGTATGCGCGGCGGCTTTGGCAGAGCCCGTGAAACTTCGGTACGCGGCGTCTACAAGGTAATCGTCAGCGCCTGGCATGCGGAAATTACGCGCAGCGCCCTGTTTGCAGCGCGCGAACTGGTGCTGACAGCAATGGAGGGCCAACAATCCTATGACGTCGAGGCCACTCTCGAGCGTCTGCGTGGCATGGTCGATTCGCTCTGGTTAGGCCCATCGACTGCATGTATTGTTGACGCCGCCGCTACCCGCAACATTCCCGCCATTCGTCTGCTTGCCAAGGGAAATCTGGTGCAGCTCGGCCATGGTGCCCGCAGCCGGCACATCTGGACAGCCGAAACCGACCGTACTCCGGCAATTGCCGAGAGCATCTCGCGTGACAAGGATCTGACCAAGTCACTGCTCCGATCCTGCGGCGTTCCTGTTCCTGAGGGACGTATCGTCACCAGTGCTGAAGATGCCTGGGAAGCCGCTGAAGATGTCGGCTTGCCTGTCGTCATAAAACCCTGTGACGGCAATCATGGGCGCGGTGTCTTTATTGAATTGACCCGGCGTGAAGAGGTCGAATCAGCCTATCACGCAGCACTGAAAGAAGGTAGTGGCGTACTGGTCGAACGCTATATCCCGGGTACCGAACACCGCCTGCTGATCGTGGGTGGACAGCTCGTTGCCGCCAATCGGGGCGACTCGGTATCGGTTACGGGTGACGGGACGTCAACCATCACCGAATTGATCGATCACCAGATCAATTCCGATCCGCGCCGCGGGACAACCGAGGACTTCCCGCTCAACATGATTCGCCTGGATAGTGCAGCACGCATGGAAATCTCCCATCAAGGTTTTACCGGCGACTCAGTACCACCAGCCGGCCTTGAGGTTCTGATCCAGCGTAACGGCAACCACGCTTTCGACGTTACCGATGAAGTGCACCCCAGCATTGCCGCAGCCGCCTCACTCGCTGCCCGCATTGTTGGTCTGGATATCGCCGGCATCGATCTTGTCACCACTGATATTTCGCGCCCGCTGAGCGAGCAAGGTGGCGCCATCGTCGAGGTTAACGCCGGCCCCAGCCTGTTGATGCACATCAAGCCCGCTGTGGGCACACCCCGTCCGGTTGGCAAAGCCATCGTCGACCATCTTTTCCCGGACGGTGATAACGGTCGTATTCCAATTGTGGGCATTAGCGGCAGCTACGGCAAAACTACCGTGGCACACCTTGTCGCCCGGCTGCTCACCCTCTCCGGCAAACATACCGGGCTGGCATGCAGCGATGGGCTGTACCTCGATTCCAGGCAAATTGACAAAGGCGATTGCGCCAAATGGGATGCGGCCAACCGTATTCTGATAAACCGCTCGGTCGAAGCCGCCGTGTTCGAGAACGGCAGCGATGCCATCCTCGGTGAGGGACTGATCTACGATTGCTGCCAGGTCGGCATCATCACCAACGTCGAGCCAGCCCGGCACTATGGCCGCTACGATATTGAAACCCCCGAGCAGGTTTACACTATCCTGCGCACCCAGGTGGACGTAGTAACGCCAACAGCGGCTGCAGTAGATGATGTGATCGACATGGTATTGCCGACAGGTGCTGCGGTACTCAACGCCAGGGTAGCGATGCTCGTCGAGATGTCCAAACTGTGCAACGGTGAAGTCATTTACTTCAGCCTTGACCCTGAACTGCCGGCTGTCACCGCGCATCGCGCACAGGAAGCGCAAGGCAAGCGTGCAGTAATCGTTCGCAACGGGGAAATCGTGCTTGCCAATGGCCCCGATGAAGTGCCTTTGATCAAACTAACCAATGTCCCTCTAACTGATGGCGGACGTGCAATTGCACAAATCGAGAACATTCTGGCAGCAGTGGCTGCCGCATGGGCACTCGGCATCACACCCGACCTCATCCGCAGCGGAATCGCAACAGCCGAATCAAGCCAGGAAAAATGTAGCTCTCCCCGGATCAAGCTGGAAACTCAAGGAAACTATTCATGAAAGTATCGCGTATCCGCGCACTGCGCGGCCCCAATCTGTGGAGTCGGCATACAGCCATAGAGGCTGTTGTTTCCTGCAACAGCGCCGAGTGTTCCCTGGACAAAATACCGGGGTTTATAGTTCGACTGAACGAATACTTCCCGGAAGCCACCCTGCTCCAGCCAGCCGAACGCCGGGGAATCATGACCATGGTGCATGTGCTGGAATTTGTCACGCTCAGCCTGCAAGCACAGGCTGGTTGCCCGGTCAGCTTCAGCCACACCGTGCAAACAGCGGAAACCGGCACTTACCGGGTCATTGTTGAATACAGCGAAGAAGCAGTCGGCCGGCTCGCTTTTGAACTCGCACAAACTTTATGCCTTGCTGCAATTGACGACACTCCTTTTGATCTGGCCGCAGCATTGCAGCGTCTGCGCGAACTGGATGAAGACGTGCGCCTCGGACCCAGCACTGGCGCCATCGTCCATGCCGCTGTAGCGCGCGGCATTCCTTGCCGCCGCCTGACTGAAGGCAGCATGGTGCAGTTTGGCTGGGGCAGCCGGCAGCGCCGCATCCAGGCCAGCGAAACCGATCTGACCAGTGCCGTCGCCGAGTCCATCGCGCAGGATAAGGAATTGACCAAGATACTGCTGCATGCTGCTGGCATTCCCGTTCCGGCGGGCCGACCGGCAGTAAGTGCGGCAGATGCCTGGGCGGCTGCCTGCGAAATTGGCGGACCGGTCGTCATAAAGCCACAGGATGGCAACCAGGGTAAGGGAGTAGCGGTAAATCTCGTAAACCGTGAGCAGGTGGAAGCTGCCTACGCGATGGCGGCTGAAATCAGCGATGAGGTCCTGGTTGAACGTTACATCTCCGGTCATGATTACCGCATGCTGGTGATCGGCAACAAGCTGGTCGCCGCCGCGCGGCGCGAGCCACCGCAAGTGCTCGGCGACGGCGTACACAGCGTTCGCCAGTTGGTGGATCAGGTCAATAGTGACCCGCGGCGTGGTAAAGATCATGTCACTTCGCTGACCAGAATAGATTTTGATGAAATTGCGCTCGCCCACCTCGCAACCCAGAACCTGACGGCCGAATCCATCCCGGCCAAAGGTGCGCGCGTGATCCTGCGCAATAATGCCAATCTCTCCACCGGCGGCACAGCCACCGATGTAACCGATGACGTTCATCCCGAGCTTGCTGCACGCGTGGTGGCCGCTGCACAAATGATCGGTCTCGACATCTGCGGGGTTGATGTCATCTGCGACAACGTGCGCAATCCGCTGGAACAGCAAAATGGCGGCATCGTCGAGGTGAATGCTGCGCCGGGCCTGCGCATGCACCTGCAGCCTTCATCCGGTAAAGGACGTGCGGTTGGCGAAGCCGTCATCGCCAACATGTTTGCCGATGACGATGATGGGCGCATTCCCGTGGTTGCAGTGACCGGCACCAACGGCAAGACCACCACCGTGCGCCTGATTGCCAACATTCTCAGTTGCCAGGGCCTGCGTGTCGGCATGACCAATACCGACGGTGTCTATGTTGAGGGGCAACGCATCGACACCGGCGATTGCAGCGGTCCGAAGAGCGCGAAAAATGTTCTCCTTCACCCCGATGTCGATGCCGCCATATTCGAGACAGCACGCGGCGGCATGCTGCGCGAAGGGCTGGGTTTCGACCGCTGCCAGGTTGCAGTGGTCACCAACATCGGCATGGGCGATCACCTTGGTCTCGCGCACGTGCATACGGCCGAGGATCTGGCTCTCGTCAAACGTGTCGTCGTGCAGAACGTTACGCCCGACATTGGCGTCGCCGTGCTCAACGCTGCTGACCCATTGGTGGCCAGCATGGCGGATGGCTGCCCCGGCTCAGTCACCTTCTTTGCCCGCGACCGCAATCATCCGGTGATAGCCAGACATCGTGCACAGGGTAAGCGTGTCATCTATCTCGAAGGCGATTCGATAGTCGCTGCGGGAGCCGGGGTTGAACACCGCATCTCGCTGAGCGGAATCCCGATCACGCAAAATGGCAGCATAGGTTTCCAGATCGAAAATGCCATGGCAGCTGTCGGTGCCGGCTGGGCGCTTGCTCTTGATTGGGCGGTCATTCGCGCCGGTTTGGCCAGCTTTGTCAGTGATGTGCAAACCGCACCGGGCCGCTTCAATCTCTTCAGTCATCGTGGCGCCACGTTGATCGCCGACTACGGCCACAATGCGGATGCAATTCGGGCACTGGTGTGCGCCATCGATAACATGCCGGCCAACCGGCGCTCGGTAGTCATCAGCGGTGCCGGTGACCGTCGCGACGAAGACATCCGCCAGCAAACCGAGATCCTCGGCGACGCTTTCGACGAGGTCGTGCTGTATCAGGATCAATGCCAGCGCGGCCGCGCCGACGGAGAGGTGCTGGGCCTATTGCGGCAAGGACTGGAAAATGCCAAACGTACCCGCGAGGTCAAGGAAATCCGTGGTGAGTTTGTGGCCATCGATGCCGCTTTTGCCAGCCTCAAAGCCGGCGAACTCTGCCTTATTCTCGTCGATCAGGTCGAAGCAGCGCTCAGACACATCAGCAGGCGGGTAGTAGCAGGCTGACATCTCGACAACATGCGCACCGATGTTTCAAGAATGCCCTTGGTGGATGCACTCAAGGCCATTGCCTGCCTGCTGATCGTAGCGCATCACCTGTCCATCTACGGCCCCATGTCGGATCTGGCGTACCCACTGATTCCCGGCCTGCTTGACTGGCTGCGCGAATACGGCAGAATGGCGGTGCAGGTTTTTTTCGTGGTGGCAGGTTTTCTGCTGGCCGGGAAACTTGCGCCACTCGGAGTGCCACTCGCCACCAACCCGATTCCAGCCATCAAGCGACGCTACGTTCGCCTGGTCGTCCCGTATCTTGCCGCCTTGACCCTGGCGATCGGCTGTGCGGCGCTGGCAAGGCACTGGATGACTCACGACTCCATTCCCACCGCACCCGACTTCTTTCAGCTTCTGGCACATGTGTTTCTGCTGCAAGACCTGCTTGACCAGGAAGCCCTGTCAGCAGGCGTCTGGTACGTGGCCATCGATTTTCAGTTATTCACCCTTGCAGCAGTCTTGTTCTGGCTATCCGGAAAAATTGAACATCGCCATCCGCACCTGAAATCAACTGCTCTGGTTTTGATTGCGGGCTTAACCATGGTCTCGCTATTTGCGTTCAACAGAAATGATTTCTGGGACGAAACCGCTCTCTATTTTTTTGGCTCATACGGTCTTGGGATCCTGGCTTATTGGGCTTCTGGCAGCCAACGCCCTGTCCTTTGGCTCGCGCTGCTGGGTGCGCTGGCGATAGCGGCCTTGCTGGTGGACTTTCGTGACCGGATAGCGGTTGCAACGGCTGTAATGCTGCTGCTGGGATTCGCCCGACAATATGGAATCCTGGGAAACTGCTTCGTACCAAACTTCCTGACTTATCTCGGGCGCATCTCTTATTCCATCTTCCTTGTGCACTTTCCGCTGTGTCTGGTAGTCAACGCAACCTTCTTCCGCTTCCTCCCGCACCAAGCGGTCACCAGCCTATTCGGGCTGATCCTGGCTTTGGGCATCAGCATTCTTGGCGGCGCTTTATTCTATAAATGGATCGAAAGCCGTCCGCTTACAGACAGGATGCGCCTGTTGCTATTTCCCGCTCAAACTGGTCAGTAGCAATAATTCGTTGAGTCTTTTGACGAATCCAGCCGGGTCTTCGAGCTGACCACCTTCTGCCAGCAAAGCCTGATCGAACAGAATATGGCTCCAGTCGGCGAAACGCGCCTCCTCGTATTTCAAGCGCTGTACCATCGGATGGTGCGGGTTGATTTCGAGGATGGGCTTGGTGTGGTTCACTTTCTGTCCGGCTGATTTGAGCAGGCGTTCCAGATTGCCGCCCATGTCATGGCTGTCTGCCACCAGGCAGGCAGGAGACTCGGTCAGGCGCAAGGTGACGCGCACATCCTTCACCTGCTCGCCGAGAACGCCCTTTATTTTCTCGGTAAGTTCCTTGTATTCGCCCGCTTCCTTTTCCTGCTCTTTTTTCTCCGCCTCATCTTCCAGCTTGCCCAAATCCAGGCTACCCTTGGCCACCGATTGCAGTGACTTGCCCTCGAACTCTGTCAGGTTTGCCGCCAGCCACTCGTCCACGCGCTCGGACAGCAGCAGCACTTCGATGCCTTTCTTGCGAAAAACTTCCAGGTGCGGACTGCTTCTGGCTGCCTTGAGATTATCGGCAGTCACATAGTAAATCTTCTCCTGCCCTTCTTTTATGCGCCCGGCATAATCACTCAATGACACACTCTGTTCATCGCCCTCGGCATGGGTGGAAACGAAGCGCAACAACCTGGCAATGCGTTCGCGGTTGGCGTAGTCTTCCCCCACACCTTCTTTCAGCACCTGGCCAAATTCCTGCCAGAAGGTTTTGAATTTTTCCCTGTCGCTGTCTTGCTCACTCTGGGCAAGGTCCTCGATCAGCCCCAGCACCTTCTTCACTGCACCCGCACGAATTGCCTCGATATCTTTTGATTCCTGTAGAATCTCGCGCGAAACATTCAGCGGCAAATCATTGGAATCGATCACCCCGCGCACGAAACGCAGGTAATTCGGCAACAACTGCTTAGCATCGTCCATGATGAACACCCGCCGCACATACAGCTTGATGCCGTGCCGGTGCTCGCGATCAAACATGTCAAACGGCGCGCGCGACGGGATATAGAGCAACTGGGTATATTCCTGCTTGCCTTCTACCTTGGCATGCACATAGGCCAGCGGCGGCTCGAAATCATGCGCCACATGTTTGTAGAATTCTTCGTACTGTTCCGGAGTGATTTCGTTCTTGGAGCGCGCCCATAAGGCACTGGCCTGATTGACGGTCTCGTCTTCGTCGGTGATGGCGTTTGCGTTTTTCTCCTTGGACCACTCTTCCTTTTTCATCACGATTGGCAAGGTGATATGGTCGGAATACTTGCGGATGATGGTACGCAACTGCCAGCCATTGAGAAAATCATCCTCTCCGGCACGCAGGTGCAGTATGACTTCGGTGCCGCGCCCTGTTTTCTCCACGGTCTCCAGCGTATAATCCCCCTCACCCGCAGATTCCCAGCGCACACCGTGTTCCGCGGTCAGGCCGGCGCGGCGCGTAATCAGCGTCACTTTGTCGGCGACGATGAAGGCCGAATAGAAACCGACACCGAACTGGCCAATCAGATGCGCATCCTTGGCCTGATCGCCGGTCAGTGCACTGAAGAATTCGCGTGTGCCGGATTTGGCGATGGTGCCGATATGCTCGATTACCTCCTGCCGCGACATGCCGATGCCATTGTCAGCGATGGTCAGGGTACGGGCTGCAGCATCGTAGCTGATGCGAATTTTAAGGTCGGGGTCGGTTTCGTATAAAGCACCGTCAGCCAAGCCCTCGAAGCGCAGCTTGTCGGCAGCATCCGATGCATTGGAGATCAATTCGCGCAGAAATATTTCCTTGTTACTGTACAAGGAATGAATCATCAGCTTGAGCAATTGTTTGACTTCGGTCTGAAAACTCAGGTGCTCTTTGGTGGCGGTGTCTTGCATGGCTCTCTCCTTGAAATAATGCAGTAGGATTATGAGGGCAAACTGAGAAATTTCAAGCTGCCCATATATCGAATTCACATTTAAATTTTGCCAACCATGAAAATTCTCGGTCGTTTCGCAATTGTTCTTCTGTTCTGCTGTGCCCTGCCCGCTGCTGCCCAGAATCGTGTTTTGCCCCTGGATAAAATCAAATTGCCGCCTGGGTTCACCATCGCTCTATGGGCGGAAGCGCCCAATGCACGCGGCCTGGCGCTGGGAAAGAATGGCACGGTATTCGCCGGTTCCATGGCAGAAGGCAAGGTTTACGCGATTACCGAAAACAATGGTGCGCGCCAGGTCAGAATCATTGCCCAAGGACTCAATCTGCCGGTGGGTGTCACCTTCCGTGAGGGGGCGCTGTATGTCTCTGCGATCAACCGCATTCTGCGCTTTGATGATATCGAGCAAAAGCTCGCTCAACCCGGAAAACCAGTGGTAGTGACCGACATTTTTCCCCAGGAAAAACACCATGGCGGGAAATTCATCGCCTTCGGCCCCGATGGCCTGTTGTATGTAGCGGTCGGTGCGCCGTGCAATAGCTGCGAGGCCGATCCGGCCAACTTCGCCATGATTGCGCACATTAAACCCGATGGCAGTGGCCGTGAAATTTACGCACAAGGCGTAAGAAATTCAGGCGGCTTTGACTGGCATCCGGAAACGAAGGAATTGTGGTTTACCGATACCGGAAACGACTGGATGGGCGACAATATTCCACCCGATGAACTCAATCACGCCCCCAGAAAGGGCATGCATTTTGGCTTTCCCTATTGTTATGGCGGCGATGTTCTCGACCCCAAATTCGGCGCCAAGCGCGACTGCAGCAAGCTCACTGCGCCCGCAGCCAAATTCGATGCGCATGTTGTACCGCTGGGGATGCGCTTCTACACCGGCAAGATGTTTCCGGGGGAATATCATAACCAGATTCTCGTTGCCGAGAATGGCTCGTGGAATCGCCGTGAAAAGGTCGGCTACCGAATTAAACTGGTCCAGCTAAAGAACAACAAGGTGGTGAAACAGCAAGTATTTGCCGAAGGCTGGCTGCAGGAAGAAAAAGCGTGGGGCAAGCCGGCCGATGTGCTGGTGATGCCAGATGGCGCGCTGCTGGTTTCGGATGACCATGCCGGGGTAATTTATCGGATCAGCTACAAGAAACCTTAGGAACTACGAGCAAGCACTCCAGGAGTAGTCGCGACCACATCTGTCAGGATGTGTCAGAACGCGAGTGTCTCAGATCGGCACGTTGCGGTCAGTCGAGATTCCAAAAAGCAGACCGTCAACGTAAAGTTGAGGGGCGCGTCGCTTTTAGTGCGCCCCTCTCGAATGCAGAGTTAAGTATTTTAGGCCACATCGTACGTCAGCATGGAACCTGAACCTGCCTAGAATCCCAAAGTTTGCACTTCCCGTCTGGTAACCATTCGGTACAGTACCGTTCCGTTTTATAGCATGGCGTTCTCATATACTCACCCGTGTCTGGAGTAAGCTCGCGTTCAATGATCTTTGGCGTATCAGTGCTTTTTTTGACTTCGGATGCCTCCTGTTTCGAGCCTATAGGACCACCCTTGTCCTTACACTTATCAGGATTCATTTTGCAAGGATCAATAGGTCCGCAGTTTGGGTGGCAGGGAAGTGGCACCGGGTCAGCAGCGAAACAATTTACCGAAAGTGCCAAAGACAGCCCTGCCATTACCACCATACGATAAATCATGTCCATAGCTCACTCCTTTGGTTGGTTTTGCATAACGTGCTTAATCAGCCGCCGCCGGCTTCTCGCCGGTCGGCTGCATTAAGGTGTTAGATGGCTGTTCTGTCTTCATACGAGAGGCCAAGAATTCCTCATGCATGTTTACTACGCGTTGGACGCGTTCGTGCAGATCGGTAAGTTTTTCCGCGACTACGTTTCCTGCCGGCCCGATAATCTTGGAAAGAAATTCACCAAGGGTGATGATCGTCAAATGGGCTATCGTCGTTAGCACTTGTGGGCGAGGTTGGTGCCATTCGAAATCAGGTACAAAACCACCAGCCTCAGTCTCAAGGTGATACTCAAGTAGGTCTTGCCAGTTTCCGTGAATGGAATGAGACGAGCCTCCGAAGGCACCCAGATAGACCTCATCAAGCCCCACATCTTGGCCCTTCTCAAATAGATTTTTTCCCGCCCAGTTCTTGGGCGGATCAATGCGATCAAGATCGACGCCGGACTCTATGGCTGATTTCTCGATGGAAGCCAACATCCGTTTCTCGATTGGCCATGCGTTACCGTCTCGGGCAGCGATGTTCGCGCGGACCCTGTCGCGAAGACGTTTCTCGTGCCGCATCGAATGCTCGATATATGACTGAACGATCTCGGGCCGATCGTTCTTGATGATGAACATCGTGTTCACGATGCACTCAAAAGCAAGCCGCCCAAAAATGAAGGTAGTCTCGCGCCTATGCTGACATGTTTGGTCCAGTAGAGCCGAAATAAGCTTGTATAACCGGACCAGATGCCCTACCAGTATCGCTTCATGTCTGTTCCAAGCTTTCCCCGATGGCGGGACGATATTCCCCACTATACATACATACGAACCAGCTTCGATCAAGAGTTCAACACTTAAGCCGACGTAGTCGTGCTCACTATTAAAGGAACGAACGACCGCCGGGTCGACTTCGACTCTTTCTACCGCTGGTACCGTGCTAGAGATTATCAAGGTTGGGGAAGGTTATTACAAACATCTAACGAAGTTGTAGAAAAAGCGTTCCCAGCATCTTGCCGTAATTGCGCGAGTGTATCAACATTCACCCATCATTATTCTGATGGATGAAGCAGCGATGGCCCGTTATAAACACATCGACACCAGCCCCCGATTTCTCGCCGTTGACCTGCAACGGCAACTTTTACCCGGCACCTTTGAACATGCCATGAATCACCTGATCGACCACGAGCTCGATCTCTCTGGTTTCGATGCCCGCTTCTGCAACGACGTAACGGGTGCAGCCGCTTATCCTCCCGCCATGCTCCTGAAGGTTGTCCTGTTCGCCTACTCCCAGAGCATCGTCAGCAGCCGCAACATCGAGCGAATCAAAGGGGCCGGGGTCGAATTAACCTTATTGACACCCGCGAGACTACCTGAACTGAGGGAGTAAAGGTGCTTGGTGAGGCTCTGGCAGTGTGATATTCGAAGGACGTGCCGTCTACTTTACCTCGATCCAATGGACAGAAGGTGGTTTGGACGCAACCGCCGGGGGCTGCGCTATATGGACTGGTGAATGAATATTGGGGTCAGATCACCAATATCGCCCACTTGACCTCGAAATAAAACTTGGGCAAAGGCCATACGGTAGTTGATTGTGCTGAACCGTCATCTGCCATGTCATACTCTCTTCAGTGCAAGAGCGAGTCAGATAGCAGGTGTCGGTTTCTTTTTAGGTTTCTTTGCTTCTTTGTTTTTCCTTTGCTGACCTTTTGCCATGATGCTCTCCTTGTATTGATGATGTTCACATAGTAATAAGTGCAACCACTCGATAACTAGCGGTTGCTACTTGGATCGTTATTACTTTTTGCCGCCGTTGACTGCACAGTTTTCAAGTCTGACTTGAGCCATTTTATACTTAATCCTGGTACATGGAATCAGCGTATTGGGATCAGAGGCGCTGAATTTATCGCGCTTGGCTGAACTGCTCGCGCAGGTTCTTCACGGCACTGGGCTCGCCGCGAACCCGAAAGAAGGCGCCCTCACTGTCTGAGTACTCCTCCAGCACCTGACAGCTTGCGTAGATTTTCCCGCGCAGTTGCTGTGCCGACCAGGGAAGAAAAAGCTCGGCCTCAACCAGATTCTGCTGGAAAAACGCGATGATCGTCTGGCGAAGCTTCGCGATTTCGTCAGGGTGGCGTGCACTCATCACAACGCAATCCGGATACTGTGTCCGCAAGGCCGCTGCGCGTTCAGCTTGCGCCGCTGCATCGCCGACGTGGTCGATCTTGTTGAAGACGCGGATGCGCGGCACGACATTCGCACCGATCTCCTCAAGCACTCCATCGGTGACCTCAAGCTGGCGCTCAAACCCGGGGTCGCTTGCATCGATGACGTGGAGCAGCAGGGATGCATCAAGCGCTTCATCCAGCGTTGACTTGAACGAGGCGACGAGTCCGTGTGGCAAATTCTTGATGAAACCGACCGTGTCACTGACGAGCACGCGTGGCACGCTCTCCGGGTGAAGGGCACGCACTGTGGTATCAAGCGTAGCGAAGAGTTTATTCGCGACCAGCACCTCGCTTCCCGTGAGAGCCCGCATCAAGGTGGACTTGCCGGCGTTTGTATAGCCGACGAGCGCCACGCCAGCGAACCCCTGGCGCTCTTGCCGCCGCGCACGCTGCGTCTTGCGCTCGACATCCATCGCGACGATTTCCTGTTGCAGTTCGGCGATACGGTCACGGATCTTGCGTCGATCCAATTCAGTGTGCGACTCACCGCCCCCCCGGCCGCCGACGCCGCTGCGCTGCCGCCCTTGCGGCCCCGCAAGCTTCGCCGCCTCGCGCAGGCGCGGTGCCATGTAGCCGAGGCGCGCGATCTCCACCTGGGCGCGCGCAGCGCGAGAGCGGGCGTTGCGATGAAAAATTTCGAGGATGACCATAGTGCGGTCCATTACCTCGCAGCCGACCTCCTTTTCCAGGTTGCGCGCCTGCGATGGTGAGATCTCGTGGTCGACCAAGATGGTATCGATATTCCGGCTATCAGGGTTAGCGGCTATTTCCTCGAACTCGGCAGGTTCGTTGTTCACGAAGCTGCGTATTTCCTGTCGCTTGCCGGCGCCAAGGTATGCCGTTATGTCGAAGCCTGAGCGCTTCTGCACGAACGTGCGGACGACCTCATATCCCAGTGTTTTTGCGAGTTCGCGCAACTCGCTCAGCGACGCCTCGAACTCGGTATCGCTCACGCTCGGCAGTTGTACGGCCGCCACGACGGCGTACTTGGATTTCTCTTCAACTTCTCTTTGCATTAGGAGATTGTATATCTTGAGTGGGCCAATTCAGATAGTACCTGCAAATGTAATAGCCGCCGGCGCTGAGTATGCAATTTACAACCATGCTTGTTGCTGCCGGTTAAGAATTAATGGAATGGACATCCACTACCCTAAACGGCTGTTGCTGCCGGGCGTGAACGGCGGCTTTGGAGCAGAAGCTCAACTGTCTCCTCCTGGCACATTTCGGCCCCTCAAGTGCGGCTCATGACGTTGTATGTGAGATCGAGTCTGAGCTGATACCGGCTAGTCCTTGGAGGAAAACACTGCTGGTAATCGTAGGTTCCTTGGCAGTGTGATATGCGAAGGACGCGCCGCCGGATGCTACGCTATATGGATTGTTGAATAGCGTAATCGCACAGCGCCATCAGCGCCTGCGGGAAGAGGCCGAATGCAAGTACTGCCAGACCATTTGCGCTTATCAGCAGTTTGACATCACCCGGCGGCAGAATGGGTGCATCGCTTTCAGGTTCGTCGAAATACATCAGCTTGATGATGCGCAGATAATAGAACGCACCGACCAGCGAGAATAGCACTGCCACCACCGCCAGCCATACGTAACCCGCATTCAATACCGCCTGCAACACCGACAGCTTCGCGTAAAAACCCACCAGTGGCGGAATACCGGCCAGCGAGAACATCAGCAACAAGGTAATGAATGCATACCAGGGATTGCGCCGGTTGAGTCCTTTGAAATCGTCAATCTTTTCGGCTTCAAATCCCTCGCGTGACAACAGCATGATCATGCCGAAGATGCCCAGGGTCATCAACACATAAACCACCATGTAGAACATGGATGAGCTGTAGCCGTTGCCATCCGCGCTGACTACCCCAAGCAGCATGAAACCCATGTGCGAGATGGTGGAATACGCCAGCATGCGCTTGATATTGGTCTGGGCAATGGCGGTAAGGTTGCCGATGATCATGGACATCACTGCCAGGATGATGAGCATTCCCTGCCAGTCCGCCGCCATCGAACCCATACCCTCCACCAGCAGGCGCATGACAAAACCGAATGCCGCCAGTTTGGGAGCTGAACCAATAAACAGTACCACTGCCGTAGGCGCACCCTGATAGACATCCGGCGCCCACATGTGAAACGGCGCTACGCTCAACTTGAAGCTGATGCCGGCAACGATGAATACCAGCCCCACTACCAGTATCGCATAATCATCAATTACGCCACCCTGGATCACTTTCTGAATCACTTCGGCGACCTGTGCAATATTGAGCACACCGGTGGCGCCGTAGACCATGGACATGCCGTACAGCAGGAAACCGGAAGCCAGCGCCCCCAGCACGAAGTATTTCATTGCTGCCTCGGTGGCCGCCACCGAATCGCGGCGCAACGCCACCATGGCATAGAGCGAGAGTGACAGCAGCTCCAGTCCCAGGTAGAGAGTCAGGAAATGGCTGGCGGAAATCATTACCATCATGCCCAGGGTGGCGAACAAGATCAGGCTGAAGAACTCGCCGTTGAACATGCCGCGCACCGCGATGTAGCTCCGCGAATACACCAGCACCATGGACACCGTGACATAAGTCAGCAGCTTCAGGATGTCAGCCATGGTATCGTCCACGAACATGCCGGAAAAAGTATAAGTCACACCGGGAGCAGAGGTGGCAAAGGTAATCAGCGCGCAGCCGAACAGCGCAGCCTGCGCCAGCAGATAAGCGAGGTAAGGTCTCTTTTCGCCCGCCACCAGGTCAGCCAGTAACACCACGCACACCATTACCAGAAGGAATATCTCCGGATAGGCGGGAGCGAGATCAGGCGGCAGAAAATTCATTTATCATCCTTGAACAAAGCAAACTGCATTTCATCATTCTGGTTATAACTTGCCACGGGCTATATGCGCCAGTAGCTCATCCACTGTGGCATGCATCACTTCCGTCAACGGCAGCGGATAAACTCCCATCCACAGTACTGCCGCTGCCAGTATCGCCAGGATCAGAATTTCACGGCGATTGATATCCTGCAGTGCTTCCACGGCGGGATTTGCCACTGCGCCAAATACCACTCGCTTATACATCCACAGGGTGTAGGCCGCACCGAAAATCAGCGTGGTGGCAGCGAGGAATGCATACCAGAAATTCACCTGCATTGCACCCATGATGACCATGAATTCGCCGACAAAACCGCTGGTGCCGGGCAATCCGGAATTGGCCATGGCAAACAGCATGAAGAACGCGGCGAATACGGGCATCTTGTTTGCCACACCGCCGTAGTCGGCGATCTGGCGTGAATGCAGCCGGTCATACATCACTCCCACGCACAGGAACATCGCAGCGGAGATGAAGCCGTGCGAAATCATCTGTACCATTGCACCTTCAACCCCATAGGCGTTAAACAAAAAGAAGCCCAAGGTGACGAACCCCATGTGCGATACCGATGAATAGGCGATGAGTTTCTTCATATCCGCCTGCACCAGTGCGACCAGCCCGATGTACACCACTGCGATCAGCGACAATGTGATCATCATGCCGGAAAGATACTGGCTGGCATCCGGCACGATCGGCAGGGAGAAACGCAGAAAGCCGTAACAGCCCTGTTTCAGCATTACTGCCGCCAGCACCACCGAACCGCCGGTGGGTGCCTCCACATGCGCATCCGGCAGCCAGGTATGCACCGGCCACATCGGCACTTTCACGGCGAACGCCAGCAGGAAGGCAATAAATATCAGAATTTGCGGCGTCAGCGGCAATGGCAGCTTGTGATAATCCAGTATCGAAAAACTGCCGCCGGAAACCTTATACAGATAGATGAATGCCACCAGCATCAGCAAAGATCCCAGCAGCGTGTAGAGAAAGAATTTAATTGCCGCATATACGCGATTGGGGCCGCCCCAAACACCGATGATGAGAAACATCGGGATCAGTGAGGCCTCCCAGAATACATAAAATAGAATCGCATCGAGCGAGGAAAACACGCCGTTGACGATGCCGGACATGATAAGAAACGCGCCCATATACTGCGACACCCGATTTTTTATCACCTGCCATCCGGCTATGATCATCAACGGCGTGGTAAAACAGTTAAGCAGAATCAGCGGCATGGCGATTCCATCCACACCCAGATGATAATGAATGTTGAAGCGCTCGATCCAGGGGTGAAGCTCGACAAACTGCATGGTGCCCAGCAATGGGTCGAAGCCGCTATACAGCGGGAGCGCCACCAGCAGGCCGGCCACCGATCCAGCGAGCGCCAGGTATCTTGCCAGTTGGGCATTGCGATCGCCGCCAGTGGCGAGTACCGCGATGCCGGCAAGAATGGGCAGCCAGATGATCAAACTTAACAAGGGAAAACCAGACGACATGTTTATTCCGTTATGTTGAACCGCTGAATAAGTCCCACGCGGGCGATGGTTTGCTCCCTCATGATTATCACAACCACAAGCTCATCAATACGAATACACCGACGATCATGGTGAATGCGTAATGATAGATATAACCTGACTGGAAGCGACGCACCAGCATGGCGGTCCAGCCTACTACCCGCGCCGCACCGTTGACGAAGAATCCGTCTATCACTTTTACATCACCGAATTTCCACAGCCCGTCACCCAGTGCACGCACGCCACCGGCGAACAGCCACGAGTAGAATTCGTCGATGTAATATTTTCGGTCAAGCAAGGTGTAAAGCGGCCCGGCGATTTGCTTTAGTTTCTCTGGCAAATCGGTTTTCACCATGTACAGGTACCAGGCGGTGAAAATCCCGCCGATGGAAAACCAGAACGGTGCGGTAGTGAGCGCGTGGGTCATCATCCCCGCGATGCCGTGAAATCCCTCAGCCATTTGTGCAACCGCCCCATGCTGCGGCGCAATCTGGATGGCGTCACCGAAATAGCCCCCAAACAGCATCGGCCCGATCAACCAGCCTGCACCGACGGTGGGGATTGCCAGGATGATGAGCGGCAGAGTCACCACCCAGGGCGATTCGTGCAAATGCTCCTCGGTGTGATGATCCATGCGCGGCTTGCCATGGAAGGTCATGAACAGCAGGCGGAAAGTATAGAACGCCGTGATGAACACGGTGGACAGCACGCAGAAATAAGCAAAACCAGCACCGGGAATATCGGCAAAATGCACCGCTTCAATGATGGCATCCTTGGAAAAGAATCCGGAGAAACCGGGTACCCCGGCGCTTGCCAGTGCCGCCATGAACATGGTCCAGTAAGTAATGGGCATGTATTTTTTGAGTCCGCCCATTTTTCGCATGTCCTGCTCATGATGCATGGCGATGATTACCGAACCTGCACCCAGGAACAGCACCGCCTTGAAAAATGCGTGGGTCATCAGGTGGAATACCGCCACCGAATAGGCTGAGGCACCCAGTGCTACCGTCATGTAACCCAGTTGCGACAGGGTGGAATACGCCACCACTCGTTTGATGTCGTTCTGTACGATAGCCACCAGCGCCATGGACAGCGTGGTAATGCCGCCAATTACCAGTATCACCGTCAACGCGGTATCGGATAACTCAAACAGCGGCGACATGCGCGCCACCATGAAAATACCTGCAGTCACCATGGTGGCGGCATGGATCAGCGCGGAAATTGGTGTCGGCCCTTCCATCGAATCCGGCAGCCACACATGCAGCGGGAACTGCGCGGATTTACCCATGGCGCCGATAAACAGCAGTATGCACGTCACCGACAGCAGCAGCCACGGCGATCCGGGAATGATTTCGATGGTCTGGGTCGCGATCTGCGGCGCCTGGGCGAATACCGCCGCATAATCCAGCGTGCCGAAATACATCAGCACCAGGCCGATGCCGAGGAGAAAGCCGAAATCGCCGACGCGGTTGACCAGGAAGGCTTTCATGTTGGCATAGACCGCTGTCGGACGGGTAAACCAGAAACCGATCAGCAAATAGGAAACCAGACCTACCGCTTCCCAGCCAAAGAAAAGCTGCAGGAAGTTATTGGCCATCACCAGCATCAGCATCGAGAAGGTAAACAGCGAGATATAGCTGAAGAACCGCTGATAACCGGGATCGTTGTGCATGTAGCCGATGGTGTAGATATGCACCATCAGCGACACGAAACTCACCACCACCATCATCGTGGCCGAAAGCTGGTCGATCAGAAAACCAATTTCAAAGTGGGTATCGCCGGAGGTCATCCAGGTATAGACGCTGCCGTTATAGATATTGCCTTGCAGCACGTCCATGAAAACCGTGACTGACGCGGCCACGCACACGAGCATCAGCGCAATGGTGGCGCGATGACTCCAGGCCGGGCCGATCACGCGACCAAATAGGCCAGCGATCAGCGCCCCTGCCAGCGGTGCCAGCGGAACCAGTAAATAAAGTTTCTGCATCTCGGTCATGAAATTCTTTTTTTTAGTTCTGGGTTGTCAATACAGTTACCGCTTTACAACTCCCAAACTATCCTTTGAGTTTATTCAGATCATCCACATTGATGGTGCGCAAGTTACGGAACAGCACCACCAGTATCGCCAGACCAATGGCAGACTCCGCCGCCGCCACGGTAAGAATGAAAAATACAAAAATCTGTCCTGACACGTCCTGCAGGTAATGCGAAAACGCGATGAAATTCATATTGACCGCCAGCAGCATCAGCTCGATTGCCATCAACAGGATGATCACATTCTTCCGGTTGAGAAAAATGCCGACAATACTGATGGCGAACAGAATCGCGCCGAGTACCAGGTAATGGGATAACGACACCAAGTTAACTGCCCCTTCTCAGGATTACGTCCGACACAATCATCGCTCTTACTCCTTCTTCTCGGACGGCATCGACACCATCCGCACCCGGTCGGCGCGCTTTACTTTCACCTGTTGCGACGGATCAAGGAAGCGGGTGCTGGTACGGCGGCGCAGCGTCAGCGCGATCGCAGCAACTATCGCCACCAGCAGAATCACTGCTGCCAGTTCGAATGCGTAAACATATTCGGTGTAAATCAAACGACCCAGTTCCTTGGTGTTGCTGTAATCGGCGGCGCGCGCTGGTGGTGCAGGCATCTGGTCAATGCTGAACTTGCGGCCCATCAGCACCATGGCCATCTCGGCCGCCATCACCAGCGCCAGCAATGCGCCGAACGGGAACCATTTCCAGAAACCTTCACGCAAACGATCGAGATTGGGATCCAGCATCATCACCACGAACAGGAACAGCCCCATCACCGCGCCCACATACACCAGCACCAGCGTGATCGCGAGAAATTCCGCCTGCAGCAGCAGCCACAGTCCGGCACAGGTAAAAAATGCCAGCACCAGCAACAACGCCGCATGCACCGGGTTGCGCGCGGTAATGACGCCCAGCGCGGACGCCACCAGCACGGTCGCAAAAAAATAGAAAGTTATGTCCTGAAAACTCATATGCACTTATCGGTAGCGCGCATCCGCTTCTCTGTCTTTCGCTATCTGTTCTTCATGCCGATCGCCCACCGCCAGCAGCATCTGCTTGGTATAAACCAGATCGCCGCGTTTCTCGCCGTGGTATTCCAGAATACGGGTCTCGACTATCGAATCCACCGGGCAGGATTCCTCGCAGAAGCCGCAGAATATGCACTTGGTCAGATCGATGTCATAGCGCGTGGTGCGCCGGGTGCCGTCATCCCGCTGCTCGGATTCGATGGTAATCGCCAGCGCCGGGCATACCGCCTCGCACAGCTTGCAGGCAATGCAGCGCTCTTCCCCGTTGGGATAGCGGCGCAGCGCATGCAGCCCGCGAAAGCGGGGAGATTGCGGGGTTTTTTCTTCGGGAAAGTGGATCGTGATTTTACGCGCGAACATGTAGCGCCCGGTGAGCATCATTCCCTTGAGCAGCTCAAACAGCAGGAAGGTACGGAAAAAATCCTTGATACGATTCATGGCTTTCTCCTGTCTCAGTGAAACCACAAATTAAGCGGGAACGCATTCAGGAACGATGGCGGCAGTTGCATCACCGCACCCAGCAGCACGATCCACACCAGCGTGATCGGAATGAACACCTTCCAGCCAAGACGCATGATCTGGTCGTAGCGATAGCGCGGAAAAGTGGCGCGGAACCAGAGAAAAAAGAACAGCAGAAATGCTATCTTCAGCAGCAGCCAGATGAAACCGGGAATCAGGGTAAATGGCGCGACGTTGAGCGGCGGCAGCCAGCCGCCCAGGAATATGAGACTGGCAAGCGTTGCCACCAGTATCATGTTGGCGTATTCCGCCAGGAAAAACACCGTAAAAGCCATGCCGGAATATTCCACATGGAATCCGGCGACGATCTCCGACTCGCCTTCGGCCACATCGAACGGGGCGCGATTGGTTTCCGCCACGCCGGAGATGAAATACACCAGAAACATGGGGAACAGCGGGATCAGATACCAGTTGATGAAACTGCCGCCCTCCTGACCCTTGACGATATCGCCCAGGTTGAGGCTGTGCGACAGCATCAGCACACACACCAACGCAAAACCCATCGCCAGCTCGTACGAAACCACCTGCGCAGCAGAACGCATCGCGCCGAGGAATGCATACTTGGAATTGGATGCCCAGCCCGCAATGATGACACCGTAGACGCCCATGGAGGTCATCGCCAGAATATAAAGCAGGCCGGCGTTGATATCCGCCAGCACCATTTCCGGAGAAAACGGCACGACTGCCCATGCCGCCAGTGCCGGTGCGATGGTCAGTATCGGCGCCATGATGAACAGGAACTTGTTGGCGCCGCTGGGGATGATGATTTCCTTCATCAGTGCCTTGACCGCATCGGCGATGGGTTGCCCCCAGCCAGCCAGCCACGGAATGCCGAAGAATGTCACCCGGTTAGGGCCGACGCGAATCTGCATGAAAGCAATGATCTTGCGTTCTGCCAGCGTGAGATAAGCCACACCCAGCAGCAACGGCAGCACAATGGCGACGATCAGCGCCAGATTTTTCGTCAGCGTGAACAGAGCCGGCCCCCACTCGGTGCCAAAAAACTGTCCAAATAATTGTTGCGCGTATTCCATCAATAAATCCTGGATCCCACTATCACAATTTTTCTACGGTGATTTCACCGAACATCGCGCCCAGTGCCACGGTCAGCGGATGAGCAGACGCCACGCGCACGCAATTGGCGGGCAGTTTGTCGTCACGAGCCGCCGGCAGCAGCACTTCGCCGTCACCTTGTTTTATTTTGACTGTGTCACCCGCCTGCACGCCGAGCCTGTCCAGCAATGCGCCCGGCATCCATGCTGCCGGTGCCGCAGCGTCATGCGTGCGCTGTAGTGATTCCGCACGGCGTACGATGGGGTCGGCCTGGTATATCGGAACTTCACCAATACGTTGAAGTCCCGCACCCGTCTGTCCGATTTCACCAACGGCAAAGTTGTCCAGCCTGTTATCCAGCCGCGCACTGATATCGCTGTCGGCGGGAAAAATCTCCGCCCGCACTTGCTCCGGTGTCTCATAATCGAAACCGTCAAGTTGCAGCAGGTTGCCCAGCACCCGCAGCACCTTCCACGCCGGGCGTGCCTCGCCCAGGGGCGCCACCACCCCGTTGAAACTCTGCACACGGCCTTCGGTGCTGACAAAAGTGCCGGAGGTTTCGGTGAACGGTGCAATCGGCAGCAGCACGTCGGCGTAATCGACACTGGCGGCATGCTCCTTGTAGGCGCTCAGCATCACCACCAGCTCCGCTGCCACCAATGTTTTCAGCGCCTGCTGCGGGTTGTGACTGTCGAATTCCGCTTCCAGATTCATCAATACGTAAGCCCGGCATGGCTCGGCAGCAGGAGTGGCGCTCATCCCCAGCATTTGCGCAGCATTGCTGCCACCCGTTTGACTGGAAGCACCCGGCACTGCCCCGACAAGGTATGCACCCACGCTGTTGGCGGCCTCTCCCAGCACACCGAAATTTGCTTCTGTAATTTGCGCGATATGCTGCGCCAGCACATGAATGTCCGCATATTGCGGATGATGCTGTGCCAGGTTGCCGAGGAAAACCGCGGCCGGCTTATTGTCAATGAGGCTGGCGGCGATCGCGCGCGCGCTATCCGTCACGCTGACGGCGTTTACTGCATTCTTCAGCGCGGCCGGAATCTCCACTGCTTTCAATTCAGCGGCAGCTTGCAGAACCTGCGCCAGCATCGCAGCCATTGCAGCGGGAGCAACAATAGCTCGATTGGTTATTTTTGTAAGCAGATCGTCATCGACCGGGTTGATCAGATTCAATTGCGCCCCCTGCTTCATCGCCTGGCGCAAACGCTGCGCGATGAGAGGGTGATCCTTGCGCAGGGTGCTGCCGATGACCAGCGCCGATTTCAATTGTGAAATCCCGGCGATTTTCATCCCCAGCCAGGGCGCGCCTTGTAACTGGTTGTCAGCACGGAAATCGGACTGACGCAGGCGATGATCCACATTCCCGCTACCCATGGCCCGTACCAGTTTCTGCAGCAGATAAAGCTCTTCCAGGGTACTGTGGGGCGAAGCCAGCGCGCCTATGCTCTGTGCGCCGTGTTTTTCCTTTGCCGCTTTCAATCCCGTGGCGACGAATTCCAGTGCGGTCTGCCAGTCGCATGCCTGCCACTGCCCGTCGCGCTTTATCATCGGCGTGGTCAGACGTTCCTCCGAATTAAGCCCCTCGTAGGAGAAACGGTCCTTGTCCGACAGCCAGCACTCGTTGATCTCTTCATTCTCGCGTGGCAATACGCGCATTACCCGATTCTGCTTTATTTGCACCACCAGATTGGAACCGAGACCGCAGTGCGGGCTCACGGATCTCCGGCGCGACAATTCCCAGGTGCGGGCAGAATAGCGGAACGGTTTACTGACCAGCGCACCCACCGGACACAGATCAATCATGTTGCCGGACAACTCCGAATCCACTGTGCTGCCGACGAACGTCAGAATCTCGGCATGTTCGCCGCGACCTGCCACACCCAGCTCCATAACGCCGGCGATTTCCTGGCCGAAACGTACGCAGCGGGTACAGAGAATGCAGCGGGTCATATCGGTGGAAATCAGCGGCCCCAGATTCTTGTTCACCACCACCCGCTTGGGTTCCGTATAGCGTGATGCACTTGCACCGTAACCTACTGACAGATCCTGCAACTGGCATTCGCCGCCCTGGTCGCAAATGGGACAATCCAGCGGATGATTGATGAGTAGAAACTCCATCTGGCCTTTTTGTGAGGCTACCGCCATTGCGGAATGGGTGGACACTTTCATGCCCTCCACCGCAGGCGTAGAACAGGCAGGCATGGGCTTGGGTGCTTTTTCTACCTGTACCAGGCACATGCGGCAGTTGGCCGCGATCGACAGTTTCTTGTGATAGCAGAAATACGGAATGTAGATACCCAATTGCCTGGCGCCGTCCATGACGGTGCTACCTGGGGGTACGGATACCTGTTTGCCATCAATCTCAATATTGGTCATCGGCTATAAACTCTTGGATTGGTCATCCGTTTTATCCATGAACACCTGGATTACACCAGGCATTTCTTGTGTTCTATGTGGTATACAAACTCGTCGCGGAAATGCTGAATCATGGCGCGCACCGGCATCGCTGCCGCATCACCCAGCGCGCAGATGGTGCGCCCCTGAATATTGTCGGCCACGTTGTTGAGCAGATCCAGGTCTTCCATCCGCCCCTTGCCGGTTTCAATCCGGTGCACCACGCGATAGAGCCAGCCGGTGCCCTCGCGGCACGGCGTGCACTGGCCGCAGGATTCCTCATAATAAAAATATGACAATCGCTCCAGCGCCCTTACCATGCAGGTAGTGTCGTCCATGATGATGACTGCGCCGGAACCAAGAAAGGAGCCAGCCTTGGCGAGAGAGTCATAATCCATGTCAGTCTGCATCATGATATCGCCGGGCAATACCGGCATGGATGATCCGCCGGGAATGCACCCTTTCAGTTTTCTGCCGCCGCGCATGCCACCCGCCATTTCCAGCAGTTTCGCAAAAGGCGTGCCCATCGGTACTTCGTAGTTGCCCGGCTTGTTGACATGGCCTGACACCGAGAAAATCTTGGTGCCCCCATTGTTGGGCTTGCCGATCTGCAGAAACTTCTCGCCACCGTTGCGAATGATCCAGGGCACTGAAGCAAGCGTCTCGGTATTATTGATGGTGGTGGGTTTGCCATAGAGACCGAAACTCGCAGGGAATGGCGGCTTGAAGCGCGGCTGGCCTTTCTTGCCTTCGAGCGATTCCAGCAAGGCGGTTTCTTCGCCACAGATGTATGCACCGTAGCCATGATGGTTGTACAACTGGAAGCTGAAATCGGAACCCAGTATGTTGTCACCCAACAGACCTGCGGCACGCGCTTCATCTACTGCCTCTTCCATGCGCTCGTAGGCATCCCAGATCTCGCCATGAATGTAGTTGTAGCCGGTTCTGATACCCATCGCGTAAGCACCGATGGCCATCCCCTCAATCAGGCTGTGCGGGTTGTAACGCATGATGTCACGATCCTTGAAAGTGCCCGGCTCGCCTTCATCAGAATTGCATACCAGATATTTGGCGCCCTCATATTGCTTGGGCATGAAGCTCCATTTCAGCCCGGTCGGAAAACCCGCACCGCCGCGCCCGCGCAGTGCGGATTTCTTCACTTCCTCAATGATTTTTGCCGGCGGAATGTTTTCACTCAGAATCTTTCTGAGCGCGGCATAGCCATCGCGCTGCACATAATTCTTGAGGCGCCAGTCGTCGGAGTCAGACGGATTCAATCCTGCCAGAAGTATCTGGGTGAGTTGTGTCACTTGCTTAACTCCTCCAGCAGTTGATCGATCTTGTCGTCGGACATAAAACTGCACATGCGCTTGTTATTCACCAGCAGCACCGGCGCATCACCGCAGGCACCCATGCACTCGCCTTCCTTCAAGGTGAATTTTCCATCGGCGGTAGTCTGGTTGAAACCGATACCGAGCTTCTGCTTGAGACGTGCCGCTGCATCATTTCCGCCTGACAGCGCGCAGGGCAAATTGGTGCAAACGGTAAGTTTGTATTTGCCCACCGGCTGCAGGTTATACATGTTATAGAACGTCGCCACTTCGTATACCGCGATCGCGGGCATGCCCAGATAATGGGCAATGAAGTCCATGGTCTCATTGGCTAGCCAGCCTTTCTCATCCTGAGCAAAGGCGAGTGCCGACATCACCGCCGATTGTTTCTGATCGGCAGGATACTTGGCGACCTCGTGGTCTATTTTTTTAATGGTTTCAGAGCTTAGCATCTTGGATTGGCAGTTTAAATTCGCAGCGGCACTATCTGTCTATCTCACCAAACACAATATCCTGCGTACCGATGATGGTTACCACATCGGCGATCATATGGCCCCGCGCCATCTCATCCATTGCCGCCAGGTGGGCAAAACCGGGCGCCCGGATTTTCAGGCGATAGGGCTTATTGGCCCCGTCCGATATCAGGTAAATGCCGAACTCACCCTTGGGGTGCTCAACCGCTGCGTAAACTTCCCCCGGCGGCACATGAATGCCTTCGGTAAAAAGCTTGAAGTGATGGATCAGTTCTTCCATGTTCTGCTTCATGCCGAGACGCGCAGGCGGTGCGACCTTGTGATTGCTGGTTATCACCGGGCCGGGATTTTTGCGCAGCCATTCGACACATTGCTTGATGATCCGATTGGACTGGCGAAACTCCTCCATCCGCACCAGGTAGCGGTCATAGCAGTCACCGTTGACTCCCACCGGTATGTCGAAATCGACCCGGTCATAAACTTCATATGGCTGTTTCTTGCGCAGATCCCATTCCACGCCGGAACCGCGCAGCATCGGGCCGGTAAAACCCAACGCCTTGGCACGCTCAGGCGACACCACGCCGATACCTACCAGACGCTGTTTCCAGATACGGTTATCGGTCAGCAGGGTTTCATACTCATCCACATAAGTGGGAAAGCGGTTGGTGAAATCCTCAATAAAATCCAGCAGCGAACCCCGGCGGTTTTCGTTGAGTACCCTGGTGTCCTTCTCGTTATGGATACGCGAAGCCTGGTATTGCGGCATTGAATCCGGCAAATCCCGGTAGACTCCCCCGGGACGATAATAAGCAGCGTGCAATCTGGCGCCGGATACCGCCTCATAGCAGTCCATCAGGTCTTCACGCTCACGAAAAGCGTAGAGGAACATGGTCATTGCACCTACGTCCAGCGCATGTGCGCCTATCCACAGCAGATGGTTGAGAATGCGCGTGATTTCGTCAAACATCACCCGGATGTACTGTGCCCGCAGCGGCACCTCAAGTTGCAGCAGCTTCTCGATGGCCATTACATAAGCATGCTCGTTGACCATCATCGAAACGTAATCCAGCCGGTCCATATAGGGAACCGATTGAATGTAAGTCTTGTTCTCGGCCAGTTTCTCGGTGGCGCGATGCAGCAATCCGATGTGCGGGTCGGCGCGTTGAATCACCTCGCCGTCCAGCTCCAGCACCAGGCGCAGCACGCCATGCGCTGCCGGGTGCTGCGGGCCGAAATTCATGGTGTAGTTGCGGATCTCAGCCATGGCTGACAATTCCCCGCTGCGGCGACTTCATTCGCTATCTCCGTAATGCTGTTCGCGGATCACACGCGGGGTGATCTCACGCGGCTCTATGCTGACCGGCTGGTAAATTACCCGCTGCTGGTCGGGGTCATAGCGCATTTCCACGTTACCGGTTAACGGGAAATCCTTGCGGAAGGGGTTGCCGATAAAACCATAATCGGTGAGGATGCGGCGCAAATCCGGGTGGCCGGTAAAAACAATGCCGAACAGATCAAATGCCTCGCGTTCAAACCAATTGGCGACCGGCCATATCCCCACCACCGAATCCAGCACCGGGAATTCATCTTCATCGGCGAAGACTTTGACGCGTAATCTGCAGTTATGACTGATGGAAAGCAGATGATAGACAGCAGCAAAGCGCTTGCCTTGCCAGTTGGCCTCGGCGATTGACTCAGCACCATAGGCTGAATAATCCACCCCGCACACATCGATGAGAGTGTCAAAATCCAGTTCGGAATGATCCCGCAGGATTTCCATCACCGACAGAGTGTCGGCAGGATGCAGCACGATGGTCAATTCACCCAGTTGTTCGCTGACGCTGACAAGTTTGCTGGCCAGCACGTTCTGCAGGCAAAGGGAAAGCGTTTCCAGACGAGGGGGAGGCATATATGATTCAGCGGGCGATGGTGTTGGTACGTTGGATTTTGTTCTGCAGCTGAATAAGGCCATAAAGCAGTGCTTCCGCTGTCGGTGGACAGCCTGGCACATAGATATCCACCGGTACGATGCGGTCACAGCCACGCACTACCGAGTAGGAATAGTGGTAATAGCCGCCGCCATTGGCGCAGGAACCCATGGAAATCACCCAGCGTGGCTCGGCCATCTGGTCATAAACTTTACGCAGGGCGGGCGCCATCTTGTTGCACAACGTGCCGGCCACGATCATCACATCTGATTGACGTGGACTGGGGCGGAAGACGATGCCAAAACGGTCGAGATCATAGCGTGATGCGCCAGCCTGCATCATTTCCACCGCGCAGCAGGCAAGGCCGAAGGTCATCGGCCACATGGACCCGGTTCGCCCCCAGTTAATGACTGAATCCAGGCTGGTGGTAACGAATCCTTTTTCCAGTACACCTTCGATACTCATAGGGTTAATCCCACTCCAGAGCGCCCTTCATCCACTCGTAGATAAAACCAACGACGAGAATGCCGAGAAAAATCATCATGGCGACAAAACCGAACGAACCGATCTCATTCAGCACTACCGCCCAGGGAAACAGGAATGCAATTTCCAGATCAAACAAAATGAAAAGGATGGCAACCAGATAGTACCGCACGTCGAATTTCATGCGTGCATCCTCGAAAGCTTCGAAACCGCATTCATAGGGCGAGAGCTTCTCGCTATCGGGACGATTAGGTGCCAGCAACCAGCCGCACGCCATGGCTCCGCCACCGACGGCAAGACCGACCAGGATAAACAGCAGGATGGGGAAATAATTTTCGAGCATCGTTGTAACTGGAAACCGAGAATTAATGGGCAAGGATGTCGCAAATGCTCAATTGGTACTGCTTGCGCCTAATTGCTAGCTCCTGATCCTGTTCTCTAGAATTGGTGCCGACGGCGAGACTCGAACTCGCACAGCTTGCGCCACTACCCCCTCAAGATAGCGTGTCTACCAATTTCACCACGTCCGCGGTTTTTAGCTGTCCGGATTGCATGAGGAACCTTGCGGCTTTTGGCTTTCCGGGCAGTCTCAGAGTTTACCCTGAATTTGTGCCGTTCCCTGAGCAGAACGGCACCTTTATGGCGCTATTTCGTCGGGATCTGACCTGCGCCAGAAGCTGCCGGTGCAGGCGGTACGGCAACCGCACCCGCTGCAGGTGCGGGGCTTGCCGTGCCGGGGATCTGGCCGGCACCGGGAGCAACCGGCGCTGGCGCGGTGATGGCTGCGCCTTCCAGCACGCTGGTGCCGGTCTGTGGACGCGCGTTACCGAAATAAGCCAGGGCCAGCGTGCAGACAAAAAACACGCCGGCCAGAACAGCTGTCGTGCGCGACAGGAAGTTGGCGCTGCCGCTGGCACCAAACAGGCTGCCGGAACCGCCGCTGCCAAAAGCCGCCCCCATGTCGGCCCCCTTGCCGTGCTGCACGAGGATCAGGCCGATCATGCCCAGTGCGGTGATCATCTGGATCGCCAGAACAATGGTTAACAAAACGTTCATGTTTACTCCTAATTAAATAGCGTGCTCCGCCCGTCAGACGGCGGCTGCAGCAATAATCGTCAAAAAATCGGGAGCCTTGAGCGACGCGCCGCCGATCAGGCCGCCGTCGATGTCAGGCTGGCTCAGCAAGGTTGCGGCATTGGCCGCATTCATGCTTCCGCCATACAGAATTTTCACGCGCGCGGACTGGTCCGTCGCCGCCTTGAGCTGGGCCCTGAGCACCGCGTGCACCGCTTGCGCCTGCTCGGGTGTCGCGGTCCTGCCGGTGCCGATCGCCCAGACCGGTTCGTAGGCAACGACGATTTCACTGATGCAGTGGCCATTGGCATGAATCACGGCTGCCAGCTGGCGTTTGACGACGCTTTCCGTCTGCCCTGCTTCGCGTTCTGCCAAGGTCTCGCCGACACAGACAATCGGCGTGATGCCCACGGCCAGCGCCTGCTGTGCCTTTTCGGCCACCAGCGCATCGGTCTCAAAGTGGTACTGGCGGCGCTCCGAGTGGCCGACGATGGCGTAACGGCAGCCGAAGTCCTTCAGCATGGACGCGCTGACTTCACCGGTGTAGGCCCCGGAGGCCTTGGCCGAAACGTCCTGCGCCCCCAGATCAATGGCAGCCAGCGCCGGCAAGGCCTTGGCCAGCGCCTGGAACTGCGCCAGATACGGCGCAGGAACACACACCGCCACCGCACACGCCGGCTGCCCCGGCAAACCGGCCGCCAGTGCCTGCAGCAAGGCTTCATTGGCAGCCAGGCTGCCGTTCATTTTCCAGTTTCCTGCGATGAGTTTTTTCATGGGCTGGGTGCCTGCCAGGTCAGAACGATTTTTCCGATGTGCTGGTTCGACTCCATCAGCGCATGAGCCTGGGCGGCATCCGCCGCGACAAACGAGCTGTGGATCACGGGCTTGATCGCACCGCTGGCGATCAGCGGCCAGACCTTGTCCCGCAGGGCCGCGGCAATCGCGGCCTTGAACTCGATCGAACGCGGCCGCAGGGTCGAACCGGTGACGGTCAGGCGCTTGCGCAGCACCAGGCCGGCATTGAACTCGGCCTTGAGGCCGCCCTGCACCGCAATGATCACCAGACGGCCGTCTTCGGCGAGGCACTCGACCTCACGCGCCACGTAGCTGCCGGCAACCATGTCAAGAATGACATTAACGCCCTGACCTGCCGTGAGCTTCTTGACCTCTTCGGCAAAGTCGCTGGTCTTGTAGTTGATCGCATGGTCGGCACCGAGGGCCAGGCAGGCGGCGCACTTGTCGTCGCTGCCAGCCGTGACCAGCACCGTGGCGCCCAGCGCCTTGGCCATCTGGATGGCCGTCACGCCGATGCCGCTGGATCCGCCCTGGATCAACAGGGTTTCGCCCTTTTGCAGGCGCACACGGTCAAAGACATTGCTCCAGACGGTAAAAAATGTTTCGGGCAGCGAGGCTGCCTCGATATCGCTGAGGCCCGCCGGCACAGGCAGACACTGGCCCACCGGCGCCACACACAGCTCGGCATAACCGCCGCCCGCCACCAGCGCGCAGACACGGTCGCCCACCTTCAGGCCGGCCTGAGCCATGGCCTCGGCGTCGCCGCCAACCACCACACCAGCCACTTCCAGCCCCGGAATATCCGACGCTCCGGGCGGCACCGGGTAGTTGCCGGTGCGCTGCAGGACATCGGGGCGGTTCACCCCGCTGGCACTGACGCGGATCAGCAACTCGCCTTCGCCTGCAACCGGCGCAGGCCGCTCGCCCAGACGCAGGACGTCGGGCGGACCGAAGGAAGTGATTTCGACTGCTTTCATCAGGTACATGCTCATTGTTGGCCGAAGCGCCCGTCAGACGGGCGCGAGCAGCTATCAATCAGATAGCAGTTCAGCCCTGGTCCTGGCCTTGGGCCGGACGGTCGAGCAGTGCCTTCATGGACAGCTTGACGCGGCCTTTTTCGTCGGTTTCCAGAACCTTGACCTTGACGATCTGGCCTTCGCTCAGGTAGTCGGTCACGCGCTCGACACGTTCGTGGGCGATCTGGCTGATGTGCAGCAGGCCGTCCTTGCCGGGCAGCAGGTTGACGAGGGCACCGAAGTCCAGGATCTTGGTGATCGCGCCTTCGTAGACCTTGCCGATTTCGACTTCGGCGGTGATCTCGGCGATGCGGCGTTTGGCTTCATCGGCCTTGGCGCTGTCGTTTGACGCGATCGTGATGGTGCCGTCTTCCTCGATGTTGATCTGCGTGCCGGTCTCTTCGGTCAGCGCACGGATGACGGCGCCGCCCTTGCCGATCACGTCACGGATCTTCTCGGGGTTGATCTTCATGACATACAGGCGTGGTGCGAAGTCAGAGACCTCGGCCTTGGCTTCGCCCATGGCTTCCTGCATCTTGCCGAGGATGTGCATGCGGGCTTCCTTGGCCTGGGCCAGCGCAACCTGCATGATTTCTTTGGTGATGCCCTGGATCTTGATGTCCATCTGCAGCGCGGTGATGCCGGCGGTGGTACCGGCCACCTTGAAGTCCATGTCGCCCAGATGATCTTCGTCACCCAGAATGTCGGTCAGCACGGCAAAGCGGTTGTCTTCCTTGATCAGGCCCATGGCGATGCCGGCCACGTGGGCCTTCATCGGCACACCGGCGTCCATCAGCGACAGGCAGCCGCCGCAGACCGAAGCCATCGACGAGGAGCCGTTGGACTCGGTGATCTCGCTGACGACACGCATGGTGTACGGGAACTCTTCCTTGGTCGGCAGCACGGCGATCAGCGCGCGCTTGGCGAGGCGGCCGTGGCCGATTTCGCGGCGTTTCGGGCTCCCCACACGGCCGGTTTCGCCGGTGGCGAACGGAGGCATGTTGTAGTGCAGCATGAAGCGGTCTTCATAGTCGCCAGACAACGCGTCAATGCGCTGGGCATCACGCTCGGTGCCCAGCGTGGCGACGACCAGCGCCTGGGTCTCACCGCGGGTGAACAGGGCCGAGCCGTGGGTGCGGGGCAGCACGCCGGTGCGGATTTCGATGGCACGCACGGTGCGCGTGTCGCGCCCGTCAATGCGCGGCTCGCCGGCCAGAATCTGGCTG
>JAUSLF010000064.1 GCA_030646695.1 Nitrosomonadaceae bacterium
ATCGTGGTCTGGCAAAGAATGCCAACCGTGCTTTCGCCATGCTGGCGATGCTCAACATCAGCAAATGGGGACGACCTCTGACGGGAGAGATGCGTCCGGCATGAGCTGGAAGCGGGGAAATCCCCCACTTCAAGGCATGAAAAAGACCATTGATGCAATGAAAATTCGATTCGCGTCACGATTTCGTCTCGACTTGTGTTTGCCGCCACGTTTTGCGGCTACTTGTTCGGTGTTTCCTTAAGTTTCTGTAAAAGCGCAATGAAGCGGGTATTACCCGGGTCATACTCAATCAGGTTTGTCACATATTGCTGACGGGTCTTCTCCCAATCAATATTACTTACAGAAGTCAAATAATCTAAGACTCTTTCAAATTCACTCTCATCAGCATAATTTGTCCAAAATGGTCCGTTGTCAGGCGATTTCTCGGGCCAGCCAAACTTTGCGGCTGGGTCGTTTAACAGGTCAGACCTAACTGAGAAAACACCAGTTTTATTTCCATGCGCGAGGGATTCATAGACAAGGGTGGAATCAATACCGATAACAAATTCTGCACGATCAATGGTCTTGTAGCTTCCCCAGAGTCCATCTCTCGGTATAAATTCCCATTTCTTGCTTCCGATTAACTCTCTGAAGAATTCATATTCTTCACCAGATAAGTCGAGGTTGCGGCCACATACTTGCAAAACTAAATTATTTTTTTCGCAATAGTTAGCGAGAAATTTGACTACTCTTCGTTCTGCAGAAAAGAAATCACCCCAAGTAATGTGCCGAGTACCAGTGCTCACGAAATGTGATTGTTCTGAATTTCCTGGGGGGGGGTCGAATTGTGATATAAAAACAAGCGATTTCTCGTTGACACTTTTCTCAATCTTACATCGATTGGCTTTCATACTCCCAATCGGAATGATCCGGCCATTGATATATTCGAGGTATTTTGCTCCAATTGCGGCGCCAAAGGTCAACATGTAGTCAACTTGATAGTTATTGTTCCGTGGATTTGTCCTGAGGAGTCCAAACACATCAGCAGTTTCTCCGCGCCAACCATTCTGCATAAATATCGTTACCGATTTTGGATGCGCCCATTTCAATTCATAAAAACGCGGATTATTATCAATAAAAGTTATTATAACTGAGGGCCTTACAATAGAGATATATTTGTTTGCATAACTGCCACCAGATAATACAAGGGAAAAAATACAGCGCAGCAAAACATAAATATTTATGCTCTCCCCCCTGACATCCAATATTTCAACATTATCCTCCTTGATATACTCAAATAAAATATCGGAGCCGCATCGATCATAGATCAATATCTTTGCTGATTTTGGTTTGCGCCAGACTTTTCCCGCCCGCCATACCAGGGCAAACTTGCTGGCTAGAGTCGAAATATTCATAAAATGCTTCGCATGCATTGAGCTTTTTAAGCCAATAGAAACTAGTCCAGTATCCGAAGCTCGATGTTGCCGCTTTTCTCTGGCTGGAAGCGGCATCCATAAACATCGAATCGCCCCGTCTCCTCCTCGTAAATGGACTTTACTAACTTCAGCGTGGCCCGAAAAGTGGAGAGTAGGTCAATCCGGCGAAAGCCTCAGTCTTTCACACCAACATATTAAACGCAGCCATTGTCATATAGGATCATTGATGTGTTGTAATCTCGATCATGATGCAGAGGAGCAAAGAATTTTCGGATGTCCGGGCGATTAACGAGCGAGTTTAGGTGCCGGACGTTGGTGAATCTTGCACGGAAACGTACTGGGGGTACATTCGTTCGAGTATCACGTAGGTACTTGAATGAAGTTCTGCAGGAACATGCAGTAACCCATGCCGGAAAGGGATCGCAGAAAACTCCAATTGAGCTGCTCACCTACAAGCTTGCTTGTCTACCAAGGACACGTGCAGCTGCGCCATCAGGACGTCGATATTCACGCCGCTGCGTCAATCCGAGGGTGACGAGTTCGTGCTGCTTCTGATAGCTGTTCCGAGTTGAACCATGATAATCCGCCATCGGATTTTTCTCACTATAAAGATAGGGGCCGCGGACACAGGAATAACTTTATGCGTAAACATTCGATGACGCTGCGTCAGTCTTCTTTATAGACCGTATATTTTAGCCGCCACGTACTATTTACTTTCTCCCAAAGGTGATCGGAACGCCAGCTGTCGATGATTTCTTGCACTTCCTCTTCAGTAATGTCGCAATATTCGAGAAACTCTTGAAAGTATTTACGAGGGAATTCGCCATCATATTTCTTGACGAGCGCGATGCCCTCTTCTCGCGTAATTTCTCCATCCCGTATCTCATGGGACGAATCGGCAGTTGCCCGCCCGATTCCAAACTTGATGTAAGCCAAGTAATAATGGAATCCATCCAAGCAGTCATCCAGGCTCGCATAGTTGGAGTAAGTTCCCTCAGAACGTTCTGGATTCGGCAAAAAGCCTGTGTTTTCCTTGCAGTAGTAATAATTCTCTTTTGGATCCCAATGTTTGTAATAACTAAAAAAGTGAATTTCAGTCTTGTTGCTAACAATTGATTCATATGGTGGCGCCATAAACGGCCGAAGGTCCGCCTGCGTCACACCATACTCTGCCCAGAATTCGGGTGGAAGGCCTGAAAAATAGTGCTTATCATGGTCTTGTATGTCACGCGTTGGCCGATGAGCATTCTTCATGTCACCGCCATACTCGGCTTCCCCATTTTCGCCATACATAATGAGTTGAACGTTGTATTTGACGGCCATATGGAGAGGAAAGTTTGTTTGCCCGTAGATGAAGGGTTGGAACGGGTCACCAAGGTGGCAAAAAGCCAGTCGGGTAAGCCTTCTCGTTGTCTTGCCGTTTGGTGTGCCAAGTATATTGTCGAATCCTGATGCAATAAGCGCATCCAAATCTTTCCTGCCGAGTTCAGTGGCCTTCAGCGGTGCCCAGGTAACGGTAAGCGGGTTCATGCCGTACTTATATTTGAGTTGGTGCGCTACGAATCCCGAATCTTTGCCACCGCTACCTGGGACGATAACATCGAATTCACCATTGTTTTTACGAAATCGGTTACAAAGATCAATGAGTTCTTTTTCACGCATAACCCAGTCAATCTTGCTCTTCTTGTAGTCGGCAAAATTGCACGCTGAACAGATGCCTTGCTCATCAAAACTGATTCGTGGCCGCTGATTTGATACGGTACATTTCTTGCAGAACTTGACTTGCTCTGGAAGATTGTATTGTTTAATCAGGTCTCTTTTTTCCATTTTAAATCCCTAGTTTTTGAAAATACATTTCTAGTGCTTCAAAGTCTTGCTCTGAGTCCAAATCATACGAACGGTTCGGTGGTACGGTATAGGCTACGGTCTCAGCTGACATGAAGTTTCGCGTTATTCGCAACCAATCAGACCGTGCCACATAAACAACGCCATTGAGCACATAGACGCGTGGCAAATCCTGCCGTCTTTCAATCAGTGGCACATTGATGACAGGTTGCAGACGCGACTCTTTTTGGGTGTACATCCAATACGGATTCTGTTCCGTTTCACACACCGACACACAGGCTGGAGAACCCAGTTCAATGCACTTTTGCAGCGCCCCATCAATATCATCAGCCGTTCGTAGTGGCGAAGTGGGCTGGAGCAAAACGATCCAATCGTATTCAGGAAATCGATCCAAGGCGTCCAATACAACATCGATACTGGGGGTGTCATCCGTAGCAAGATGCGCCTCGCGCTTGAAGGGAACCTCGCAGCCGTAGGTTTTGGCAACTTCGATAATTATATCATCGTCAGATGAGAGAATCAGGCGATCCAGATACTTCGAGGTTTGTGCAGCCTCGATGGTCCAAGCGATTAGTGGTTTGCCACCCACCACCCGGATATTCTTGCCAGGGACGCCTTTTGACCCACCTCGTGCCGTGATCAGCCCCAATACCTTTTGACCATTGATCATTGAGGATCCCACTCCCGCTGTGCCCTTTCAAACTCCTCCAGTTGCCCGATATCCAGCCAGTATTCGCGCAGTGGATAAGCAGCTGTAATCTTGCCAGCTACGATGAGGTGTTCGAACAGGGTGGGCATGTCGAACATGGTTTTTATTGGCAGATGATCCAGTGCTTCCGGTGATAGCGCGTAGATACCGGCGTTGACGAAGAACTCCTGCACCGGTTTTTCCTCAATGGCTTCGATACGCGTGCCATTAAGTCGCACCACGCCGTAGGGCACCTGAAAGTCATATTCACGCACGGCCATGGTGGCGGCGGCACCCTGGGCGATGTGGAACTGTAACAGGCTTCCGAAGTTGGTACGTGTAAGTAAGTCGCCGTTCATCACAATGATTGGAGTAGTCGGCTTTCCCGGCAGCAGCGACAGCGCGCCGGCGGTGCCGAGACGGCTGGTTTCGTGCAGATAATCCAACTGCACGCCCCAGCGCTCACCTGCGCCAAAGTAGTTACGGATCATCTCAGCCTTGTGATTGACCGACAGAAAGATGCGCTTGAAACCCTGTTCGACAAAGCTTTCGAGGATGGTTTCCAGAATCGGCTTGCCGCCCACCGTCAATAGCGGCTTGGGACATTCATTGGTAAGTGGCTGCAGGCGCGTACCCAGGCCGCCAGCCATCAGTACTACCCAATTGAGACGCTCTACGGCGCCGATGAGCTCGTCGAGAGTCTCTAGTCCAACGACCCGGCCAGTATCATTCACCAACGGAAGATGGTGGAGGGTCATGCGACGCATCAAAGTCAGTTTCTCGTCGTGCGGCGCGGATGCGGGGACCGTGGTCGGTGTGCGATTCATTGTCTCTGAGACTGGGATTTGCAGGCCTTTCCCACGCAGAATCGCCCGCCGGATGTCGCCATCAGTGAGCACACCCGCCAAGGTACCATCAGCATTCAAAACTAGCGCTACCTGTAGGCCTGACGCATCAATCTTGGCGATCGCATCGCCCAACGGCGTCTCAGGCGAGACAATCACATCCTTCCAGTTTTCCATTATTTGTTCATTCCAATCTGGGCTGCGGGGTTACCTGCAACGATCCATCCATCAGGGACACTTTTGATAACTACTGCACCGGCACCGATTACAACATTTACACCGATCTCAATACCGGGCAGCACAACTGCCCCTGCGCCAATGAAGGTTGACTCACCCACCAACACATCCCCACTCAACACGACGCCCGGTGAAACAAAGGTGTGTGTGCCAATCACACAATCGTGATCAATACTGGCAAGAGTATTGACCACGGCGTTGTCTCCGATCCGAACCCGGTTCTGCAAAACCGCACCAGCCATGATTTGAGAACCTGCGCCCAAATTACACTCCCGTTCAATCACTGCGGAAGGATGTCGGACCGCATCAAATGAAAAACCACGCGCCCTCATCTCTTCGAACAATCTCTTTCGATTGCCTACGTAGGGATTGGCCCCCAGACCATTGACCAGCAATACATCTGTTGGGGCAAGCTGATCCAGAAACTCATCGCCGCCCCTCACGGGCACACCGAACACTCGATCGCCAACTTTCAGATCAGGGTCAAGGATACCGGCAGTATTCACGCCACTCGAAAGCAGCGCGTCCAGGACAACTCGACCATGTCCACCGCCACCCAGCAGATAAACCGATTTAGCCATCCAATGCCTCGTCGGCTGCATAACTGCGAGTGGCTGCTTGACCCAGTGTCTGCCAATACGAAGAGGGGTTGGCGCCAGTCCCCGGCCGCTTACAGGTAAGATTTTCTTCTGTAAACACTTCCCCCACTTTGATCGCCTTCGCCGCCACCAGGCTTTTGCGCGCAACATCACGGTTTTCCCACTCAGATGCTGTTGGCCGTTTGATGCCATCGCCCAACGCTTGTTCAATCTCGCGGATCTGGCGCACCAATTGCCGCAGTTCATCCGGCTCCAATGATGCCTTGTGATCCGGGCCAGGCAGGTTGCGATCCAAGGTAAGGTGTTTTTCGATTACTCGCGCCCCGCGCGCCACAGCAGCAAGCGAGACATGGATTCCCAGCGTGTGATCGGAGTAACCCACCGGCAGCCCAAATGCCGCAGCCAGGGTGTCCATCGCGCGCAGGTTCACCTCATCAAAAGGTGTTGGATATTCGGTGGTGCAGTGCAGCAGGGTCACGTGCTCGCGCAGGGCTTGTTGGCCCGCTTCAGAGGCGAAGGCCCGCTCAAAATCGCCATGCTGGGGTGTAGCGGCGGACTGTGTGGCAAACCCAAACGCCAACATACCCAAGGCCGCCTCCACCTCCGCCAGCGTGCTCATGCCGGTGGAGAGAATGACTTGCTGCGCCACCCGGGCGATGGCGAGCAGAAAGGGGGCATTGGTGATTTCTCCCGATGGAATCTTGACCGTCTGCAATCCGAGTCGCTTGGTGAGCAGGTGCAGGCTCGGCATATCGAATGGGGTAGATAGAAACGCAATGCCACGCACTTGGGCGTGAGCAATCAGCACTTCGTGATTGGTCTCGGTCAATTCGAGTTTTCGGATCATCTCGAACTGACTTTCGGCCTGGTCGGTAGTGCGAGTCTGGTACTCCGCCTTGGGTGCATGGCGGCTGACCACCTGCTCTGCCTGGAAAGTCTGGAACTTGACCGCATTGGCGCCGGCTTCGGCGGCGACATCAATCAGTTGCCTGGCGAGATTCAGGTCACCGTTATGGTTCACACCGGCTTCGGCGATGATGAAGGTTGGCATATCAGTGTCTATGCTCGATGTCAAAGAATGCCTTCTGCGTCCGTAGTGTAGATGTCTTGAGAGTGTCCTTGATTCGACGACTGACATCACCAGAGCCATACAGAGATTTGGTAAACGGCAGCTCTGCGCGAAATCCTCCCGAAAGAGCCTTGTTTATCGCAGCGATAATTGATTCTTTTTCTTCGGAAGCGTCAATGATACATGATGCCTTTAGGCGTCCCTTCTGCCGATCGCCAATATTCACCGTTGCCTTCTTTAAGGCTGGTGCTTCCGTAAGACCACTGGAGGAATTACCAATGATTACGTCCGTTTCGCACATCAGACTCAAATATCGTTGCTGGCCCAGGGAAACAAACGCTTTGGCACGTCGCTTGTTAGCCACAATCCACTGATCCAGCCGGTCGATCAACGCACGGCCCCCTGTGTCCGCATTTGGGTAAGTGAAGATAATGGTCGCTTGAGAAAATTCTTCCAGCGCCGCGAGTAACTCGTTCATCGCCGCAATGGGTTTTTGCTGACTCAAAGTTGCAGGGTGGTAGGTAACTAGAAAGACAGGCGGATCAAGTTTGATTGCCAATGACTTTTCCAAAGAAGGTCTATCTATCCACTCGAGACGCTGAAGGTGATCCAGTCCCGGTGCGCCAAAGTTGAATACCCGATCCGATGTTTCCCCTAGTTGGATCACCCGTTTGCGATAGGACTCCGCAGCCACAAAATGCCATTGTGCCATCTTGGTAATGGCATGGCGGATGCTTTCATCGAAGGCGCCTTCGGTCGTCTCGCCCCCATGAATGTGCGCAATCGGTATCCGCGCCACCATTGCCGCCTGCGCCGCGGCCAGAATCTCGAAGCGATCTCCCAGCACCACTAAAATATCCGGCTTCAGTCGATCCAGTGCATCGGCAAAGCCAATGACCCCCAGGCCCATGGATTTAGTAATGCCCACCGGTGAATCGGATGAAAGCAACATCTCGACCTTGGCATCAATGTTGAAACCGTCGGCCTCAATCTGTTGATAGGTCAACCCGAATTCGGGCGAAAGATGCATGCCAGTGGCAATGATCTGCAATTGCAGATCAGGGTCGGCACCGACCTCCTTCATCAGCCAGTAAAGCAGGCCGTATTCGGCCCGGGTGCCGGTGACGATGCAGATTTTTCTCATTTATTTTTCTTTTTTATCGTGTGTTTGAACTTCAAAACCGCGAAGTTCAACTCGATAGATGTTTCTGTGTCGCTTGTTTGCAAATCGTCATTGAAAATTTCGGCGATTAGCTCTCCGCTTTTTTTCATAAGCGATTTTTGATCGGCTTTATCTTGAGCCATTGATAGCTCTTTGATGCTTCTGGACAGATCTCTGATTTTTGAGAAAGTCTCAACTATCGAGATGGTCGCTTGGGTTGCTTGTGGGCTTTTGAGGATGGTCGCCAGCATATACAGCCCTTTTTCCGTAAATGCGCTTGGAAGCTTTACTTTGCCACCCTTGATTGAAGTCGAAAATTTCGACTTCAACGAATCCCATTCGTTTTTATCAAGTTCCATGATGTATCCATTCGGAAACTTATCAGGATTATTTTTCACCGCCTCATTTATTCTTTTTGTCTCAACACCGTAAAGATCAGCCACATCGCTATCAAGCAAAATACTTTGCCCTCTTATCTCGATGATCAGCTCTTTTAGGTTCTCAAATCTCACCATATCCCTCATACGGCATATCACATCATCCCCTCTTACTTTAACGAGCAATTTTTCCATCACGCGAGTTCACCGATACGCAGCATCAAACCAGCACTGCTCGGCAGATTGATCAAGCTTGCCTCCAACTGTTCTGCCACTGGCAGCGGTGCATGTGGGCAGTCGGTGTACATGGGCAGCTTGTGCAGCAGTATCCAGGTGGGGCGGCACTGATAACCGGCAGCGTTGGTGGCAGCGAGCATCTGGTCACGTATATTCATCTCTGGCACTTCAAGCTGCACCGTGTTGAGCCAGTAATTGCTGCGCGATTGTACCGGTTCGGCCACGAAACGGATGCCACTGAGGCGGGAAAATGCCGTTTGGTATCTGTTCGCTAATTCTCGTTTTCGCGCCAGGAAATCCGGCAGGCGTTCCATCTGCGCGCAACCGAGGGCGGCATTCAGATTCGGCAGACGATAATTCCAGGCCACTTCGTCATGGAAAAATTCCCAGCGGTGAGGACGCTTGGCCGTGGTGGTGAGGTGCTTGGCGTGGCGCGCCAGCTCGGTGTCGTTGGTCAGAATGGCGCCACCGCCACCGGTGGTAATGATTTTGTTGCCGTTGAAGCTGAGCGTGCCCAGTTTGCCGAAAGTGCCGGTATGCCGACCCTGATAGGTGCTGCCCAGCGACTCGGCGGCATCTTCCACCACGGCCAGTTTGTGGCGATTGGCCACTTCCATCAAGGTTGCCATATCAACCGGGTGACCATAGGTATGCATGGGCACGATCGCGGCAATCCGGCGGCCAGTGTGACGGTTACGCAAGCCATCAGAGGTGGGTTCAGCAGTGGCGCTTAGATATTCGGCAAGCGCAATTGGATCTATTCCCATGGTGTCGAGACTGCTGTCCACAAAATGGGGTACCGCGCCAGAATGGGAAACCGCGTTGGCGGTGGCCACGAATGACAGCGCTGGTAGCAGAACTTCATCCTGAGATTGCACGCCAGCGAGTTTGAGCGCGATATGCAGCGCTGCCGTGCCGTTGACGACTGCAATCACATGTTTGGCACCGGTGTACTCGGCCAGTGCCGCCTCAAACTGTTCGACATATTTGCCAACCGAGGAGACAAAGGTGGAGTCGAGGCAGTCCTGCACCAACGCACTCTCGTTGCCAGTGAATTCTGGTTCGTGCAGGGCAATCATGCCTTTGGGCGTGCCTAGTACTTCCCGTAACCCTTGCAGCAGCACTTGATCGAGAGATTCCACCATAGTATCCATCTTAGATGTTGTAGCGATCGGCTTTGTAGCTGGCGAGGTTTGCGGGATTGTTGAACCATTCGGCAGTTTCCGTCAGGCCACGCTTGAAGCCTTCGTGGCCGCCATAGGTGGGTTGCCAGCCGAACAGTTGACTGGCTTTGGTATTGTCCGCCCACAGGCGTTCGACTTCTGAATTCTCCGGGCGCAGCCGCGCTTCATCGGTAATGATATCAATCTCGGTGTTCATTGTTTCAGCGATCAGTCGAGCTGTATCACCGATGGAAATCTCGAAATTGCTGCCAAAATTCACTACTTCACCTAGACCTTGATCAGAGTTGAGCGCAGCGATAAAACCAGCCACCATGTCCTGCACATAGCTGAAATCGCGTGTCGGCGACACCGCGCCCAGCTTAATTTGGCGCTGGCCGCTAGCGATCTGGGTGATGATGGTCGGGATCACGGCACGTGCCGACTGGCGCGGGCCGTAGGTGTTGAACGGTCGCGCAATCACCACCGGCAGACCGAAGGACGCATAGAAGGAATAGGCCAACTGATCCGCAGCGATCTTGGTGGCCGAGTACGGCGACTGTCCCTGCAGCGGATGCTCCTCGGTAATTGGCACAAACCGTGCGGTACCGTAGACCTCGCTGGTCGATGTATGAATCACCCGCTGCACCCCGAATTCGCGCGCTGCCTGCAGCATATTCAACGTGCCTTTGACATTGGTATCCACGTAGGTGTCGGGTGAGTGGTAGGAGTATGGAATTGCGATCAAGGCTGCCAGATGCAGCACCGCATCGCAGCCCTTCATCGCCTCCTTTACTCCATGGGGATCGCGGATGTCGCCAGAGAACACTTCGAACTTACCCTTCACATCTTTGCCGCAATGATCCAGCCAACCCCAGGAGTTGAAAGAGTTGTAGAGCACGAAGGCGCGCACATTGTGACCTTGGCGAATAAGGGCTTCGGTAAGGTGGGAGCCGATGAAGCCATCGGCGCCAGTGATGAGCAGATTCACTTTGTATCTACTCTATTACTTGCCATCCCGCGCCTGGCGATTCGGCCGAGCGGCATGATTATTCTCAACAATAAAATAACCACGTAAGCTCGCCAACCTGCTGTTTTTAAATTGTGCCCTACTGGATCCGCAATCTGGAGGGAGAAGGGTGCTTCGGTATTTCCGCCATCACTTGCAACTTTATAGAGTTTGTCAGCTACCAACTCTGTACCATAACCGGGGTCGAGCAGCCGGCTAAGCTCGGTACCCTTAATTTCGCTCAAGTATTTTTGACTCGGTTCCAAATAAGAGCCGCCGAATCCGAAGGTTGCGCCACTCGGAAAAAACGCTATGAGTATTACATCATGACTCTTGGTGGACTGATTAGAAAACCTTCCATGCCAGGTTCTATTGAAGAAAAAACCAATATCGCCCGCCCTCCCGGTAAAAGGTTTTAACAAGCCCCGCATGAAATTTAAGAGAACTGGCGGTGCCTCAACCCTAAGCGACTTTGCTGTCTTCGCAACTAAATGACTCTTTGGTAGAAATGAGGTTGCACCATCTCCGGCTAAATTATCAGTAAGTAGAATGACCAGATTGATCTGACCAAGAGCATCTTGGTGCAAATACAGCCCCGTGTCACCTGGGGAAGATCTTCTCAACGAAATCTCCCAGATTTTATAGTTTGTACCAAGAATCGACTTGAGGATGGTTTTAACGTTCTTATCGCTGACAACCTTATCAATTGTTTGGGATATGGCAGGGTGATGCTGAGAAAGCCTAGTAAGAGCCCACGCGCCCTCACCTACTCCTGTTCTTTTGAAATCCGTAGGAGCCGTTGCTGTTCGTGTCTCTTGTTCAAACTGCAAGAGTAGTTCGCCTGATAAATCGCGTAGCTGCCTGACTTCGCTGGCGGATAGAATGTCCCCCCCGATGTTTATGAAGCCGGCTGACTTTAAGTCGTCAATGGAATCGTGAATATTCGACAACAAATTTAGACCGTATTTTCCCATAGCCGTCATGATCAAGTGAGCTTCCCTCGGTTTTTCATTTTCCAATGAGTGGATTTCACGCCACCAGTATTTTATCATGATGAGCACTAAGGAACCGCTGAACAAGTCCCGCGCGGGCGCGACGGCGGCTTTGCGGGATGGGATGCACGAAAGGCGAGAATGCGAATGGCCATTCCCTTCGCTCCGAATCTGATACCGCAGACCGCCTGCAAAGTCCCGTCCCGTAGGGGTTGCAGCAAAATCTGGCGCTTGCTGTGTTGCGCTCCTCGGCTTCATAGACCGAGCTACGACCTTCGTCGCGCGCCATCCCGATTTTGCCTGCAACGCGCTCCACGGAGGACTTGTTCAGCGGTTCCCTAATCCAGTCTTTCAGGAACTGTGTGGGCGAGCTGCTACCCAGTGTTGAATAACGCTGTTTCCGGTTGTAAAACAGCTCAATATAATCGAACAGATCAGCGATTGCTGCGTTTCGCGTGGCGTAGCGCGTGTCGTGCATCCGCTCATTTTCCAGGCTGTTAAAGAGGTCTTCCGCCGATGTGGCATTCCAGCAATTCCCCTTATGGCTCATCGAACAGGTCATGCCATATTCGGTACGCGCCAGCCCTCTGGCCAGATTTTACTCGCTTGACCAATAGTTCCTTGAACTCAGCGATGTATTCCTGCTTCGGTATCTTCCTCGTCTTTCTCTCCACACGAGGGGGTGGCATATTGCCCATTAGCGGCGCCATTATAGTCAGATAATGCATCAAAATAACGACGCCAGAGTTTTGGCCACTCATCGCTCGTCCACGCAAACTTACGACAAAAGCGGTTAACCAACGTTGTCCGCTCGAGATTACTCATCCACGATTCGGGCGATACTTTAAATTTCTTAAACTCTTCAAGAAGAGTATCCATATCACGGTGCACGATCCCAAGATGTTCCAGCTCCAAAAAGATTGGCCTAACCCACGCTTCTTCCTGGCTGCAAGTTCGGGGCCAATAGACCATCGTTGGGATATTTGATGAAAGGCATTCAAGAAATCCCGTTCCTGGCTGGTCCCATAGCACCACATGACAGCGCTGCACGAGCTTATGAGTTAAACCCTTATCTAACTGTTGTTCACAACAATATTGTAGCCCGCCTATTGATTCCAACTCTTGCATGGTCTTCGCAAGTAAATTCACGGTAGTTGTATTATAGGGTTTGTGCAGAATCCTAATACCCCTCTCGGTCGCCTTGCTAACAAGGTGCTTTAATGACGCAGCGAATTCCTGAATAAGGTCGATACGGGGCGTTGACGCACCCTGCGGTGCCGCAGGAAAGCGTTTCACTATATTGGGCATCAATAAAAAATCGTACTCTCTTTCTCCGCCCAAACTCAGCTTCGCCCAATAACGTTTCCGCTCACTCAGCCACGGGCTTGGTAATTCAATGACAGAAACTCCTTTTACGGCAGGATGGCTGGGTAGCCGCGACCAACCCCAGCTTATAAACTGATCCACTCCAGGATATTCGCGCTCGAGGATCGAGCTTACGTCCTCAATGTAGCCGTAAAGCCCACCATGCTGGTGGTCAATAATGGACAGCCCCATTTGTTTTGCACCCACTACTATGTATGCAGAACGAGAGTCACCTCCACTCGATAAAATGAGTGCTCTTTTTTTGAATGGTTGCAGTGCCTGTAAAGCTTGTTTCATATTCTGGGGAATTGCCTCAAGAAGTGAGGATGGGTAGTAACATTGCATGAAGTCTTTTAACAAAAGTCGGGTTCGCTTTTGCTCATGAACTCCCAATTCCAATTTAATCAAAAAATCGTTTAACTCACTATCTTCAATGAAATTATCCGAAAACAGCTTCTCTCTAAGATCTCTATCGATACTTACTACTGCGAGTGGCCACTTGGGACTCACATCACCAAGATATTTCGAATAAAATCCATGCTGGAAAAATGCCCCTGTTGCGTTGGCCATGGTTAATGTAGGGAAACGAGACTTTGGCAGTAGCCCCAGTAACCGCAGCCATATTTTTTTTATCAGCCGCCATGGGGTTCTCGGATACAAACGAAACAGATTGTTTTTAAATCCGACCTGAGGCGTGAACGGCGGTTGCTCGGGTACGGGATCAGATTCCGGGAGTTGCCAGACACGCCCCACAAACCAGATCATCGACTGGTTGAACGCAGGGTTGTCAACAGCGCATTGCTCGAAAGCCTCGATCGTATCAAACGTCGGAAACAATTTTTGGCGAGGTGTAACCAACTGATTGGGCGCGCAGTCAATCGCTTTTTTTACTCGAAGCAGACGATCCATGAAACAGTGAATTAATGGCACCAATGCACGGCGCGAGAGTATGCCGGCTGCGGGTTCCGTGATATCGAATTGGCTGGTCAATCGGACTGACAGGCGAGAAATATAGGTTTCGTAAAATCGCGAATAAATCTGCGACAACTGCAACATTTCATCCTGTGTAATTGTCACGCCCCCCCCTAGCTCACTGGGGAATAATGCAAATTGCTCAGGATCGAAGGATTCAGCTAACAGAGGAATAGCGTGTTTTGTAAGCATATGCGGGGGCCTAATTTGCAGGCTTTATTCACTACCTTGAAATGCTTATTTCGTCTTCTCAAACACTAGCGCCATCATGTTTTCCCAGAATGGCGGGCTGATCGGCAACTCAGCTGAAGGATTTTGTTCCCTTGATTTGATTGCTTTGGCAACAATCTTCACGTTCTCACGCGCATTTTCGTAAGGCGTACCCAGATATGGAAAATCTTTGGCAATCAGCTTAAGTCCGAATCTGGAGCAGATAAGACTAAGCGTCTTCGGACTAAAGTGCCAAATATGCTGGACTGGATGGAACAGCGTCCACTTGTCTCGGAACAGATCAGCCGCAAAGCTATCACCGTTTGGTGTGGCAGTAATATAGTAATAACCGCCCTTCTTAAGAAGCTGGCTGACTTTCTTAATCGCATTTACTGGATCAGAAAGATGTTCGATAGTGCCACGCATTGCAATCATGTCAAAGGAACTGTTCTCATATGGCGCTCTTTCCAGAGCAACACAGAGAATATTTTTGCCAAATTGTTTTTGAGTTTTCTGCGCATAGACAACCGCCTCTGGATCAATCTCGATGCCGTGCTTCTCGAACTTTGTGCTTAACGCCTCCAGGAAGAAGCCGCCATTGCATCCGACATCAAGAATCTTACCGTCACTGATGAAGTGCTCAATAAACTCTCGGTCGGATTGATATTGGATCTTGCGCTGCTCCATCTTTAAGTCATTGTTCAGACGCCGACGGCCAATGTAGTCCGCATAGTACTTGCCCAGACCTTCATCATTCAAAAACGGATTCATCCAGATGAGTCCGCATTTAACGCACTTTACGGCTTTGTATGAACCTGCTGTTGCCCACAGCTCAAAATCTCTACTGCCGCAGGCAATGCAGTGGTCTTTTTCGACGGTACGCCATTTATTGAATTGTTCGAGGTCTTCGCCCCGGAAAAGTATCTTGTCAGACATATAGCAGCCTCTTATAGCAAGCGATGAGAATGCGGAAATCTAGCCTTCCTTTATGGCATACCACCGCTGAAAGTCACCCGGTTTCAGCGTCGCCATTTCCAGCCTCGCGCGCTTGTCCCTGATAAACTCATCAGTCGCTAGCCGGCCGCCTGGAAATTTGAGCGAGTAATACTCATCGAGATGAATCATCCCGCCCGTCGAAAGGCGGGGCCATGTAAATTCAAATGCGTCCAGATAACTTCGATAGAGATCACAATCCATAACAACAGCCATTATTTTGGTTGGTTCCACAGCAACAGTCATGGTTTCATTAAATGGGCCATCGACGAGAATAATGTTGTCCAGCCCGACTAATTCTATCTTCCGTTTTAAAAGTCCGATGCTTGTATCAGAGAAAGCCCCGGAAGAAGAAATTCCTTCCGTTAGGGGAACTTCATGCTCCATATGTAGAGCCTCCCACCACTGACGATTCTTCCGCACTGCCATAATGTGGTGATCGTCAATAAGGCTTGCCTCATACATCCGCTCAAAATTGGAAAGGGCATCTTTGGGGTGATAGATTGGCGGAAAACCCGCAAAGCTATCAAAACCGTAAACCTTCTTGTCCGATCCCAGTTGTTTTAGAAGCATGCCAAGTGCGATGAGTGAACTTCCGCGATAAACACCTGCCTCGACGATATCTCCCGGTATTTTGGAATGGTTATCTTGGATGAATTTGAATAAGGCATCGAAGCGACCAGGCTTTAGGAAGTTATAGATGCCTAGTACGTTAAACTCCCAATCGTCTTGTATTGTTATCACAGCTTTGAACCCATTTAGGATGAGATTATAAAACTCAAATACGTGTCGCAAAGAAGCTCTGCAAACTGTGCGCCGCATGCCCGTAGGCTATCTCCTGCGCCTCGCGCGACATGCCACCAATGTGCGGAGTGATGATTACCTGCTCGCTCTCATGGGCGTACTGCAGCAAAGGACTCGCCAACCGATTGCGAATTTCATCGGCGAGTACATCGGTCGCTGCCCGCGCCTGCGGGGTTGCGCGCAAAAAACTCACGAGATCTGGCTCATTGACGATATCGCCACGTGAGGTATTGACCAGCAATATGTCCTTTTTCATCTGTGCAAAGCATTCTGCGTTTATCATCCCCTGAGTCTCACCGGTGACGTGTACGTGAATAGCGATCACGTCCGACTCGCGCAGCAGCACTGAGAGGTCTTTCACCTGCTCCAGTCCTTCCCGATCCACTGTTTTGTAGGGGTCGAAAACCAGGACGCGTGAACCAAAGGCCTGGCAATAGCGAGCATACATGGTGCCCAAGCGCCCGTAGCCAATCACGCCGATGGTCAGGCAGTTCATCTGGCGGCCGATGTAGCGAGTATAATCCCACTCACCCCTCAGCACTGCGTTGTGGCTGCGCACCACGTGACGCAGACCCGCCATCGTCAGAGCAAAAGCTAGCTCGGCGGTGGAGCTGATGCGACTAATCACCTCACGCTCTTCGGTCAGTGCCAGAATCGGCAATCCCTTCTCTGCGGCATAGGATTTATCAATATGGTTGGTGCCCGTCGAGGCGGTGCAAATGACCTTCAGGTTCCTGGCTGCGTCGATTACCGCTGGTCCAATAAAAACCTTGGACTTATTGGGATTGGTATAGAGGGCGTCATACTTTCCAATGGCGGCAATCACCTCTTCCGGGGTCGGGTCGTCCATGTAGGTTACCTGACCGGTTGCCTCCAGAACCTCCGGCACACCAGTGATATGCCTGACTGGCGTAATCACAAGAATCTTCGGTAGCGTCACGGCTTCATGTCCCCAACGGGTTTAATGTAGGTGCGTGGCGCTTCCTCTAAAATTTTTTCTGCCACTAGAAAGTCAATCTCGGTATCCACATTGACCGCGCGCTTCGGTGGCAGAATGTATGGACGGCTGTTCTCCGTGCCGTAGCGCCGCCCTTCAACCATCAAATGATCACGCCGCAAGGCATAAATTGATCCGCTACGGACGTAGGCATCCGGCTTTAGGTCTTGGCGGCGAGTTTCTGGAATCTCCGGCAGGCAGAAATCCACAATCTTGTCATCAACGATCTTCTTGATGCGGATAGGGTGGTGATCGTCGAGCCTATGTACCGCGATGACCGAATCAGCGCCGGTGGTGATCAATTTCTGCAATGCCGCATCGATATCATCCACATTTTTGAGTGGGTTGGTGCACATGAGCTCGATAATGTAGTCATACCGCATTCCCTCCTCTTGCTCGGTCCAGCCCACCGCGTGTTGTAGCGCACCGACGGAACTGGCAGTATCGGTGGAGAACTCAGCGGGGCGCAGAAAGGGCGCCTCGGCACCGTATGCGAGCGCCACCTGCCGGATTCCCTTGTCATCCGTAGAGACGAGGTAACGAGTGATCCAGCGGCTGCGCAGAGCCTCAGCAATGGTGTAAGCGATGAGTGGAATACCCAGGATAGGGCGGATATTTTTCATCGGGACCGACTTGGATCCGCCGCGCGCCAATGTTACGCCCAAAATTCGCGGTTGTTCGCTCATATTCTCTGCGCCTTCACACCAGACTGGTATTAAGTAGCGCCTCATAAATTTTCTCCGACCCCAATTCGCGGAGACGCAATGCACTTTTCGGGTCATCGATGGGTAAGATGCCAATCTTACCGCCAACCATTTTGCCAGTGCGTATCACCCATGCCGAACTCACACAACCCAGACCATAAAGTGCTCGATAAATCGGCTGGCGCTGGTCGCGGGATTTCATCGATGAGTCGGTTTGTTTGAATTCGTCGCTGCCGTTATGGAACCAGTAATGGCCGAAGTCAACCAATCCCGAAAACACCGTGTCATATCCCTTGTACTGGGCATCCAAGATCAGATCATCAAACAAATCTGGTGGACGGAAGGGATAATCGTAGTTGACATACAGCAGCGCCTCGGGAAAGTCGTTTCGGGATTCGATGATGCGCAGCACCTCACTCATCAACTCGTCGAGGCTCATCATGTCAGCATCAGTCAGTTCATGGCGATTGATCCAGTTGACGCCAAGGCGCTCCGCCAAGGCGGGGGAACTCGCAACCAGGTAGATGTGATCGACATACTTGGCCTGTTTGAGAGCGGCAATGGCACCGGTCAACAGACGATCCTCAAGGCTCCCTGTTTCTATCTCCCCTTGCACAGGCACCACGGCACCAATGTTGGCGTGCTCGGGGCGCAGCGACTCGGGTAATTCGTTAACTAACCCCTCATCCACCCGCTCGATAATGGAAACCACACCTTTGGCGCGTTCCAGGGCGTTACCCTGGTGCAATCCATGATGATGGTATACCGTTGCCTCTGGATCATAGACGATGCGGTAGCCTGCTTCAATCACCGCCTTGCCCCATACCCGGTCCTCGATATTGGTGACTTGCTCGTCGAAGGGAAATTGCTCCCACACATCACGGCGTAACATGCTGTTGGCATTGTGAAAGAAGTAATCCTTGATCTGTACCCGGCGATCCTGGCCAAATACAATGAGCAGATCGCGCTTGTCCACTGCGCTGGTGAAGCTCACCGGCAACTGGCGCCCGTAGACGCCGGCTAACTTCTCATCCTCGTCGAAGTTGCGGCGCAGTGCCGATAGCCAGTCTGTACTCTTGGGAATGCAGTGGGCAGAGAGACACACAATGAATTGACCCTTGGACGCACGAATCCCCTCATTGAGAGCGTAGCCGGGTAAGTACTTGTCGATATTGATCACCGCCGCCAACGGATGGCGTGAGGCTACCGTCACAGTATGGTCTGTGCTCTGGTTATCTACCAGAATTACCTCGAAATCCTGGAGATCCTGCTTGTATAGCATGGCCAGGCAGTGGGTGATCCAGCGTTCCTCGTTCTTGGTGCGGACGATGATGGAGATTTCAGGCATTGTGCGATTTTACTCGAACATGTCGGCTGATAACAATTCATCGGCAGGAATATCGCGTAGCGCCCGCTTGCCCAGAACCGTATGCGCCAGCTTCGACGGAATCCCGGTGCCCGGATTGCGGTAGGACACCATTGTTTCACTTAGCACGCTACCTACCTTGACGGTCACGGCAGATACCATGGAAACATGATATTTGCGGCGGGTGACCCATTCTGTCTCGCTTACTCGCTTCTCGCCCGTTCCACGGATTTTCGCTACATTGCGAATATCGCGCACCATGGCAATGAGTTCATCCGGTTCTAGCGACATCTTATGGTCGAATCCAACCATGGTTTTGTTCAGAGTGAAATGGCGCTCCACCATCTGCGCGCCCATACTGACGGCCACGACTGTCGGCAAGTAACCCAACTCGTGCCCCGAATACCCAACAGGTAAACTATAACGTGCTTTGAGCACATCAATCATTGCCAGGTTGCACTCCGCCAGCGGTGTGGGATAGGCCGACACGCAATGCAGTAGCACAAGTGGCGCATCATGCCGACGGAAGATTTCGACGGCGCGATCCAGCTCCTCCAACTCAGCCATGCCAGTGGAGAGCACGGTGGGCTTGCGCAGGCGCGCCAGATAGTCTAGAAGTTGCAAGTTGGTGGCACTGTGGCTGGCCAACTTATAGGCTTCCACACCCAACTCTTCAAGAAAGTCCACTGCTTCGGTGTCGAAAGCGGTGACCATGAAATCAAGACCTTTGGATTGTGCGTAGTCCTTCAGCTCCCGATACTCCTCCAGGGAAAATTCCAGATGTTGCCGGATTTCTCTATAGGTCTTTCCAAACTCCGGGAAGCGATCGTCCTGTGCGTCGAGGACTGACTTGACTGCCAACTTCTCTACTGTCCTCTTCTGAAACTTGACCGCATCTGTGCCAGCAATAGCCGCGACATCAATTAAAGCTTTGGCTATCTTCACCGAACCATTATGGTTAAGACCAGCTTCGGCGATGACATAGCAGTCGTGCGAGTATTTGCCGCTGGTTAAATCGATCAACTTTTTCATAGGGCTGCTTTCACTCCTTGATTATATGTATTTGCTTTTGTGCCGTAGAACTAAAATGTAGCCCTTGCTCACCTCAAACGACCTTCCTCTCGGAAAGGCCAAGAATTTCCCTTGTCTTGCCCTCTTCCACCACTCGCCCCTGTTCCAGCCGGTAGAGACGGTCACAATGTTCTACGGTGCTGAGGCGGTGGGCGACAATGATGATGGTCTTGGTACCATGCAGTGCGCGCACGGCTTGCATCACACCGTGTTCGGTAGTGGTATCCAGCGCACTGGTGGCTTCGTCCAGCACCAGCACGGCAGGGTCATGGTAGAGTGCCCGGGCGATACCAATGCGCTGGCGCTGTCCGCCCGAAAGCCGAACGCCGCGCTCACCCACGATGGTTTCCAGCCCATCGGGCAGGCTGGCCACGAACTCTTCAAGTTGTGCGGCCATGATAGCGTGCTGCACAGCAACATCGTCAATCTGCTCGTTGGGCAGACCAAAAGCCACATTGCGCCGCAGTGTGTCGTCGGTGAGAAATATCGATTGCGGCACATAGCCGATTTGGTTTTGCCAATTGCGTAAATGAACATGGATATCCGTGCCATCCACCCGTACCTCGCCGCTGTCGGGAGTAAGGAGACCTAATATGATATCTACCAAGGTGCTCTTGCCCGCACCACTGGCGCCGATAAAGCCTACCGACTCACCACGGTGAATGGCGAGCGATAGATCATTGAGCGCAGGCTGCGGCGCACCAAAGTAGGTATAGTTGACCTGTCGTAGTTCCAGCATCCCGTGGAAGGGCGTGGCGGGAATGTGATTATCATTAGCGGCGGGAATAGCAAGCTGCAAGTCTGCATACAGAGTATCTATAACCGGCTGACTGAAGCGCAGCGTCTGCACCGCACCCAGTATGCGATTGACCGAAGGCATCAAACGAAAAGCTGCTGCTGCGAACAGAGCCAGCATAGGCAGCACCGACTCCATCGCGCGGCCTTGGGCCAGCATGGTAAGAACGAGGGCGGCTAATCCACCAACGGCGAGCATTTCCAACCATAGGCGCGGCAACTGTTTCAGGGTAGATGACATTCGCCCGATGCGCCAACTCTTGGCATTGTGCAGGCGGTATTGTTCCAGAAAATCGGTTTCGCGACCGAGAAGTTTCACATCCTTGGCGCCACCCAGACCTTGTTGCAGGTGCTGAATACGCAAACCCTCATGATGCTGACGTGTCTGACCCCAACGCGTGATACGACTGCGGGTGAAATGATGAAATCCCCAGGCAGCTGTGCCCAGCACGCTCACCACGATAAATGCCCCCAGTGGTTCGACGAATAGCAGCAGAACAAACAGACCAAGCAGCACCAAGATTTCAGTGAGAAAGGCCAAATATGCGGCGATCACACCTATGAACAAACCCACCTCATTGGTGACGTTACGCAACAACGGTGCGGAGTTTCGTTGTAAGTGGAAGGTATAGGGCTGGCATAGGTAGACCGTGAATAAACGTTGTGAGAGTTGCTCTCCTACACCAAAAGTAAAGCTTGTCTGGCGCCAAGCAAGGAAGGCGAGAAATACATTTTTGACCAGATAAGTCCCTACTAACCCCAACATGCCGCCAATGACAAGGTTTTGCTGGCTGGGATTGCCTAGCGCTTCGAAAACCGGCAAGAGAGCGGGATACTTACTGGCGTAATCACCTTGCGTGAGCAGCGCCATCACCGGGATGACCAAACCTATACCGAGTGTCTCCAGCAACATGCCGATGAACATCAATCCCAGCAACATCATCGCGTTGCGCCGCTCGGTGGGCGTGAACAGACTATAGACTTTGCGGGCGGTTAACAGATTGATGGTGGAAGTCATTTAATTAAATCTTGTAGTAAGCGCGGTACCAACTCACAAAATTCGCTACGCCCTGTTTAATGGGAGTGGATGGTTTGTAGCCTACCTGCCTCACCAGCGCCGATACATCTGCAAAAGTGTCTGGCACATCGCCGGCTTGCAACGGTAATAGCTCCCTGATAGCTTTCTTGCCCAGGGCTGTTTCAACTGCCGTGATGTACTCATTGAGCTTAACGGGATTGTTGTTGCCGATGTTAAAGATGCGATAAGGCGCATTGCTGCTGGCTGGATCCGGGTTACCACTATCCCAGTTTGGGTTAGGTTGGGCAATATCGTCACTGACTCGAATGACACCCTCTACGATGTCCTCCACATAAGTGAAATCACGCGTATGGTTGCCATGATTAAACACTCGAATGGGTTTGCCTTCGAGGATATTTTTGGTAAACAAGAACAAAGCCATATCCGGCCGACCCCACGGGCCATAGACTGTAAAAAAGCGTAAGCCCGTCGTTGGAAGCCGAAATAGGTAGCTGTAGCTGTGCGCCATGAGTTCATTGGCGCGTTTGGTGGCAGCGTAGAAGGACAGGGGGTGATCCACGCCTCTGTGCTCACTGAACGGCATGGTGGTGTTGGCGCCATATACGCTGCTGCTACTGGCATATGTCAGGTGTGGCGTTTGGTTGTGCCGACAGGCCTCGATAATGTTGGTAAAAGCAATAATGTTACTCTCCACATAGGCGTGTGGGTTAATCAACGAATACCGTACGCCGGCTTGGGCAGCCAAATGAATGACCCGGTCAAAAGAATGTTGTTTAAAACAATCGTTGACGGCCTGTTGGTCAGCTAAGTCGGAGCGTATAAAATTATATTGGCTGCCGGTTGTCGCGGCTATTTCCTTAAGAATCTTTAAACGTGCTTCTTTGATAGCGGGGTCGTAGTAGTCATTCACCACGTCAAACCCCACTACGCTATTTCCCCGTTCTAGCAAGCGCTTTGTGGTGTGAAAACCGATAAAACCAACGCTACCTGTGACGAGAATCTTCAAGAATTATTCCTTGGCAGTAAATAGCGGGTCGTGAAACGGCATCTGTCCCCCACCTTCCAGCAGGGCACGAGGTCTGCCCATGGAAGCGATGTCAATCTGACAAGATTCCGGCTGAAAATTGCCATCAGAAATTGCCATCAGTAAACAGGTGGCAATACAGCGGCGCGACCAATACTGTCGTAATACAGACCAACGCCATGAAGGGCGGCGGGGTCGTATAAATTACGGCCATCAAAAATGGCGCCATCTATGAGGTTTGCTGCAAGGTGGAAAAAATCCGGACTGCGAAACTCCTTCCACTCCGTCACAATGACGAGAGCATGGCTCCCTTCTACCGCTTCACGTGCACTATTGCAGCATTCCAAGCCGCGCCAATCACCCATTTGTCGCAACGCTTCCTCTTTGGCTACGGGGTCGTATGCGCGTACCAGGGCACCTGCATTAAGCAATTGTCGGATAAGCGTCTGACTAGGGGCTTTACGCATGTCGTCGGTATTGGGTTTGAAAGCGAGTCCCCATAGAGCGATGACTTTACCATCCAAGCCACCTCTGTTGGCATAAAAGGACCGCAGTTTACTAAAGAGGATATTTTTTTGTGCTTCATTTGCTGACTCAACAGCTTGTAGCACCTTCAACTCGTGCCCGTGCTGGACAGCAGTTTTAATCAGTGCCTGTATGTCTTTTGGGAAGCAACTCCCACCATAGCCACAACCAGCGTAGAGAAAATGCGTGCCAATGCGCGGGTCGCTGCCAATGCCCCGACGCACGAATTCGATATCGGCTCCCAGCGTTTCAGCTAAGTTGGCCAGTTCATTCATAAAGCTGATGCGGGTAGCCAGCATGGCGTTGGCGGCATATTTGGTCAATTCAGCGCTACGCACGTCCATGATGATCAGTTTGTCATGATTACGGTTAAACGGCGCATACAACTGGCGCATGACTGCTGTAGCGTGTTCGTCATTGCTGCCAATAATTATGCGATCTGGCTTCATAAAGTCTTCTATGGCCGAGCCTTCTTTCAGGAACTCTGGGTTGGAAATCACGGCAAAAGACACGTCTACTCCACGCAGTGCAAGTACCTCGGTGATAGCACAGCGAACCTTGTCTGCGGTGCCCACGGGTACAGTAGATTTACCAACTACTACCATAGGGCGTGTGATGCGTTGACCAATCTCACGTGCTGCGGACAACACATATTGCAGATCGGCACTGCCGTCTCCGTCTGGCGGAGTGCCAACGGCAATGAAGAGTAAGTCAGCATACGCTACCGCTTCGTCATAATCATGGCTGAAACAAAGGCGCCCAGCCGCTACATTGCGTTGCACCAGCATATCCAGCTCCGGCTCATGAATCGGAATGCCCCCAGATTTTAGTAGCGCAATTTTATCGCGATTCACATCCAGGCAAAGTACATCGTTGCCCATATCAGCAAAGCAGGTACCAGTGACCAAACCAACGTAGCCGGTTCCAATGATTGTCAGGCGCATAAGAATCTTATTTATTCACTGTTTGAATGGGGAATGGCGGCGAATTTGCCGGGCTCCGGCACCACCTGGAAGGCATGACAGGGCCGTGGATGTCTGTTATCTACAGGGTAGCAAGATTAAATTCTGTATGTAATATTCCGTTACCAATGAACAAGCTTGCCTCGTTGGTGACATTATGAATTAATTGCGCTGAGTTGTCCTGCAAGCAAAAAGTATAAGTTTGGCGCAGATGGACCGTGAACAGGCGTTGCGAGAGTTGCGTTTGCACCCCGAAGGCAAGGCGCGTCTGCTGCCAGGCGAGGAAGGCGAGAAACAGTGCCTTGATGAGATAGGCTCCGACCAGTACCAGCATGCCACCGATGACAAGGGTTTGCTGGCTGGGATTACCCAGCGCTTGGGGTGCCGGGCAGTTGTGCGCCAAGTCACTCTGCGTAAGCAGGGCAAGCGCCGGGATTGTCAGACCTATGCCGAGTGTCTCCAGCACCATGCCGATCAACATCAATCCCAGCAGCATTACTGCATTGCGCTGTTCGGTAGACGTAAGCACGCCCCAGATTTTTTGGGCGGTTGTGAGGTTGGTGGGGGAGGGCATTTGGTTAAGAATAATTTATGGAACCCGAGATCCTTTCGCGCCTGAAGGCGCTCTACAGCCTGAAGGAGCTCCTACGGAGAGATTGGGTAGTTTAGCTTGCTTAGGGGTGCTCCTGCAAAATGAATTTCTGGGATATCGCACCTGAAGGCGCTCCTGCAGTTCATGCGGATGAATTCGAGTATGATCTCGTTTTGACAAATTTACCTGGTGCCCTGTGAGTATGAAACATTCAGGATGGGGTGGGTATGGGGTATGACCCGGAAGATCGCGGGCTGGAGAACTCCGGATGCATGAAAAACTAACTGATCTACCCAGTCCAACGCAAGGTGTTTACGCGTGGCGGAATATGGTGGCAAAGTTCGCATTATTCTTTTTTGGCATAGTCTTGTGGTGCAAGGGGCTGGATATATTCGCCGGCAGTCTCTTGGCCTTGGTCTGGGTCTTGGATGGTGGTCCGCACCAGCTCGGACAGACCATTAAAGAACCCCTGGTATTAGCGATACTTATTTTTTGTGCTGCGCTATTGCTGGGAATTCTCTGGAGCGACTACCCTAACTCTGGGCGGTTTAGATGGGGTAAGTATATGGGGTTGATGATCTTCATCCCCTATTTATCTCTTCTGAGCAAAGAACGATTGTCTTGGGCGATAAGTGGTTTGGTTGTCGGCTATTCCGGGGTTTTACTCATGGGTACCTATTATCACTTTTTTTTGGGAGTGCAAGGTATCCCACCCCTGAAAATGGTCTACCTGCATTTTTCGCTGATGCTTGGAATTGGAGTCATTCTGGCATTCTATTTGGCAGGCACAAGCAACAATAAAAAAGTGGAGTTATTACTGTGGCTTTTTGCAGGCTTTTTACTATTTATCCAGTTTAATCAAAATGGGCGCGGGCCTCTTTTGGCCACAGTCCCCACATTATTCTTGTTGTTATTTATACTCTACAGAACACAGATCAAGAAAATGCTTGGTGTTATGGCAGCAGTAACCATTGCGATAGGAATCTTTGCATATCACAGCGACAATTTTCAAGCAAGGGCGGTTCAAGCCAAGAGTGATCTGGAGCTATCCCAGCAAGGCGAAAATCAAACCAGCGTGGGGCAGCGCCGGGCCTTTTTGGAGGTTGGTCTGCATGCCATCGCCCAGCGGCCCTGGTTTGGCTATGGCACGGGTATGGCGAAAAGAGCTTTCGAGGAAAATGCTGAGACTTACAAAGATGGTCGTTACAAGGATGTGGGAAGTTTCTACAACCTGCATTTCCACAATGACTTAATTGAGATGGGGGTGTATCTCGGCGTACTTGGAATGTCGGCTTATGCCTTTTTGCTGTGGGGTTGGTTTCAAACGCTACGAGCACACCGGCTGACCATCCTGGGAACGGCCTTGGTGTGTTTTATTTTTCTGGCGGGGCTAACGGATGTGATTCTTATTTATGGTCAGATTCCTTCCTTGCTGCTGGTGATAACCGCCATCGCTGTCGTCTGGCAAAAAGAGAATGGGGCTGGGATCAAGGAAAGTGGCTAGGCAATTTCGCGCGTAAACGCGCTCCTTGTATGATCGGAATTGTTCGGATTTTAGTTGAAGGTGCAAGTAAGATCATTGGTTCACTGGGGAAGCCGTGGGCTCCTGAAGACAGACTGACCGTCTGAGCTTGTGTGTAGATTGGCTCCCCGCCCTATTCGCCGATACCGCGGAGTATCCCAGGCTTCGAGCCTGTATTCGCAAGGATGGTAGGCGCTTATGCAGGGTCGGGGAACCGGTGATCATTGTATCTCAACCTCATTCCAGGATTCATCATGACAACTAAAACGATCGTACCCACAGGAATCCCCACACCAGCCTTCGCTGGCATTGATATTGGTGCCGCAGAGCTGGTGGTGGTGATCCGCAAAAACGGTATCTCCATGAAGGCACAGAAGTTTGCCAATACCGCGGCGGATCGGCTGCGCCTGGTCAAGCGGCTGTCCAAGTTCCCCGGCGTGACCGTGTGTCTGGAGGCCACCGGGGTGTATCACCTCGACTTGGCGCTAGCACTGGCGGATGCCGGGATGCGGCTGATAGTGCTCAATCCCAAGGCTGCGCATAACTTCGCCAAAGTGCTGCTGCGCAACAGCAAGACCGATGCGGTAGACGCCGACACGCTGGCGCAGTACGCCGAGCGCATGCCTTACCAGCCTTGGACGCGGCCCG
>JAUSLF010000069.1 GCA_030646695.1 Nitrosomonadaceae bacterium
AGCGTGATCACCCCACCACTGGTGTTGTCGATCGTGCCGCCACTGATGGTAAATGCCCCCGCAGTCGCACCCAGTGCCGTGGCGTTGTTGATGTTTAATGTTCCGCTACTGAGCGTCGTACCCCCGCTGTACGTGTTCGCAACGCCGAGCGTGAGCGTGCCATTGCCATCCTTGGTCAGCCCGCCCGTGCCGCTGAGCGCCGTCGTGTTGATCGCGGTGTTGCCCGCGCCGCCAACGGTCGTCAGGAAGCTCGCGTTGGTGATCCCACCCGTCAGCGCCAGGCTGCCCGCGTCCGTATTGATCCGCGAGGCACTGCCCTGGGTGATCGCGCCGCTCCAGGTGTTCGCGCCGCTGATGCTGCGCAGCGCCCCATCGGCCGCCACGCCCGTGCCATTCAAGGTGAGTGCGTTCGCAACCGTGATGCCGCCTTGCATCTGGACCGCCGCGCCCGAGGTCACCGCCACCGTGCCGGTGCCCGCCGCCGTCGCGTTTTGCAGATTGACCACGCCTGCGGTCACGCCCGTGCCGCCGTCATAGGTGTTGGCGCTGGAGAGCACCAGCGTGCCCGCGCCGCTCTTGTTCAGCGCAAAGCTGCTACCGCCATCCGTGATCGCGCCGCTCAAGGTCAGTTGCGTGCCCGCCACGCTCACCGGCCCCGCCGCCAGGAGCGTGATCCCACCCGCAAAGCTGCTGGTGCCCGTGCTCGCCGCCAGCGTGCCGCCGTTCAGCGTCAGCCCTTCCGTCGTGGCGTAGCTGACGTTCTGCAGATCCAGCGTGCCGGTGCCGCTCACCGTGGTGCCCGCCGCGTTCGTCCCCAGCGCATCATTGACCGTCACCGCCACCGTGCCCGCCGTGATGCTCGTCGCACCGCTGTAGGTGTTCGCAACGCCGAGCGTGAGCGTGCCATTGCCATCCTTGGTCAGCCCGCCCGTGCCGCTGAGCGCCGTCGTGTTGATCGCGGTGTTGCCCGCGCCGCCCACCGTCAGCAAGAACCCGCCGTTGGCAATGCCGCCCGTCAGCGCCGTCAGCACGCTCGTGCCGCTGGTGAGCGTGGCCCCGCCCGTGAGCGTCGTCGCGCCAAACGTCAGGCCCGCCGTGCCGCTCGTCACGTTCGTGCCTGCATTCAGGGTGAGTGTCTGCGCCCCGATCGTGAGCATGCCCAGCGTGTGCGTCACCCCTGCGCTCGCCGCCGTCACCCGATCCGACTCGATCGTCACGGTGCCACCCACCGTCGTGTTGTTGTTAAACGCCGTCGCCGAATCCGCCGCCAGCTGCAGCGTGCCACCGTTGAGCGTGAGGGCGCCCGTGCCCAGCGCCGCCGCCGCAGTCTGCGCCCGCAGCGTGCCCAGCGTGAGCGTCGTGCCGCCACTATAGGTGTTCGCCTCAGAAAGGGTAAGGGTGCCAGCACCTTGCTTGACTAGGTTGGTGGCGCCACTTATCACCTGACCGGCTTTCTGGGTCATAGCGCCGCTGGAGTTAAACGTTAACGTACCCCCTGCGGCATTCATTGCTCCTATATTCGTAATCCCGCCCACACCAGAAATCAGGGTAACACCGCCGCCGGCTGTAGTGATCCCAAAGCCAGCCATGGTAATTGCGTTCGAAGCGGTAGCGTTAATCGCCAGCCCAGTAGTGTGCGTCATGGAGAGCGAGGTTTCGAAAATGATGTCGTGGTTGGCTTGGAGGACGACCGTCGTACCTGTTCCAATTGCTTCAATCGAGGCTTTTGTCGCGTAGAAATCGGTGAGACTGTTGTTGGCTTGGAATGGATTGGAGATATCTTGGACAGCAAGAATATTGCCCGTAGGAATGCCAACTGATATGTATAAATCGTCAGGGTCTAACAGAAGCGTACCTGCTTTCCCCAAAGGCGCTGCGGCACCCACACGACCATCGAAAAGCAAGTTTTGCTTCCCGGAGACTTCGACGAAGCCGCCATCGCCGCCCTGCGCACCGCCGCGCGCGCTGATGGCACCATAGAAGCGGGTGGTATCATTGGCCCAAACGATGACCTTGCCGCCATTGCCGGTGGTGAGGGCGTCAGCAGTAATGGTTGCGTTGGTATCGACGTAGGTGAAGGTTGCGTTCTGAATGTTTGGATTGCCGCCCTGGAAGTCGCCACCCACCAGGACAGTGCCACCGCCCGTATCGCCCGATACGTCAAGCCTTGCTCCGGCGAACAGGCCCACCTTGTCGCCCAGCACCTGGATGCTGCCGCCTGTCTCACCCACGTTCCTGCCGGAGGTATCCAGCGTGCCGGACACGCTGACGATGCCTTCGTTGCCACCCGCCAGCCGGATCGCGCCGTTGACACTGGCGATCGACTGCGCCCGGATCACGCCTGCGTTGTTGACCACGGTCGCAGCCAGATCCCCCTCGGCCCTGGCGGCGAGTATCACCGTGCCGCCATCGGCCTGGATCAGGTGCCGGTTCTCGACCAGTGCGCGCAGTACTGATTGATCGACCGCCAGGTTCACCAGCCGGTCGCCGGAGAAGTCCAGGGTGATCTGTTCGCCAGCGCCCAGGGCTACCGTGCCGAGGCGGGCGGTGATGGTGCCTGCGTTGCGCACTTCCGGGGCGAGCAATGCAATATAGCCGCCTTCGGTGGCGGTCAGCGTGCCCTGGTTGATCACGGCAGCGGCAGCGCCGTTCCTGAGGAAGGTGTATTTGCCGGCGAGGAAGTCGGCGTCCGACAGGCTCATGGTGGAGGCCACCAGCCCGCCCACATTCACCTGGGCGTTCTGGCCGAACAATACGCCGTTGGGGTTGAGCAGGAACACCTGGCCGTTGGCGTTGAGCTGGCCCAGAATCTCGGAGGCGCCTGCGGCGGCAGCAACCCGGTTGAGTGCTACCGAGCTGGCCGAGGGCTGGTGGAAGTTGACCTGGGCGTGGGCGCCGATGTTGAAGGAGTCCCAGTTGATGCTGGTATTCTGGGTAGTCTGGTTGATGTCCAGGCGGCTATCGCTCTGGACTATGGAAGCGGCGCCAACCGCAACCGAACCGCCGCTCGGCAGGGCATTGAGATCCAGCGCATGGACCGGATACGCCCCCACAAAAAACATGAGTAGCGCCGCCAGCCGGCTCAAACACCGCTGCGGGCGATAGGTATAAGTCAGTCTGCCTCCGCCAGAGAGCCGGACGGTGAACGAGGGGCAGCCTGCGGGGGGGGGGGGGGGGGGGGGGGGGTTTTT
>JAUSLF010000072.1 GCA_030646695.1 Nitrosomonadaceae bacterium
GGAATCAAGACAAAGAAGACGCTCATTATGATCAGCTCAAGTTAGGTATGTGAGTCAGCGCCTTCAGGCGCTTCATATTTTTGCCCCTTTGAGGGGCTAACAAAGATAAACCCCCGGCTTTGCCGGGGGTAACTTAATTTATGGGCTGCTACGAAGTTTCGCTGGGAGACACTATCGGCATGGGCACGCCGGGGAAAACCAGAAACCTGGTCGAAGTAGTGGCGAAAAAAGTGCCACTGGAAAATCTCGCCGGACATTTTCACGACACCTACGGTCAGGCGCTGGCCAACGCTTATGCCGCACTGGAATGCGGCATAAGCGTGCTTGATTCTTCGGTAGCGGGTCTGGGTGGCTGTCCTTATGCACCCGGCGCATCCAGAATGTGGCGAGTGAAGACCTGCTCTATATGTTGAGCGGCCTGGGTATAGAGACCGGCGTGGACTTGGATAAGCTGATTGCTGCCGGTAACTTCATTTACGGCTTCCTGGGACGAGCGTCTGGATCAAAAGCGGCGCGTGCGTTTACGGCGAAACGCGTTTGACCCAGGTTGGGACGCAATCGCTAGTTGCCCTGACGACTCTGCCATCAAATGAATGCATCGCACCGTGGCGGCTTCCCGTCACTGCTTTATGGGCCGCTTTCCCGGCAGGACTTGTGCTATGCTTTTCCGGTGGGGATTATCCACACAGATCCATGTTAATCCCCAACCCGCTATGGCACGTGCCTCCCAACTTGCGAGAGGCTCGGTAACGCATTAGAATCGAATTGCAAAAGGAACTCGATTTGTGAGTTTCCTGCAATAAACAGGCACCGGGTTTTCCGGTGGACTGTGACGTAAAGTTCTTTCATACACATAGGAGAACATCATGGCTAACAAAAAATCCATAATTTCTATTGCTGTTGGTTCGGCCTTTGCCGCCACGCTCGGGGCTGCACCCATTGCTTCTGCAGCCGATAACCCTTTCGCCATCCAATCCCTGGATAGGGGCTACATGGTAGCCCAGGGGTACGGGGAAAAAAAGCCTGGGGAGGGCAAATGCGGTGGAAGAATGAAAGCTGGTGAGGGTAAATGTGGTGCAAAAGCCAGTGAAGGCATGTGTGGCGTGACCATGGCGGATATCAACAAGGACGGCAAGGTCAGCAAGGAAGAGTTTACCAAGCATCACGACGCCATGTTTGAGCATATGGATGCCAATAAGGACGGCTTTATTGACGAAGCTGAATTGGGAAAAGGCGAAATGGCCAAGAAGAAAAAATGAAAGATGGCAAGTGCGGGTCATGATGAGGGTAAGCGTGGCAACACGAACAGATAGCCGCCCAGAAGATGTCATGAATCCCCTGCACTTTGTTGGCGCGGGGCTGGGATTTCGGCGCGAATTAATTCCTGCGCTAAAAGCCCACGTCCCCGCTGCCATTGATTTCTTTGAAGTCGCGCCAGAAAATTGGATTGATCTTGGCGGCCTCCCGGGGCGTGATTTGCGCAGCTTTACCGAACGCTATCCCTTTGTCTGTCACGGCCTGTCGCTTTCGATTGGTAGTCCGGCGCCCCTGGATGAGGTGTTGCTGCACAAGATCCGGCAGTTCCTCGATCAGCATCAAATCCCGCTATACACCGAGCACCTCTCGTACTGTTCTGACGACGGCCACCTGTACGATCTGCTTCCCATCCCCTTTACCGAGGATGCAGTGAAGTACGTCGCCGCACGTATACGTCGTACCCAGGATATTCTGCAGCGCCGCATCGCCATGGAGAACGCCTCGTTTTATTTACACGCACCCATTACAGAAATGAGTGAAATCGACTTTATCCGCGCCGTGCTAACCGAAGCGGATTGCGATCTGCATCTTGACGTGAATAACGTGTATGTCAACAGTATCAACCATGCTTACGACCCGATTGAATTTATTCGCGCCATGCCGACCGAACGTATTGTCTACCTGCATATGGCCGGACACTACAAGGAAGCGGAGGACTTGGTTATCGATACCCACGGTGCGGATGTGATCGATCCAGTGTGGTCGCTGCTGGATGAAACCTACCGTATTCATGGCGTGGCACCGACGCTGCTGGAACGCGACTTTAATATTCCGCCCCTCAATGAGCTGATGGGCGAGGTTGAGCGTATTGCCCTGACTCAGGCCAGACATACTCATGCAAGCTATGCCCGCACTCCTTGAATTTCAGCGTTTTCAATACGCCTTCACCGCGCATATCCGTGACCCGAAGACACATCCCCGTCCGCGCGGTATTGAAGCGCGGCGCATGCAGGTATACAGCGGGCTGGTTTACAACAGTATCGAGAGTTTTCTTCTGACCTGCTTTCCCGTGCTGAGGAAAGTACTGGGGATACGCCGCTGGATGCGGTTGGTACGCACCTTCCTTGCCACGCACCGCAGTCACTCGCCTTTTTTTCGCCAGATACCCGATGAATTCATCCGTTTCCTACAGACCGAATGGACAGCATCTGCGCATTACCCCGCATATGTGCTGGAACTTGCCCACTATGAATGGATAGAGTTAGTGCTGTCCATTTCGACCCGTGTGCCGGACTGGGATCGGATCGACCCCGAGGGTGACTTGCTCGAGCAGCGCCCGATTTTGAACCCGGTATTTGCCAGCCTGCATTATCACTGGCCAGTACAGCGTATCAGCCCGCGTGTCCGGATTGCACCGGTAGAGACGTATTTGCTGGTATTCCGGGATGCGGATGATCAGGTTCAATTCATGGAAATCAATGCCTTCACCGCACGTTTGCTGAATTTGCTTGAAACCGCCGAACCCACCGGTCGGCGTGCGCTTGAGATCGTCGCTACAGAAAGCCGCCATCCTGTGCCCGAAGCCGTGATTCATGGCGGGCTGGCGGTCATGCGGGATTTGCATGCACGCGGCGCATTGCTGGGAGTTTCGTGTTAGCGATCGTGATGTTTGTTGGCTTCACTGCAATAACTTCAATCTGAGTTTTCTTGCGTGTGCTCCGGGGCATGCGCCCAGGTAATGCAGCGGTGCTGGCGACTGCCGCAGAAATATTGGCGAGAGTGACACAGCGCATCCACACTTACCCGGAAAAAATACTTTCTCCGGCTTATCCCCAGACTTCCTTATTTTCTTTTGTGACCAGTTGTGCCGTCATGTCTTCCATTGAGAAATATTTGCAAAAAACACTTGCATTATTTTTTCAATTGCACAAAACTACGCTTCCATGTGTCTATACTATGACTAGTTGAATATGATTTAACTGACTACTAGATATAGTAGTCAAGTGATATACCAGAATATCTGGCCTGATATGACAAGAAGGGAAGGGGTTTTCGTTTAGAGTAGCAATAGAGATAGATAAGGAGAGTTCGACATGCAGCTTGCAACCGACAACACCAATCCAGCGCCAGCGCCTAGTTACGATCTTTCTCCAACCATCATCTCCCAAGATTCACGCTATTCCCAGTACAAAATAATTCGCCGCAATGGTTCGGTGGCCTCTTTCGAGCCGAGCAAAATTTCCATTGCCATGACCAAGGCGTTTATCGCTGTAAATGGCGGTCAGGGTGCGGTTTCCACCAGGGTACGCGAAGTGGTGGGACGTTTGACCAATGATGTAGTAAGTGCGCTGATACGCCACCAGCCAGAAGGCGGAACTTTCCATATTGAGGATATTCAGGATCAGGTGGAACTTGCGCTGATGCGCTCCGGCGAGCACGACGTCGCGCGTTCTTATGTGCTTTATCGCGAAGAGAGGACGCGGGAGCGAGCGAAACAGAAGGCGGAAGTTGCGGCGGAAGCGCCAGTCAGCATTCTGCACGTGTTGGAAAATGGGCACAGAACCCCGCTTGACACGGCACGACTGCTGGCGTTGATCGAGTCTTCCTGTGCGGGTTTGGGCGAAACGGTCAATGGCACGCTGATACTCAAGGCTACATTGAAAGACCTGTATGACGGGGTGCCGGTGGAAGAGGTGAGAAAATCGGTCATTCTTTCGGCGCGCGCACTGATCGAAAAAGAGCCTGCCTACAGCTATGTGACCGCGCGACTATTACTGCATACCATCCGGTTCGAGGTGCTGGGCGAAGAAGTCATACAACAAGAGATGGTGTCACGCTACGCTGACTACTTCCCTGACTTCATCAAGCGCGGTATCGATGCTGAACTGCTGGACGGACGGATGGCGCAGTTCGATCTGCCCCGTTTGGCGAAAATACTGGATGCTACCCGCGATCTAAAATTCGGCTATCTTGGCCTGCAAACTTTGTATGATCGTTATTTCCTGCATGTGCAAGACCAGCGGATTGAGTTGCCGCAGGCATTCTTTATGCGCGTGGCGATGGGGCTTGCGCTGAATGAAGTGGATCGTGAAGCGCGTGCGATCGAGTTCTATCACGTGCTGTCAAACTTCGATTTCATGAGCTCCACCCCAACTCTGTTTAATTCAGGCACTTGTCGCTCGCAGTTATCTTCATGTTACCTCACCACGGTGGCAGATAACCTTGACGGCATTTACGAAGCGATTAAGGAAAATGCACTGCTTGCCAAGTACGCTGGTGGGCTGGGCAATGACTGGACGCCAGTGCGGGCGATGGGTTCACACATCAAGGGTACCAATGGCAAATCGCAAGGTGTGGTGCCATTCCTCAAAGTGGTGTCCGATACTGCAGTAGCGGTGAATCAGGGGGGTAAGCGCAAGGGTGCGGTTTGTTCCTACCTGGAGACATGGCATCTGGATATCGAGGAATTCCTGGAACTGCGCAAGAATACTGGCGATGACCGTCGCCGTACCCACGATATGAACACCGCCAACTGGGTTCCAGATTTGTTCATGAAACGAGTGATGGAAGGAGGAGAGTGGACGCTGTTTTCGCCCTCTGATGTGCCCGACCTGCATGAAAAATTCGGCAAACCGTTTGAACAGGCCTATCTTGCCTATGAGGAAAAGGCTGCGCGCGGCGAGGTGAGTTTATACAAAAAGATTCCTGCGCAGCAGTTATGGCGCAAGATGCTTAGCATGCTGTTCGAAACCGGGCACCCATGGATCACTTTCAAGGATCCATGCAACATCCGCTCACCACAGAACCACGTCGGGGTAGTGCACAGCTCTAATCTTTGTACTGAGATCACCCTGAACACCAGCACTGACGAGATTGCAGTGTGCAATTTGGGTTCGATCAATCTGGCAGCACACATCAATGATGGCAAGCTTGATGCCGACAAGCTCAAGCGCACCGTCAGCACCGCCATGCGTATGTTGGACAACGTAGTCGACATCAACTTTTACGCTGTCGCCAAAGCGCGCAATTCCAACCTGAAGCATCGCCCGGTGGGATTGGGTATCATGGGTTTTCAGGATTGCCTGCATATGCTGCGCATTCCCTATGCCTCTGAACGGGCGGTGGAGTTCGCCGATCATTCGATGGAGGCGGTAGCGTATCACGCTTACTGGGCTTCCACCGAGTTGGCCGAGGAGCGCGGTTGCTACGCCTCCTACCGCGGCAGTTTATGGGATCGCGGGATTCTGCCCCAAGATACCCTTGATCTGCTGAAAGAAGAGCGCGGTGGCTATGTTGAAGTGGACACATCGGCTACGCTGGAATGGGACGCGCTGCGTGAACGCATAAAAAAGCACGGCATGCGTAATTCGAATTGCCTGGCGATCGCGCCGACCGCGACCATCTCCAACATTATCGGCGTATCCGCCAGCATCGAGCCGACCTACCAGAATCTCTACGTCAAATCCAATCTGTCGGGAGAGTTCACGATTGCCAACGAGCGCCTGGTAAAAGACCTGAGAGAGCTTGGACTCTGGGACGAAGTGATGATCTCTGATCTCAAGTATTTCGATGGCGCCTTAAGCAAGATAGACCGGGCGCCAGCTGATATTCGCAGACTTTATGCCACCGCATTCGAGATCGAGCCGCAGTGGTTGATCGAAGCAGCGGCGCGGCGGCAAAAATGGATTGATCAGGCGCAGTCACTCAATATTTATATGGCAGGTGTTTCCGGCAAAAGACTGGATGAAACCTACAAGCTGGCGTGGTTACGCGGCCTGAAAACTACCTATTATCTGCGCACATTGGGCGCGACTTCGGCGGAAAAATCCACGGTTAAAGCGGGTGTCTTGAACGCAGTACCCGCAGATGGCGGCATGACCGTAACAAGTATGGTGCCGGTAATGGCCGATTTGAAATATTGTTCCGTCGATAACCCCGAGTGTGAATCGTGCCAGTGATTCGCATAGCATCAGGAATAAAAGGAGAAGAATATGCTGACATTTGAGAACGAACCAATGCAATCGGGAATTTCGCTGCTGCAGGGGACACCGGGTGGTGCACAGATGTTACCCGTTCCCGGGCGAAGACTGCAAATCGCTAGTGGCGTAACTGTTGTTGGAGGTACTGAAACAAAAAGCAGTAGAGACAGCGAACGTTCTGCCGTCGGGAGCTCTAATCGCCGCATATCAGTGGAAGACAAGCAAATTATCAATTGCAAGGCGGATGTTAACCAGCTGGTGCCGTTCAAGTACAAGTGGGCATGGGAAAAATATCTTTCCGCCTGCGCCAACCACTGGATGCCGCAGGAAATCAATATGAGTCGCGATATTGCTACCTGGAAAGATCCCAACGGACTGACTGAAGACGAACGCCGCCTGATCAAACGCAACTTGGGATTCTTTGTCACAGCCGATTCGCTGGCCGCCAACAATATTGTGCTTGGCACCTACCGTCACATTACCAATCCGGAATGCCGCCAATACCTTCTGCGCCAAGCGTTCGAGGAGGCAATTCATACTCATGCCTATCAGTACATCGTCGAGTCGCTGGGACTGGACGAGGGCGAAATTTTCAATGCCTATCACGAGGTGGCGTCAATCCGTGACAAGGACGAATTTCTGATCCCGTTTATTGACATACTTACCGACCCGCACTTTGAGACCGGTACGCTAGAGACTGATCAGAAGTTGTTGAGAAGCCTGATCGTATTCGCTTGCATCATGGAAGGGCTGTTTTTTTACGTTGGTTTCACGCAAATCCTGGCACTTGGGAGGCAGAATAAAATGACTGGTGCGGCAGAGCAGTATCAGTACATTCTGCGGGATGAGTCCATGCACTGTAATTTTGGCATTGATGTCATCAACCAGATCAAGATGGAAAACCCGCATCTCTGGACCAAGGCATTCCGCGATGAAATCAACGGACTGATGCAGAAAGCGGTGGAGTTGGAATACCGCTATGCTGAGGACACCATGCCGCGGGGCGTATTGGGAATGAATGCGCCGATGTTCAAAGAATATCTGCGCTACATTGCCAATCGTCGCTGCCAGCAGATCGGGCTGGACACTCTCTACCCGGGTGCTAACAATCCGTTTCCATGGATGTCCGAGATGATAGATCTCAAGAAAGAGAAGAATTTTTTTGAAACTCGCGTTACAGAGTACCAAACCGGTGGTGCGCTCAGCTGGGACTGAAATGCAGAAACGGGATTAATGTGCTGATGACAATAGACAATGATGTATCCATGTGACCTGGTCGGCGCTGGTATTTTTTACGGCATGGATAGATTAAGGAAATTAAAGAAAATCAGTATTGATCCGATAGAGGAAAAGGTGTCGTGGATGGACGGTCAATCTGGATGCAGATGTGCTGTACGAGGATATTGCAAGCAGGACCAGGAGAGTCCTGCTGCATTAAAGGAACTACGGTCAGGTTTTGGTGAAAGCGGCTTCTGTTGTTTGTTCGCTACTCCGAAATTTTGCCAGTAGTGGTAGGCGTAGTAAATGTAAAAAGTTGTAACCCTGTGTAACTTTAATCTGGAGGTTGAAATGGCAACTACCAAGAAACCCGCAGCAAAGAAACCCGCCGCTAAGAAGGCAGCTGTAAAACTAGCGGCTAAGAAAAAAGCTCCGGCCAAGAAAGCTGCTCCGGCCAAGAAAGCTGCTCCAAAGAAGAAAGCTGCTCCGGCCAAGAAAGCTGCTCCAAAGAAGAAAGCTGCTCCGGCCAAGAAAGCTGCTCCAAAGAAGAAAGCTGCTCCGGCCAAGAAAGCTG
>JAUSLF010000077.1 GCA_030646695.1 Nitrosomonadaceae bacterium
GGTCGAATTGCCGGCGGGCACGGAAATGATCATGCCGGGGGATAACGTCTCGGTGACGGTGAATCTGATTGCGCCGATTGCGATGGAAGAGGGTCTGCGCTTTGCCATTCGCGAGGGTGGCAGAACCGTCGGTGCAGGCGTAGTGGCGAAAGTTATTGAGTAATAACTGTAGGAGCTATGAATCAAGGTCCCGGAATCAAGCGATTTCGTGCGCCACGGGCAGTGAATGCGATGAGAGCCTCGTGGTACCTGATGTTTATTAGCCCTCAGTCCATGAAGAAAATAGGCCAGTAGCTCAATTGGCAGAGCGTCGGTCTCCAAAACCGAAGGTTGGGGGTTCGATGCCCTCCTGGCCTGCCAAGACAAAGATTCTCATGGAACGGCCAGCTATGTGATGCCGCACATTCACGATGAATGCAGGACTGGTAGTGTCACAAATGCACAGATTTACGGCAACGTTTCGGGCCGGAGCTGTGGCTTGCATAAACGCTCCTACAGGGTTTCATTTACGCATCAAGGGCAGAGTGGGGTAGAGTGGATAAGATCAAGTTAGGATTCGCCTTTCTGTTAATGGCGGCGGGCATTGCCGGGTTTTATTACCTGCGTGACAGCGCCATGGTGATTCGTGTGATTTCAGTGTTAGCGGGTTTCATTCTGGCGGCAGTGACAGCATGGTTTACCACCCAAGGCAGACAGTTCTATGCATTCAGCAGGGAGTCATCAGAGGAAACCAAGAAGGTAATATGGCCGAATCGTAAGGAAACGGTTCAGACCACCGGTATCGTGTTTGCCTTTGTTGTGGTGATGGCCATATTTTTATGGCTGGTAGATGCCAGTTTGATGCTGGCGATGAAATATCTGATGGGCCAGGGGGATTGATGGGTAAGAAATGGTTTGTGGTTCACGCCTACTCTGGTTTTGAGAAAAGCGTACAGCGCGCGTTGCAGGAGCGGATTAAACGGGCTGGCATGGAGGACAAGTTCGGACAGATATTGGTGCCGGTGGAAGAAGTGGTCGAAATGAAGGGCGGCCAGAAGAGCCTCAGCGAGCGGAAATTTTTCCCTGGTTATGTGTTGGTAGAGATGGAGATGACCGACGAAACCTGGCATCTGGTCAAGAACACCGCCAAGGTTACCGGTTTTATCGGTGGCTCGGCCATGAAGCCGACGCCGATCAGCGAAAAGGAAGTACAGAATATTCTCCATCAGATTCAGGAAGGGGTGGAGAAACCGAAGCCCAAGATTCTTTTCGAAATAGGCGAAGCAGTGCGGGTCAAGGAAGGTCCCTTCACGGATTTCCACGGCAATGTGGAAGATGTCAATTATGACAAAAGCAAGATCAGGGTATCGGTTTCCATTTTCGGCCGTCCCACTCCGGTGGAACTGGATTTCAGCCAGATCGAGAAAGTCTGAAATATAAAATGGGAGTGAATCCCATTTAGCTTAAAAGTAGCACTTATATTATTTGTTAACCGGGGAGAGTGCATCAGCATTCGTTTGTACCCAACAGGAGAATTAGTGTGGCGAAGAAAATAATTGGTTATATCAAGTTGCAAGTGCCGGCGGGCAAGGCCAACCCCAGTCCGCCCATCGGTCCTGCGCTCGGCCAGCGCGGACTCAATATCATGGAATTTTGCAAGGCATTCAACGCCGCCACCCAGAAAATGGAAGTCGGGCTGCCGGTGCCAGTGGTGATTACCGCCTACGCTGACAAGAGCTTTACCTTCATCATGAAGACCACGCCTGCAACGGTGCTGATCAAGAAGGCAGCAGGCATAGGCAAGGGGAGTCCCAAACCGCACGCCGACAAAGTGGGCAAGTTGACCCGCATTCAGGCAGAAGAAATCGCCAAGGTGAAAATGCCAGATTTGACCGCAGCGGATATGGATGCAGCGGTTCGCACTATTGCCGGCAGCGCGCGCAGCATGGGCGTAGAAGTGGAGGGCGTATAAACATGGCACACATATCCAAACGTTTCAAAGCAATCACCGGAAAAGTCGACCGTAGCAAGGTTTATCCGCTGCCGGACGCACTTGGGATTGTGAAGGAAGCAGCCACTGCAAAATTTGATGAATCAATTGACGTGGCCGTCAATCTCGGCATAGATGCAAGAAAATCAGACCAGACGGTGCGTGGTTCGGTGGTGCTGCCGGCGGGTACTGGCAAAACCGTGCGCGTGGCGGTATTTGCTCAGGGTGACAAGGCCAAGGAAGCGCTTGCCGCTGGCGCTGACATTGTTGGGTTTGAAGACTTGGCAGAGCAGATCAAAGCGGGCAATATCAATTTCGACGTGGCTATTGCCAGTCCTGATGCCATGCGTATCGTTGGGCAGTTGGGACAGATACTTGGCCCGCGCGGCCTGATGCCCAACCCTAAAGTGGGTACGGTAACGCCGGATGTTGCAGGCGCGGTCAGGAACGCCAAGGCAGGTCAGGTGCAATATCGTGCCGACAAGGCCGGTATTGTTCAATGCACTATTGGCCGCGCATCGTTTAGCGCAGATGCGTTAAAACAAAACATGCTGGCGCTGGTAGAGGCGCTCAACAAATCCAAACCCGCCACATCCAAGGGTGTTTATCTGAGGAAGATTTCGGTTTCCAGCACGATGGGGATTGGTGTTCGGGTGGATCAGGCTAGTTTGACGCAGTAGAGAATTTGTAAGACTTTGGGCTGCTGGAGAGGCATAACAGGCTAATCCGGCAGGTTGTCAAAGACCGTTGGGGTTTTTTGGATGAACGGCAAGCAGTGAGCTGTAACACCGGTTTCACTGAGTTTGCGCTGTCACTGGAGAACTTAATCGCGGAATGGGAAGGGAAGGGAGTCAGGGTGGACGTGATTGGCATCCACCGCTTGCTCTCGAACTTCCAGGATTCTTAGCGCCCAGCGTAGATGGCGTGCCCGGAAACAGGAACAAATTTATCTCCTGATTTAAGGTCGCCGGTTCGTGGTGTTGAGACCAGGTGGAGGGTTCTGTCAGAGCTCGGCACCAAAACTCAATACTCTATTCAACTGATGGAGAACGTATCTTGAGTCTAAATCTTGAAGAGAAAAAAGCGGTAGTCACCGAGGTCAGCGCGCAGTTGGCGAAGGCTCAGGCTGTTATCGTTGCGGAGTATCGTGGTCTCGGAGTCGGGCATATGACCCAGTTGCGTGCCAAGGCACGTCAGTCGGGGATATATTTCCGGGTGCTGAAGAATTCGCTGGCACGGCGTGCGGTTGCAGATACGCCGTTTGCTGGTCTTTCCTCGCACATGGTGGGACCGCTCGTCTATGGTATAGGCAGTGATCCGGTAGCTGCGGCGAAAGTACTGCATGACTTTGCCAAGGGTAATGACAAGTTCGTGATCAAGGCCGGCGCAATGGCTAATTTCGTAATGTCGGACAAGGATATTGCGAACCTGGCCACCATGCCGAGCCGCGAGGAACTGCTTTCAAAACTGCTGGGCACGATGCAGGCACCGATCGTCAACTTTGTGCGGACACTCAACGAAGTGCCAACCAAATTTGTGCGTGGTCTCGCAGCTGTCCGCGATCAGAAACAAGCGGCTTAATCCGGTTTCGAGATAGTCGAAACTGTAATCAAACCAGAAATTAATTTTATCAGGAGAAAATCATGGCAGTAGCCAAAGCAGAAATTCTAGATGCAATCGCCAATATGACCGTGCTGGAACTCTCCCAGCTGATCAAAGAGATGGAAGAAAAATTCGGTGTCTCAGCCGCTGCAGCAGCAGTGGTAGCAGCGGCTCCCGCAGCCGGTGCCGCCGCCGCCCCGGCGGAAGAGCAAACTGAATTTTCCGTAATACTGACCGCTGCAGGTGATAGCAAGGTTAACGTGATCAAGGTCGTGCGCGCGGTTACCGGCCTGGGCCTGAAAGAAGCCAAGGATCTGGTGGATGGAGCACCCAAGGCGGTCAAGGAAGGCATTTCCAAAGCCGACGCAGACGCCATTCAGAAGCAACTGACTGAAGCTGGCGCGGCTTGCGAGATCAAGTAAAGAGGTAGTACCAGGAGGCGGGCTGGCAGCACGAAATGTGCCGCCAGCCTTTGGCCTCTCTAGCGTGTTGATTTTTGCATTATTTGTGACGCAGAACGCATAACACAGCAGGCAGAGAGCACTCTGCTTTCTGTTTTCTGACCCCCGGAGAGATTCCATGAGCTATTCGTTTACCGAGAAAAAACGCATCCGTAAAAGTTTCGCCAAGCGCGCCAGCGTGCTACCGATCCCTTTTCTTCTCGCCACCCAGCTCGAATCATATGTAGCCTTCCTGCAAGCGCGAGTTGAGCCTGGTCAGCGCGCCAATCAGGGGTTACAGGCAGCATTTACCTCGATCTTCCCAATCGAAAGCCATTCCAAGAATGCACGTCTCGATTTTGTCAGCTACGATCTTGGCACCCCTCCGTTCGATGTCAAGGAATGCCAGCAGCGCGGTCTCACGTATGCTTCCCCGTTGCGCGCCAAAGTGCGGCTGACGCTCATGGACAAAGAAGCTTCCAAGCCGACAATTAAGGAGGTGAAGGAGCAGGAGGTTTACATGGGAGAGATTCCTCTCATGACCAACACGGGTTCGTTCGTCATCAACGGCACCGAACGCGTGATCGTGTCGCAACTGCATCGCTCACCCGGCGTATTCTTCGAGCATGACCGCGGCAAGACACACTCGTCCGGCAAATTGCTGTTTTCCGCAAGAATTATTCCGTATCGCGGTTCTTGGCTCGATTTTGAGTTTGACCCCAAGGATTACCTCTATTTTCGTGTTGACCGCCGCCGGAAAATGCCGGTCACCACGCTGCTGAAAGCAATAGGCTATACGCCGGAACAGATTCTGGCAGGTTTCTTTTCTTTCGACGTTTTCCATCTGTCCAAAAAGGGCATCCAGTTTGAACTGGTGCCGGAGCGTTTGCGTGGCGACATGGCGCGTTTTGACATTACCACCAAAAGCGGCAAGGTAATCGTGCAGAAAGACAAGCGCATCACCGCCAAGCATGTTCGTGAACTGCAACAGGCAGGCATAGACAGACTTGCCGTGCCGGAAGATTTTCTGCTGGGACGGGTATTGGGTCACAACGTGGTAGACAAGGAAACAGGCGAAGTCGTGGCGCTGGCCAACGACGAAATCACCGAGATTGTGCTCGCCAAGCTGCATGAAGCCAATACAGAAAAGATTTACACCATTTATACCAATGACCTTGATCAGGGGGCCTACATATCACAGACCTTGCGGATAGATGAGACTGCCGACCAGATGGCCGCTCAGGTAGCCATATATCGGATGATGCGTCCCGGCGAACCGCCTACCGAGGAAGCGGTCAAGTCACTATTCAATGGCTTATTCTACGCACCGGAACGTTATGATCTGTCCGTAGTGGGACGGATGAAATTCAATCGCCGCGTGGGCAAGACTGAATTGACTGGCGCCAATACTTTGTCGAATGAGGACATCATCGCGGTCATCATAATACTGGTAGAACTGCGCAATGGCCGCGGCGAGATAGACGACATCGATCATCTTGGCAACCGCCGTGTACGTTCTGTTGGCGAATTGGCGGAAAACCAGTTCCGTTCCGGATTGGTACGGGTGGAACGCGCAGTGAAAGAGCGGTTGAGTCAGGCAGAGTCGGATAATCTAATGCCGCATGATCTGATCAACGCCAAACCGGTATCGGCAGCGGTACGCGAATTCTTCGGCTCCAGTCAACTGTCGCAGTTTATGGATCAGACCAATCCGCTTTCCGAGATCACCCACAAACGGCGTGTATCCGCACTGGGGCCGGGTGGTCTGACGCGTGAGCGCGCAGGATTTGAGGTACGCGACGTGCATCCCACCCATTATGGCCGGGTATGTCCGATCGAAACGCCGGAAGGCCCCAACATCGGCCTCATTAATTCTCTGGCACTGTACGCTCGCACCAATGAATATGGTTTCATGGAAACGCCGTACCGCAAGGTGAAAAGTGGCAAGGTCACCGATGAAATTGACTATCTGTCAGCCATTGAGGAAGGTCAGTATGTGATTGCCCAGGCGAATGCGGAACTGGATCGTCACGGCAAATTTGCCAGTGACATTGTTTCCTGCCGTCACAAAAATGAATTTGCTCTGGCGGCACCGGACCGGATCGAGTACATGGATGTGGCGCCGGCGCAGATCGTGTCGGTGGCAGCCTCACTGATTCCATTTCTGGAGCATGATGATGCCAACCGTGCCCTGATGGGTTCCAACATGCAGCGCCAGGCGGTACCTTGCTTGCGTGCCGAGAAATCACTGGTTGGCACCGGGATCGAGCGTGTAGTCGCAGTGGATTCCGGGACCGCAGTGCAGGCGGTGCGCGGTGGCGTGGTGGACTATGTGGATGCGGGCCGTATCGTGGTGCGGGTGCATGACACTGAGACACGTGCCGGTGAAGTGGGTGTGGATATTTACAACCTGATTAAATACACCCGTTCCAACCAGAATACCAATATCAATCAGCGTCCACTGGTGAAAGTAGGGGATGTGATTGCGCGCGGCGATGTGGTGGCAGATGGAGCTTCCACCGACTTGGGTGAGCTGGCATTGGGGCAGAATATGCTGGTTGCATTCATGCCGTGGAATGGCTACAACTTCGAGGACTCGATACTCATTTCTGAGCGCGTTGTTGCCGAAGACCGTTTTACTTCGATTCATATCGAGGAGCTATCGGTGGTGAGTCGCGACACCAAACTGGGGACGGAAGAAATCACCGGTGATATTTCCAATCTGTCGGAGGTGCAACTCGGGCGTCTGGATGAATCCGGCATCGTCCATATTGGCGCCGAAGTGGAAGCGGGTGATGTGCTGGTGGGCAAGGTTACGCCCAAGGGCGAAACTCAGTTGACGCCGGAAGAGAAACTGTTGCGAGCGATTTTTGGGGAGAAGGCTTCCGACGTGAAAGATACATCACTACGCGTACCCTCAGGTATTTCCGGCACAGTGATCGATGTGCAGGTATTTACTCGCGGAGGTATTGAGCGTGACAAGCGTGCCCAGCAGATCATTGATGACGAACTGAAACGCTACAAGAAAGATCTGGCTGATCAGATGCGGATCGTCGAGGCTGATGCATTTGAGCGTATTGAGCGCTTGCTCAAGGGCAAGGCGGCAACAGGCGGACCGAAAAAACTTGCCAAGGGCGCGCGCATTACCAAGGAGTATCTGGACAGTATTGACCCGCACCACTGGTTCGACATACGCCTGTCCAACGAAGCGGTGAGCCTGCAATTGGAACAGATCAAGGAAGGTTTGGCGCAGAAGCGCAAGGCATTTGACGCCGCTTTTGACGAGAAGAAAAAGAAACTGACCCAAGGGGATGAGCTGCCACCAGGTGTGCAGAAAATGGTCAAGGTTTACGTGGCGGTGAAGCGGCGTTTGCAGCCTGGCGACAAAATGGCAGGGCGCCACGGCAACAAGGGCGTAATTTCCAAAATCGTGCCGGTGGAAGATATGCCCTATATGGCTGACGGCACTCCAGTGGACGTCGTGCTGAATCCGCTAGGTGTGCCTTCACGCATGAACGTGGGACAGATACTGGAAACCCATCTGGGGTGGGCAGCGAAAGGTTTGGGCAGAAAGATTGGCGACATGCTGCAGGCCCACAACAAGCCTGCGGAAATCAGGAAATTTCTTAATAAAATTTACAACAGCAGCGGCAAACCGGAGGATATTGCTTCGCTCACCGATGGAGAAATCCTGGATTTGGCGGAGAATCTCAAGGACGGCGTCCCTTTTGCAACCCCGGTGTTCGATGGTGCCACCGAGCATGAAATCAAGGACATGCTGGAGCTTGCCGGCCTGCCGCGCTCCGGCCAGATCGCGCTTTATGACGGCAGAACCGGTGAAGCTTTCGATCGCCTTGTCACGGTGGGCTACATGCATGTACTGAAGCTGCATCATTTGGTGGACGACAAGATGCACGCGCGCTCTACCGGTCCCTACAGCTTGGTAACCCAGCAACCGCTAGGTGGCAAGGCCCAGTTTGGCGGCCAGCGTTTCGGCGAGATGGAGGTTTGGGCATTGGAGGCCTACGGTGCTGCCTATACCTTGCAGGAAATGTTGACAGTCAAATCCGACGATGTGAATGGACGCACCAAAGTGTATGAGAGCATCGTCAAGGGTGAACACAAGATTGATGCCGGCATGCCGGAATCATTCAATGTACTGGTAAAGGAAATCCGTTCGCTGGCGCTGGATATCGATTTGGATCGGCATTAGCAATTTTTGCTGCAGCGGTATAAAAAGCTGAAGGCTTTTTATTTCCGTGCATCTTCGCCGATAAATTTTATATCGATCCCTGATTAACAGGAGTGACAAATGAAAGCACTGCTCGATTTATTTAAACAGGTTACCCAGAAGGAAGAGTTCGACTCAATCAAGGTCGGCCTCGCTTCCCCGGAGAAAATACGTTCCTGGTCTTATGGCGAGGTGAAGAAACCTGAAACCATCAACTACCGTACTTTCAAGCCGGAGCGGGACGGGTTGTTCTGTGCCAAAATTTTTGGTCCAGTAAAGGACTACGAGTGCTTATGCGGAAAATACAAGCGCTTGAAGCACCGCGGGGTGATCTGCGAGAAATGCGGCGTCGAAGTGACGCTGTCCAAGGTGCGGCGTGAGCGCATGGGGCACATCGAACTGGCTTCCCCGGTGGCACATATCTGGTTCCTGAAATCGTTGCCGTCGCGTCTGGGCATCGTGCTGGATATGACTCTGCGCGATATCGAGCGGGTGCTTTATTTTGAAGCCTTTGTGGTGACAGATCCCGGCATGACGCCACTGGCGCGATGCCAGCTGCTGACGGATGATGACTATCGCGCCAAGATGGAAGAATATGGCGATGATTTCCGCGCCAGCATGGGTGCCGAGGGCATCCGCGATTTGTTAGGCAGCATCAACATCCGTGCGGAAATCGATAATTTGCGCCGCGAGATGGCAACCACCGGTTCGGAAACCAAGATGAAGAAAATCTCCAAGCGCCTGAAAGTGCTGGAGGCATTCAACAAATCCGGCATCAAGCCGGAGTGGATGGTGCTGGCAGTGTTGCCGGTGCTGCCGCCGGAATTACGCCCGCTGGTGCCACTGGACGGCGGGCGTTTCGCCACTTCTGATCTGAATGATTTATATCGCCGCGTCATCAACCGCAACAACCGTCTGAAGCGATTGCTGGAGTTGAAGGCACCGGAAATCATCGTGCGCAACGAAAAACGCATGCTGCAGGAAGCGGTAGATTCCCTGTTGGACAACGGCCGTCGCGGCAAGGCCATGACAGGCGCCAACAAACGCCCGCTAAAATCTCTCGCCGATATGATCAAAGGCAAAGGCGGACGTTTCCGGCAGAATTTGCTGGGCAAGCGCGTGGACTACTCCGGGCGTTCGGTGATTGTGGTGGGTCCGCAACTCAAGCTGCATCAATGCGGCCTGCCGAAGAAAATGGCGCTGGAACTGTTCAAGCCATTCATTTTTAATAAACTGGAAATAATGGGCATCGCCAGTACCATCAAGGCAGCCAAACGTGAAGTGGAGAATGAAACTCCAATCGTGTGGGACATCCTGGAAGACGTCATTCGTGAACACCCGGTGATGCTGAACCGCGCGCCGACGTTGCATCGCCTGGGTATCCAGGCATTTGAGCCGGTGCTGATTGAGGGCAAGGCGATACAGTTGCATCCGCTGGTATGTGCAGCATTCAATGCCGACTTCGACGGTGACCAGATGGCAGTACACGTGCCGCTGTCGCTGGAAGCGCAAATGGAATGTCGCACATTGATGATGTCAACCAATAACATTCTGTCACCCGCCAATGGTGAGCCGATTATCGTGCCGTCGCAGGATATCGTGCTGGGTTTGTATTACACCACCCGCGAGAGGGTGAATGCGCGTGGTGAGGGTATGATGTTCGCCAACATCAGTGAACTGTCGCGTGCCTATGAGAGCCGAGTAGTAGAACTGAATGCCAAAATTTTGGTGCGAATCAAGGAATATGAAGTAGATGCTGAGGGTGGGCGCTGCGAAATAACCACGCGCTATGACACCACTGTGGGACGCGCACTACTATCTGCGATCCTGCCCGCTGGGCTGCCTTTTCCCCTGATTAACAAAGCGCTCAAAAAGAAGGAAATATCCAAGCTTATTAATGCCAGTTTCCGTCGTTGTGGCTTGCGCGAGACAGTGATCTTCGCCGATAAACTGATGTATTCGGGCTTCACCTACGCTACCCGTGCAGGTATCTCAATTTGTGTGGACGACATGCTTACGCCGCCACAGAAGAACGATATTATCGGCGCGGCTGAGAAGGAAGTGCAGGAGATCGAAGCCCAGTATACTTCCGGCTTGGTAACTCAAGGCGAACGCTATAATAAAGTAGTGGATATCTGGGGTCGTGCTGGCGACCAGGTGGCCAAGGCCATGATGGATCAACTCGGGGTTGAACCGGTATTTGACCGGCTAACCGGCGAAGTAAAGAAAGACAAGAAAGGCAAGCCATTAACGCAAGAATCATTTAATTCCATTTATATGATGGCTGACTCCGGCGCGCGCGGCTCCGCCGCCCAGATTCGCCAGTTGGCAGGTATGCGCGGGCTGATGGCCAAGCCCGATGGCTCTATCATCGAGACACCTATCACCGCGAATTTCCGCGAGGGGTTAAATGTGTTGCAGTACTTCATTTCCACTCATGGCGCCCGTAAGGGACTGGCGGATACGGCATTGAAGACCGCCAACTCCGGTTATCTCACCCGCCGGCTGGTGGATGTGACCCAGGATCTGGTGGTAACTGAAGATGATTGTGGCACCAGTAACGGTGCGGTGCTGAAAGCACTGGTCGAAGGTGGTGAAGTAATCGAAGCGTTGCGTGAGCGCGTACTCGGGCGAGTAGCGGCGAACGATGTGGTCAACCCGGAAGACCAGACGGTAATTTATCCGGCCGGGACTCTGCTGGACGAGGACGCAGTCGATGCGATTGAGTCACTGGGTATAGATGAAGTGAAAGTGCGCACACCACTTACCTGCGAAACCCGCTATGGCCTGTGCGCCAAATGTTACGGGCGTGATCTGGGACGTGGTACGCCGGTAAACGTGGGCGAAGCCGTCGGGGTGATTGCCGCTCAATCCATCGGTGAACCGGGCACACAGCTCACCATGCGCACATTCCACATTGGTGGCGCCGCATCCAGAACCGCTGTGGCGAGCCAGGTGGAGAGCAAGTCCAATGGCACAGTGCGCTATTCGCCCACGATGCGTTACGTGATCAATTCCCGCCACGAGCTGATAGCGATTTCTCGTAGCGGTGAAGTGGCGATACAAGATGATGTTGGCCGCGAACGCGAGCGTCATAGAACACCCTATGGGGCAACATTGCTGGTACGTGATGGTGAAGTAGTGAAGGCGGGAAAGGTGCTGGCGGCATGGGATCCGCACACTCGTCCCATCATTACCGAGTATGCCGGTAAAGTACGCTTTGAGAATGTCGAGGAAGGCGTGACGGTAGCCAAGCAGATTGACGAAGTGACGGGCTTATCCACCCTGGTGGTGATCGATCCGAAACGTCGCGGAGTAACCCAGGCCAAGGGCTTGCGGCCATTAGTAAAACTGTTGGACGAAAAAGGTAATGAAGTGAAGATTGCCGGCGGTAATTTGTCCGTCAGTATCACGTTTCAGGTCGGTTGCATCATTACCGTGCGCGACGGCCAGCAAGTCAGCGTGGGTGAAGTGCTTGCGCGAATTCCGCAAGAGAGCTCGAAAACCCGCGATATTACTGGCGGTCTGCCGCGTGTGGCAGAACTGTTCGAAGCCCGTTCTCCCAAGGATGCGGGCGTACTTGCCGAAGTCACCGGTATCGTGTCGTTCGGCAAAGATACCAAAGGCAAACAGCGCCTGGTGATTACCGATCTGGACGGAGTTTCACATGAGTACCTGATTTCCAAGGAGAAACACGTAACAGCACATGATGGTCAGGTGGTGAACAAGGGAGAGAGCATTGTTGACGGCCCGGCTGATCCACACGATATTCTGCGTCTGCTGGGAGTGGAGGCACTGGCACGCTACATTACTGATGAAGTGCAGGATGTATACCGGCTCCAGGGCGTGAAAATCAACGACAAGCACATCGAAGTGATCGTGCGGCAGATGCTACGCCGTGTACATATTGTCGATGCCGGCGATACCCGCTTTATCTCGGGCGAACAGGTAGAGCGTGCGGATCTGCTGGTGGAGAATGAACGGATGGTGGTGGAGGAGAAGAAGGTTGCGATCTACGATTTCACTTTGCTGGGTATCACCAAGGCATCGCTTTCTACAGATTCATTCATTTCCGCTGCCTCCTTCCAGGAGACCACGCGGGTGCTGACTGAAGCGGCGATTATGGGCAAGAGGGATGACCTACGTGGCCTCAAGGAAAACGTCATCGTTGGGCGGCTCATTCCCGCAGGCACCGGCTTGGCTTTCCACAATGCCCGCAAGAAGCAAAGGACGTTGCTGGATAGCGGCGGTGAAGGTCATGGTCTGAGCGAGGGGAACATAGGAGAGGCACAAGATAGCGAACATGCTGCATAGCCCAGTTATTTCAGTCGGGGCCGACTCTTACAAAGAGTGACCCCGGCGGCTAAGTTCGTTGTTGAGCTTGTCAAGAAAGTCAGTATTGGATTTATATTTCTTGTCGCCCAGGTACCAAGATAAACAGATAGCACTGCCCAGTATGATTTCGAGTAGGCTAAGTGCCCGTATGCCATCAAGAAAAATATCGACGATTCCGTCAATGAGCGAAAATGCACCCATAAATGCAGTCAATTTCCAGAATCGGTTTCCCCACTTTGACGTCTGGCGTTGTAGACACCACGCGTGAAGTCTTTCACGCAACGCGATAAGTTCCGCATCGGTCCAGGTCGTCAGGTCCATTAGAGTCAAAGCTTCTAGTCAGTAGAGTAATAAATTCTGCATAAAAAAGCCGGGATAAACCGGCTTTTTGTTTTTATGTGTTAGGTCAGTTTATGCATCAGCAGTCTTGGCTGTAGGCACAATGATCTGCTCCGGACGATCCAGCAGTTCAATCAGGGCCATTGGCGCGTTGTCACCTTTGCGGAAACCAAATTTAAGAATGCGCAGATAGCCGCCATTGCGCTTCTGATAACGTGGGCCAAGTTCGGCAAATAGTTTGCCAACCATGTCGCGGTCACGCAGACGGTTGAATGCCAGGCGGCGGTTGGCAAGCGACGGCTTCTTGCCCAGAGTAATCATCGGTTCCACCACGCGGCGCAATTCCTTGGCCTTGGGCAATGTGGTTCTGATAATCTCGTGGCGCAACAACGAATTGGTCATATTACGCAGCATCGCCAAGCGATGACTGCTGGTGCGATTCAGTTTTCTCAGGCCATTATGGTGCCGCATGACTTGTTTCCTTTTTACTCTTCTCAAGATTGGCAGGTGGCCAGCTTTCCAGTTTCATCCCCAGCGTCAATCCGTGTGAAGCCAGTACTTCCTTGATTTCGTTAAGTGATTTTCTGCCCAGATTGGGTGTCCGCAACAGTTCAGTTTCGGTGCGTTGAATCAAGTCACCAATATAGTAAATGTTTTCAGCCTTGAGACAATTAGCGGAACGTACGGTAAGTTCCAAATCATCCACTGGGCGCAGCAACACCGGATCAATTTGTGGCGACTTGGGTTGCTCCACAGGTACCGGTGTACCCTTGAGATCAGCGAATACCGAGAGCTGTTCCACCAGTACTTTGGCAGCGTAGCGGATCGCTTCCTCGGGGTCGACGACGCCATTGGTCTCGATATCCATCACCAATTTGTCGAGGTCAGTACGTTGTTCAACGCGGGCACTTTCCACCGCATAGCTGACACGCCGTACCGGACTGAAAGAGGCATCCAGCAGAATGCTGCCGATGGTACGATTTTCATTTGCCAGTTGGCGCATCGTTCCCGGCATGTAGCCGCGTCCTTGCGCTACCTTGATTTGCATGTCCAATTTTCCACCGGCGGTGAGGTGTGCGACAACATGCTCGGGATTGATAATTTCCACATCATGTCCGGCTTCGATATCGCCTGCAGTGACTACACCTTCACCTTCTTTCTTAAGGGTCAGGATAGCTTCAGTACGGTTATGCAGTTTCAGAACGATGCCCTTGAGATTGAGCAGTATATCAACCACATCCTCTTGCACACCATCGAGAGCGGAGTATTCGTGCACTACGCCGCTGATCTGCACTTCAGTTGGCGCGAATCCCGGCATTGAAGATAACAGAATGCGACGCAATGCGTTACCCAATGTATGTCCGTAGCCACGTTCAAATGGCTCCATGGTGACTTTGGCGTGCAGCGGAGATATATTCTGAACGTCAATAATGCGCGGCGTAAGAAAAGTGTTACTAGCCATAGCCTGATCCTTTTGCGGGAAGCTTGTTGGTTGGTTACTTAGAGTACAATTCAATCACGAGCGATTCATTGATGGTTGAGGGCAGCTCGGATCTCTCGGGTTTGGCCTTGAACGTTCCCTTCATGGCTTTGACATCCATTACTATCCACTCCGGGAAATTGCGTTGTTCAGCGGCTTCTAACGCGGCTTTAATGCGCAGATGGTTTTTCGCTTTTTCGACAACTTCGACCACGTCACCAGGTTTCACCTGGTAAGATGGAATATTGACACGACGACCATTCACCAGTATGCCGTTATGGCGCACAATCTGACGCGCTTCTGAGCGCGATGCACCAAAGCCCATACGATACGAAACTGTGTCCAGGCGGCATTCCAGCAATTGCAGCAGATTCTCACCGGTGATGCCACGCTGCCTGTCGGCCAGCTTGTAATTGTTGCGAAACTGGCGTTCCAGCATTCCGTATATACGCCGCAGCTTCTGCTTCTCACGCAATTGCACACCGTAATCAGATAACCGGCCACTTTTCTGGCCGTGCTGTCCTGGCGCATAATTTCTGCGTTCGATTGCACATTTGTCGGTGAAACATTTCTCGCCCTTCAGGAACAGCTTCTCGCCTTCACGGCGACACTGGCGGCATTTAGGATCAAGATTTCTGGCCACAATTTACTCCTACTAAATACGGCGTTTTTTCGGTGGACGACATCCATTATGCGGAACTGGCGTCACATCCGAAATACTGGTAATTTTAAAGCCTGCTGCGTTCAATGCACGTACAGCAGATTCGCGTCCTGGGCCGGGCCCCTTGATCCGCACTTCCAGGTTTTTCACACCACATTCCTGCGCAACCTTGCCAGCTTGCTCAGCCGCTACTTGAGCAGCGAAAGGGGTACTTTTGCGTGACCCCTTGAAGCCGGCGCCGCCAGAAGTGGCCCATGACAAAGCGTTGCCTTGGCGGTCAGTGATGGTCACAATCGTATTGTTAAACGAAGCGTGAATATGGGCAATGCCCTCAGCCACGTTTTTCTTTATTTTTTTTCGTACCCGGGTAGCTACTTTTACCATGTCTGGCTATTCCTTTGCATTACGTCTTGATTACTCACCGATTACCATTTATTTTGCTGCCGGCTTCGCGCTGGAGGAGCGGACTGCCTTGCGTGGTCCCTTGCGTGTTCTGGCGTTGGTGCGGGTGCGCTGACCGCGTACCGGCAGACCACGCCGGTGCCGCAATCCACGATAGCAACCAAGATCCATCAGACGCTTGATATTCATCGATACTTCCCGCCGCAAGTCACCTTCTACCGTAAACTTGGCGACGCGGTCTCGCAGTTTCTCCATTTGCACGTCGGTTACATCTTTGATCTTGGTAGAGCCACTGATGCCGATGGCAGCACAAATCTGGCGTGCTCTGGTCCGACCGATACCATAAATCGAGGTCAATGCAATCTCGGCGTGCTGATGATTCGGGATGTTTACCCCAGCGATACGGGCCATACGATTTATCCTACAAATAAAAAAATGAAATTATAACACCTAAAGCTATACCTGCCCATTCAACCTTGGCGTTGCTTATGTCGTGGGTCCGTACAAATTACTCGCACCACGCGGTTACGTCGGATAATTTTGCAATTACGGCAAATCTTTTTGACGGATGCCCATACTTTCATGTCTTCTTCTCCTTGCGCTACTTGGCGCGAAAGGTAATTCGCGCCCTGCTTAAATCGTACGGCGTTAGTTCTACCGTTACCTTATCACCCGGCAAAATCCGGATGTAATGCATGCGCATCTTGCCAGAAATGTGCCCCAGCACTACATGCCCATTCTCCAGCTTGACCCGGAACGTAGCGTTGGGCAACGTTTCCAGTATCTCGCCTTGCATTTGTATCGTTTCTTCTTTGGCCATCCTGTCCTTAGGCGCGTCTATCTTGCCGGCAACCCACCGCCACCCTTGAAGTTAGTCTTCTTCAACAGGCTCTCATACTGTTGTGACATGACATAAGATTGCACCTGTGACATGAAATCCATGGTTACCACCACGATTATCAGCAACGAAGTTCCTCCGAAATAAAACGGTACGTTCCATTTCAAGATCAAAAACTCCGGCAATAAGCATACCAGCGTTACGTAAATTGCTCCCGCCAGGGTAAGCCGCAGCATGATCCGCTCGATATATTTGGCCGTCTGGTCACCGGGACGTATTCCAGGAATAAAGGCGCTACTTTTTTTCAGGTTCTCCGCAGTCTCCTTGGGATTGAATACCAAGGCCGTATAGAAGAAACAGAAAAATATAATCATCGCCGCATACAATATTACGTAAACCGGTTGGCCTGGAGACAATGCGCCGCTCATATCTTTCAACCAAGCCATGGACTCGCCGGTAGCAAACCATCCCGCTAGCGTGGCGGGGAACAAGATCATGCTGGAAGCGAAGATCGGTGGAATTACGCCAGCCATATTCAGCTTCAGTGGCAGATGTGAACTCTGCCCGCCGTAGACTTTTCGCCCTACCTGGCGTTTGGCATAGTTCACTAATATTTTGCGTTGGCCACGCTCGACAAATACCACGAATGCGGTTACCAATGTTGCCGCCACAAAAATCCCCAGCGCCACGAGGAAATGCATTGCGCCGGTTCCCACCAGATCAAGTGTGCCGCCAATTGCGCTAGGCAGACCAGCGACTATCCCGGCGAAAATGATGAGAGATATACCGTTGCCGATACCACGCTCGGTAATCTGTTCGCCTAGCCACATCAGAAATATAGTACCCGTGACCAAAGTTATCACTGTAGTCAGCAAGAACATCGGGCCTGGTTCGATCACTAGCCCAGCCTGCGATTGCAATGCGATGGATATGCCATAGCCCTGTACCAATGCCAATCCCAGCGTGCCATAGCGGGTGTACTGGGTGATCTTTCTGCGCCCAGACTCGCCTTCTTTCTTCAGCGCTTCCAAATAGGGGAATGCGACTGTTCCCAACTGCATGATAATAGAGGCCGAAATGTACGGCATGATCCCCAAAGCAAAGATCGAGAAGCGGGAAAGTGCCCCCCCGGAAAACATGTTGAACATGCCGAGAATGCCACCCTGCTGTGATTCAAACAGATCTTTCAACACTACCGGGTCTATGCCCGGTACCGGGACATGCGCGCCAATACGATAGACTATCAGCGCAAGCAACAAGAACCACAGACGACGTTTCAAGTCACCAAGTTTTCCGGAAAGTCCTCGAAGCGATTCGTTAGCGGCCAATCTCTGTCCTCGTAGCCTTATGCAACACCAATGCTGCCGCCGGCAGTTTCGATGGCTGCTTTTGCGCCTTTGGTTACTGCAACACCCTGTAATTTAATTGCACGTTCAATTTTTCCGGAAAGTATCACCTTGGCACTAAGGGCGCCACCGGGAACGATCCCTGCCTGCTTTAGAACCAGGATATCTATGGTATCAACCGGCAATTTGTTCAGTGCCGACAGACGTACTTCTACAGTGTCTCCAGCGGTAGGGGAAACAAACCCGCGTTTGGGCAGCCGACGCTGCAGCGGCATCTGCCCACCCTCAAAACCGACTTTATGGAACCCGCCAGTGCGGGATTTTTGTCCCTTATGACCGCGCCCAGCAGTCTTACCGATGCCCGAACCTATGCCACGCCCTACACGTCGTTTGGCGTGTTTGGCACCGTCGGCCGGTTTAATCGAATTCAGTCGCATCTCAAGCCTCAACTTTGACGAGGTAATAGACCTTATTGATCATGCCACGGACCGACGGGGTATCTTCTAATTCCGCGCTGCTATTAACCCCGCGCAGCCCTAGTCCGCGCACGGTTGCACGATGTGATTGCTTGGTACCGATGATGCTCTTGATCAAAGTCAGCTTGATTTTTTTTATACTTTCGCTCATTTTGCCAGCCCCATGATTTCTTCCACGCTTTTACCACGCTTGGCAGCAATTTCAGCAGGGGTGTTCATCGTTTGCAAACCTTGCAGAGTGGCGCGTACCACGTTGTAGGGATTGGTCGAGCCAATGCACTTGGCAAGAATGTTGTGTACTCCCATTACTTCAAATATTGCTCGCATTGGCCCGCCAGCAATGATGCCAGTGCCTTCGGAAGCAGGTTGCATATATACTTTAGCGGCGCCGTGTCTGCCGATGACGGGATGATGCAGTGTGCCGTTCTTCAGGTTCACCTTGATCATCTTGCGGCGCGCTTCATCCATCGCTTTTTGTACCGCTACCGGTACCTCACGGGACTTGCCCTTGCCCATACCGACGCTACCGTCGCCATTGCCAACCACGGTCAATGCGGCAAAACCAAGAATACGTCCACCTTTAACTACTTTGGTGACGCGATTGATCGCAACCATCTTTTCCTTGAGACCATCGCCACGATCCTCACCTTGTTGCGTTTTGCCTTGCATTCTTCCTTGCATCTTAGCCACTGTTTACCCCTCGCTTAGAATTTGAGGCCATGCTCACGGGCAGCTTCGGCCAATGCTTTAACGCGACCGTGATATCTGAAGCCGGAACGGTCAAACGCAACGGTCTCGATACCCAGATTTTTAGCCTTCTCGGCTATCCGTTTGCCTATTGCTGCCGCCGCATCGATGGTACCCCCATTGGGTAGCGCCTTGCGTACCTCTGGTTCCAGAGTGGAAGCGCTGGTCAACACCTTGCCACCGCTGCCATCGATTACTTGTGCATAAATATGGCAGTTGCTGCGATGCACTGCCAGCCGCACCACTTTCAGTTCGGCAATCTTGGCACGGGTTTGACGCGCACGGCGCAGTCGGGATTGTGTCGAATTCAACATATCTTCCTCGATTACTTCTTCTTGGTCTCTTTCATGACGATTACTTCATCAGCGTAGCGCACGCCCTTGCCCTTGTAGGGTTCTGGCTTACGATAGGCACGCACTTCTGCAGCCACTTGACCAACCTGCTGCTTATCTATGCCCTTGATGAGTATCTCAGTTTGGCTCGGTGTCTCAACTTTGACACCTTCCGGCATCTTGTGCGCGACTGGATGAGAGAATCCCAACGTCAGATTGAGCATCTCGCCTGCAGCCTGGGCGCGGTAACCCACCCCTACTAGCAGTAGCCTTTTTTCGAAACCCTTGGTCACCCCGTGCACCATGTTGGCCAGCAGTGCGCGCATGGTACCGGACATCGCATTAGCCTGCTTGGAATTGTTGGTAACCTTTATCAGCAAATTATCGCCGTCACGCTCAATGGTGATATCTGAATTCAGGTTATGCTGCAATGTGCCCAGCGGGCCTTTTACCGATACTGCGGAAGCAGACAAGGCTACTTCAACATTAGCTGGTACGGGTACCGGATTCTTACCTACTCGAGACATTTTTTACACCCCTAAGCTACGATACACAGAACTTCACCACCTACACCACTGGCGCGCGCTTTGCGTTCGGTCATTACACCCTTGGAAGTGGAGACTATCGCCACACCCAGACCATTCATCACCTTAGGAAGCTTGTCACTGGATTTGTAGATACGTAATCCGGGGCGGCTGACACGTTCAATTTTCTCGATCACTGGCCGACCGGCGTAATATTTTAGATTGATTTCCAGCACCGGTTTTCCGTCTGTTTCGTGCACCGCAAAATGCTCTATATAGCCTTCATCCTTTAATACCTGAGCAATGGCCGCCTTCAGCTTGGAAGCAGGCATTGCCACGACAGTTTTTTCAGCAAGCTGCGCGTTACGTATACGCGTCAGCATATCAGCGATGGGGTCACTCATGCTCATCTAGGGCTACCTCTAGAAATCCAATTTTTGTCACAAACTTTGATGCAATTTTTTACAAAATATCGCACAGCATCCCGCCTAAAAACTTTGATGCTCAAAAAACTTCGAGTATCCGCTTGCTACCAACTGGCTTTTGTCATGCCGGGGATTTCTCCACGCATGGCGAAGTCGCGTAATTTGCTACGCCCCAGGCCGAATTTGCTATATACGCCACGTGGCCGGCCGGTTAGTGAGCAACGGTTACGCAGGCGAACTGGACTGGCGTTGCGTGGCAACATTTGCAGCTTGATCCTGGCAGAGTGGCGTTCTTCGTCACTCGCTTTGGCGTTGTTGATAACGGCGAATAACTCGGCGCGGTATGCGGCGAATTTCTTCACGGTTACACGGCGTTTCAAATCGCGGTTAATTACAGCTATTTTGGCCATGCCATCCTCAGTTCTTGAATGGGAATTTAAAAGCTGCCAGCAGCGCCTTGGCTTCCGCGTCCGTCTTGGCAGTGGTGGTGATCGTAATATTCATACCTCTCAGTGCATCGATCTTGTCATACTCAATTTCCGGGAAAATGATTTGCTCCTTCACTCCCATGTTGTAATTGCCGCGCCCATCAAATGCTCTGCCGGAAATGCCGCGGAAATCACGGATACGCGGGATTGCCACGCTTACCAGGCGGTCAAGAAACTCATACATGCGAACGCGCCGCAACGTCACCATACAGCCGACCGGATAACCTTCGCGCACCTTAAAAGTGGCGATGGATTTTTTTGCTTTGGTCACCACCGGACGTTGACCGGCAATTTTTTGCATATCGCCTACGGCATTGTCCATAATTTTCTTGTCGGCAATCGCTTCTCCCACGCCCATATTGAGCGTGATTTTGCGAATGCGTGGCACTTCCATCATGGACTTGTAACCAAACTGCTGCATCAGCTGTTTAACTACGGTGTCACGATAATATTCTTGCAACCGAGCCATATTTCCCTCTTGCTCTCTCAGGCGTCCAGTAGCTCGCCGTTCGATTTGAAATAACGTACTTTGCGCTTGTCTTCCAGGGTCTTAAACCCTACTCTATCGGCCTTCTGCGTAGCGGGATTAAAAATCGCTACATTTGAGATCTGAATCGGCTTTTCCATCTCGACGATGCCACCAGCTGTTCCTTTAGTCGGATTGGGACTCTGATGTTTCTTTACTTTGTTGATACCCTCAACCACGATCAAATCTATTCCAGCTACGCGCAGCACTGTGCCGCGTTTGCCTTTGTCCTTGCCGGTGGTGACGATCACGTCATCACCTTTTTTGATTTTTTGCATACTGACTCCTTGCCGTGCGCTTATAGAACTTCTGGCGCAAGCGAGACGATTTTCATGAAGCGCGCATTGCGCAATTCACGGGTCACTGGGCCGAAAATGCGTGTCCCGATCGGCTCTAACTTTGCGTTCAGCAACACTGCAGCATTGCTGTCAAACTTGATCAGTGAGCCGTCGGTGCGACGTACCCCCTTGGCGGTACGCACTACTACCGCATTGTATATCTCGCCTTTTTTGACGCGGCCACGCGGCGCGGCATCCTTGATAGTGACCTTGATGACATCACCAATTCCGGCATAGCGCCGCTTGGAGCCACCCAACACCTTGATGCACATAATTGAGCGCGCACCGGTATTGTCGGCCACTTGCAGAATAGATTGCATTTGAATCATTTTTTACTCACTCTCTCCAACTTTTCCAATACAGAATTTCGCTGTGTGGATAGTATTGGAACCCGTTCGGGTTATGTCGCCGCCGGATGCCGACCAGCAATGCGCGAATTAAAAATCTGAAAACCAGAGGCTTGAAGAGGCAAAATTATACTGGTGTATTACTAAAAAAACAAGCGATAAAAGTGGTTAATTCAAAATGACAGCAGCCTCTTTTTGCTCGCTGCTATTCTCTTACCACCAACCAGCCTGATTTTGCTCAAAATTTGGTGTAATTGGCCAATTTTAGACCGGATTGACTTTTTCGACCAACTTCGCTACGCGCCAAGCCTTGGTCTTGGAAAGTGGACGACATTCTTCGATTATCACCAGGTCGCCCGGATGAAATTCGTTGCTCTCGTCGTGGGCGTGATATTTTTTCGTGCGAACCATAATCTTGCCATAGAGCGGGTGTCTAACTTTACGTTCGACCAATACGGTAATGGTCTTGTTCATTTTATCGCTCACCACTTTGCCGGTGAGGGTACGGCCCGAATTGACTTCGCTCATGATTGCTTCACTTTCTGACTGATTATTGTTTTGGTACGCGCGATATCACGACGTACATTACGCAACTGGTTGGTGTTGCCGAGTTGCTGAGTTGCATGCTGCATGCGTAAACCAAATTGCGCCTTCAGCAACGCCATCAACTCCTGCTGCAATTCGGCTGGATTCTTAGCTCTGAGTTCATTTACTTTCATGATTAACCGCCTAGTTGTCGGATAACAAACGTGGTCTGGATCGGCAATTTAGCGGCAGCCAGGCGGAACGCCTGACGTGCCAGAACTTCATCGACCCCATCCATTTCATACAGCATCTTGCCGGGTTGAATTTCTGCCACAAAATATTCCGGATTACCCTTGCCGTTGCCCATGCGCACCTCTGCTGGTTTATGGGAAATTGGCTTGTCCGGAAAAATACGGATCCAGATACGCCCGCCGCGTTTTATATGGCGAGTCATGGCGCGGCGTGCTGCCTCGATCTGGCGTGCAGTCAAACGGCCGCGACCAACCGCCTTAAGGCCATATTCACCGAAACTCACTTTCGCACCTCTGGTCGCAACCCCCTTGTTGCGGCCTTTTTGCTGTTTGCGGTATTTCGTTCTAGCTGGTTGCTGCATCTTTTGCTCCTGGCTTCACTGTTTTTACTGTTTTCTTGGCCGCGGTCTTGGTTGTAGTCTTCTCAGCCTTCTCAACGGTCTTGACAGGCTTCTTGACTGTCTTCACGCTGGTTTTTGCTTCAGTTTTGGTCTTGGTTTTGACGACCGGTTTCTCTGCCGTTACCACCTTGGGCATGCTTGCCGGTGGTTTTCTGGCTGGACGCTTCTTTTCGGACTCTCCTGCCGGCGCGGGAACCGCAGGCACTGCCGTCGCTGCGGATTGTTCGCTATGGCCTATCACCTCGCCCTTGAATACCCATACCTTGATGCCGATCACGCCATAAGTGGTTTTGGCTTCTGCAGTGCCATAATCCAGATCAGCCCGCAAGGTATGCAGCGGCACACGCCCCTCACGGTACCATTCAGTGCGGGCGATCTCAATGCCGTTCAAACGGCCCGAACTCATGATTTTGATTCCTTGAGCGCCCAGACGCATGGCGTTCTGCATGGCCCGTTTCATGGCGCGGCGAAACATGATACGTTTTTCCAGTTGCTGCGCGATGTTGTCGGCAATCAGTTGCGCATCGATTTCCGGTTTGCGAATCTCCTCGATGTTTACATGTACCGGCACACCCATACGCCTTTGCAGTTCCCCGCGCAGGACCTCGATGTCTTCACCCTTCTTGCCGATTACGATACCGGGGCGCGAGCTGTAAATTGTGATGCGTGCATTCTTGGATGGGCGCTCGATTATCACTCGGCCTACCGAAGCGTGCGCCAGCTTCTTTTTCAGGTATTCCCGTACCTTGATGTCTTCGCTCAACATGATCGGGAAATTCTTGCTGTTGGCGTACCACTTCGATGACCAGTTCTTCAGCACGGAAAGGCGGAAGCCTGTTGGATGTATTTTCTGTCCCATAATGCTCGCGCGCGTCCCTTATTTTTTATTGCCGGCTTGGTCGCCGACGGTGAGAAGAATGTGACAGGTGGGCTTGACGATACGGTTGCCACGGCCTTTGGCGCGCGTGCTGGTACGCATCAGCGATGGCCCGCGATCAACATATATCGTTGACACTTTTAGTTCATCTATGTCCGCACCTTCGTTGTGCTCGGCATTGGCAATAGCTGATTCCAGTAACTTACGAATGATGACAGCACCCTTCTTCGGGCTGAAAGCCAGCAGATTAAGCGCCCGATCCACTGGCAGCCCACGAATCTGATCGGCTACCAGCCGCCCTTTTTGTTCAGATAACCGAACCCCGCGTAATACAGCAGTTGTTTGCATGTTCATCGCTCCTATTTCTTCGACCCGGCTGCGGCTGCCTTCTTGTCGCCAGAATGTCCCTTGAAAGTACGGGTGTGGGAAAATTCCCCAAGTTTATGGCCTACCATATTCTCGGTGACGTACACCGGAACATGCTGTTTCCCGTTGTGTATGGCGATGGTCAGGCCAATGAAATCCGGTAGAACAGTGGAACGGCGCGACCAGGTTTTAATTGGGCGTTTGTCGTTGGTTGCGCGTGCGGTCTCCACCTTGGTCATCAGGTGCAGATCAACGAATGGGCCTTTTTTTACGGAACGTGCCATGATTTATTACCCCTTGTTCGAATAGCGGCGGCGTACGATCATGCCGTCAGTACGCTTGTTGCCACGGGTGCGGAAACCCTTGGCGGGCGTTCCCCACGGACTGACCGGATGACGTCCGGCTGCGGTCTTGCCTTCACCACCACCATGCGGATGGTCTACCGGGTTCATTACCACGCCGCGTACCGTCGGACGAATGCCGCGCCAGCGGTTAGCACCGGCCTTGCCAATGGAGCGCAGGTTATGCTCTTCGTTACCGACCTCGCCGATGGTGGCGCGACAGTCCACGTGTACCTTGCGGATTTCGCCGGAACGCAGGCGCAGTTGCGCATAGTCCCCCTCGCGCGCCAGCAGTTGCACCGATGTGCCGGCCGAACGAGCCAGTTGCGCTCCTTTGCCAGGAAGCATTTCCACACAATGAATGGTACTGCCTACCGGGATGTTGCGTAGCGGCAGTGTATTGCCGTTCTTGATCGGCGCATCGCCACCACTCATCAGTTGCATCCCTGCAACAATGCCCTTGGGGGCGATGATGTAACGGCGTTCTCCATCCGCATAGCAAAGCAGTGCCAGGTTGGCGCTGCGGTTCGGATCATATTCCAGTCGCTCGACTTTGGCGAGAATACCATCCTTGTTGCGACGAAAATCCACCTTGCGGTAATGCTGCTTATGACCGCCACCCATGTGACGGGTAGTAATGTGACCGTTGTTATTGCGTCCGGCGGTATGGTTCTGTTTCTCCACCAATTTTGCGTAGGGCGCACCCTTGTGCAAGTCTGGATTAACCACTTTAACGACTGCGCGGCGTCCGGGAGAAGTCGGTTTGACTTTAATCAGTGCCATTATTTGGCCTCCCCTTGTGCGATTTCAGCAAAATTTATTTCCTGTCCAGCCTTGATACCAACATAGGCTTTTTTCCAGTTGCTGCGGCGTCCCATAAAACGGCCGAAACGTTTTTGCTTGCCTTTGATATTGGCCACTTGTACAGTTCCCACCTGGATGCTCTGGGCTTTCCACATCAACTCGACAGCAGCCTTGATCTCGGCCTTGGTGGCATCCTGCGCCACACGAAAGATGATCTGGTTATGTTTCTCAGCGATGTGGGTAGCTTTTTCCGAAACCTGTGGTGCCAGTATTATCTGCATCAGACGTTCCGGGCTGAAAGTTTGTGCACTCATGCCAGCATCTCCTCGATTTGTGTCACTGCACTGCGCGTCATGAGCACATTGGCAAAGCGCAGGAGACTGACTGGATCTGCGTGACCGACTTCTACCACCATCACATGCGGCAGGTTGCGAGACGACAGATAAAGGTTCTCATCCACGCTATCGGTGATAATCATGACCTCATTCATTCCCATGTCTTTCAGTTTTTGCGCCAGGGTCTTGGTTTTCGGCGTATCTACGGTGAAATTTTCCACTACCGATAGGCGGTTTTCCCGTACCAATTGCGAGAGGATGGCGCCGATGCCTGCACGATACATTTTTCGGTTCAGCTTATGGCTGAAATTTTCTTCCGGGCTATTGGGAAAAATTTTGCCACCGCCGCGCCACAACGGACTGGAGGCCATACCGGCACGCGCGCGTCCGGTACCTTTTTGCCGCCAGGGTTTGCGCGTAGATTTGGCTACATCCGAACGCCCTTTCTGGGCGCGATTGGCACTACGGGCATTGGCCAGATAAGCCGTCACCACCTGATGCACCAGGGATTCATTGTATTCACGGCCAAACAGCGTATCGGAAGCAGAAATGCTTGCGGCTGACTGGCCGTCATCGTTAATAAGTTTGAGTTCCATTATGCCCCCGCCTTCTTGCCGGACTGCACGCCACTCTTGGCTCCCGCTTTCGCGTCGACCTTGACGGCAGGTTTGGCGCCGATTCTGGGAGTTTTCACGCTTGGATGTATTACTACATCGCCGCCCCTTGAACCCGGGATCGCCCCCTTGACCAGCAGTAAGCCGCGCGCGCTATCAACCCGCAGCACTTCCAGGTTCTGGGTGGTACGCTGCACGCTTCCCAGATGTCCGGACATGCGCTTGCCGGGAAACACGCGACCAGGGTCCTGCGCCATGCCGATGGAGCCTGGAACATTATGTGATTTCGAGTTGCCGTGACTGGCGCGATTAGAGGAAAAGTGATGGCGCTTGATTACACCAGCATAACCCTTGCCAATGGAGACGCCGGTCACATCCACTTTCTGCCCGACCTGAAAAATATCCACGGCTATGACCACACCGGGTTTAAGGCTGGCGAGTTGTTCCTGGGTTACGCGGAACTCCTTGAGCATATGCCCGGCCTCTACTGCGGCTTTGGCGAAATGCCCGGCAGATGGCTTGTTGACGCGACTGGCGCGGCGTTTGCCAAAGGTCACCTGCACGGCGGAATAACCGTCAGTGTCGGGGGTTTTGATTTGCGTGACGCGATTGTTAGACACATCAAGCACTGTCACCGGCTGGCTCTCGCCATCGTCGGTAAAAATGCGAGTCATGCCAACTTTGCGGCCGACTAGTCCTAAACTCATTTTAATTACCCTTTTTTAAAAGGTGCCGATTACAATTGACCGGCAGATTACAAGCAGTTTTGAGTTATGGATTTCAGGGGATTAGCAGGAAAACAACCAACTCAAAACTCAATATTTAAAGATTATAACTTTATTTCTACATCCACTCCTGCAGGCAAATCCAGTTTCATCAGGGCATCCACAGTCTTGTCGGTCGGATCCATGATGTCCATCAGGCGCAGATGGGTACGAATCTCGAACTGATCTCGCGAGGTCTTATTGACATGTGGCGAGCGTAATACGTCGAAGCGCTCGATCCGGGTGGGCAGGGGCACGGGGCCTTTCACTACTGCACCAGTACGTTTAGCGGTCTCAACGATCTCCATTGCCGATTTGTCTATCAGACGATAATCAAACGCCTTCAGGCGGATACGAATTTTCTGGCTTTGCATATATATTAAACCTCGGTTAAACCTCAGGATTGAGGATACAGGATTCTGGATTCGGTGATTTCGCTATTTGACGCTCAATCCCGGATCCTGTCGCCTTTGTCCAGTCATTACTCAATAACTTTCGCCACCACGCCTGCACCGACGGTTCTGCCACCCTCGCGAATGGCAAAGCGCAGACCCTCTTCCATCGCAATCGGCGCAATCAGATTCACCGTCACCGAGACGTTATCCCCCGGCATGATCATTTCCGTGCCCGCCGGCAATTCGACC
>JAUSLF010000013.1 GCA_030646695.1 Nitrosomonadaceae bacterium
GAGTCAGCGCCTTCAGGCGCTTCATATTTTTGCCCCTTTGAGGGGCTAACAAAGATAAACCCCCGGCTTTGCCGGGGGTAACTTAATTTCTTTACATGTTTTTCATGCAGCATTAATCTGTACGCTCTTTCCGGGATGCAATCATGTGTGGAATTCTGGGTGTAGTCGCACAATCTTCTGCCAACCAGTTGCTTTATGACGGGTTGCTGGTGTTGCAGCACCGTGGCCAGGATGCCGCCGGCATAGTCACTGCACAGGGCAACACTTTCCACATGCAAAAAGGCGGCGGCTTGGTACGGGATGTATTCAGAACCCGCAATATGCGCGCATTAGCGGGCAATATGGGTATTGCCCATGTGCGCTATCCGACTGCGGGTTCTGCCGAATCCACCGCCGAGGCACAGCCATTTTATGTCAACTCGCCATTTGGCATCGTGCTGGGGCACAACGGAAATCTCACCAACGCGGCACAACTCAACCAGGAGTTATTTCGCGAGGATTTGCGTCACGTTAATACCAATTCCGATTCCGAGGTGCTGCTCAACGTGCTGGCACATGAGCTGCAAAGAAGCACGAAAAATCATCAGCTCGATCCCGCCGCCATTTTTGCCGCAGTTGCCGGTGTCCACCAACGTTGTCGCGGTGCCTATGCAGTCGTGGCGATGATCGCGGGTTATGGGTTGCTGGCTTTTCGCGACCCCTACGGCATTCGTCCGCTAGTGTTCGGCTGTGCCGATACCGAGCAGGGAGTCGAGTATTTGGTGGCGTCCGAGAGTGTGGCGCTCGATACTTTGGGGTTCAAACTGGTACGTGACATCGCACCGGGAGAGGCGGTTTTTATTGACGAGAGCGGCAATTTTTATAGCAAACAGTGCGCTGCCAATCCTACGCTTAATCCGTGCATCTTCGAGTACGTCTATCTGGCGCGCCCCGATTCGGTAATGGATGGTATTTCGGTATACGAGACGCGACTGAATATGGGCGAGAGTCTGGCCGACAAAATCACCAAAACCATGCGGCATCTAGACATTGATGTGGTGATTCCAATTCCGGATTCCAGCCGTCCCAGTGCCTTGCAGCTTGCCAACCGCCTAGGGCTGAACTTCCGCGAGGGTTTCGTCAAGAACCGTTACATTGGCCGTACTTTCATCATGCCGGGGCAGCAGCAACGGCGTAAATCGGTACGGCAGAAGCTCAATGCGATGAGTGTGGAATTCCGCGGCAAGAACGTGCTGCTGGTGGATGACTCCATTGTGCGTGGCACTACCAGCCGGGAAATTGTGCAAATGGCGCAGGAAGCCGGGGCGCACAAAGTGTATTTTGCTTCGGCCGCGCCACCAGTAAGGTTCCCCAATGTTTACGGGATTGACATGCCGACACGTCAGGAACTGATCGCCACCGGCCGTGATGACGATGATATCTGCCGAGAGATCGGTGCGGACCACCTTATTTACCAGGATCTCGATTCCCTCAAGAAAGACGTGTGCCGGGTCAATCCAGTGATTACAAAGTATGAGACTTCCTGTTTCGATGGCAATTACATCACCGGCGATGTTACACCGGAATACTTGGCTATTATCGAGGCGCAGCGCAATGCTGGTCTGGCATTAGCACAAGCCAGATCCAGCACGCAACTGGATTTGAATTTGGTGGCGATAGACTAGAAAATTTGACAAAAACATCCGCCAAGCGTAATTTGCGGGTGTGCGCCGATTTGATATTCAGCTTGCGGGCGCGTTATAAATACAGCTAAAGCGTGGGAAACCCGTTTTGGCAAAGGCTGAACGGGTTTTTTATTTGGAGGGGATCTCCCATGTCTGACGATTTTGAACTTGAAACACTGGCGCTGCATACGGGTATTCACCGCAGCCAATTCAACGAGCACTCCGAGGCTTTGTATCTTACCTCAAGCTATGTGTTCGATAGCGCTGCCCAAGCTGCCGCACGGTTTTCCGGCGCAGAGCCGGGAAATATATATTCGCGTTTCACCAACCCCACGGTCACCGCTTTTGAGGAACGGCTTGCCGCCTTGGAAGGGGCGGAGGCCTGTGTTGCCACTTCTTCCGGCATGTCGGCGATACTTTCCTGCGTAATGGGGCTGCTGTCTGCAGGTGATCATGTGATCGCTTCACGCAGTCTGTTTGGCGCCACGGTAAACCTGTTTAACAATATCCTCAAACGCTTCGGCGTCGAGACCACATTCGTTTCAGCCACAGATGTTGCGGCATGGCAGGCAGCGGTAAAAGCTAACACGAAACTTTTGTTCATAGAAACCCCGTCAAATCCGCTCACTGAAATTTCCGACATCGCGGCATTGGCCGCAGTTGCGAGAAAAGCAGGGGCATGGCTTGCGGTCGACAACTGCTTCTGTTCGCCAATACTGCAACGGCCACTGGAACTGGGTGCAGACTTGGTGATCCACTCTGCTACCAAGTATCTTGATGGTCAGGGCAGGGTACTGGGCGGCGCAGTGCTGGGAAATCGGGAGTTAGTGATGGAAAAAGGAATACATGGTTTCCTGCGCACCGCTGGTCCGACCTTGAGCGCATTCAATGCCTGGGTAATTCTGAAGGGAATAGAGACTCTCAAAATCCGGATGGAGGCTCATTCTGCCAATGCCATGGAAATTGCCTGCTGGCTGGAGAAACAACCCAATGTGGCGCGAGTTTATTATCCTGGTTTGGCGTCTCATCCGCAGTACGAGCTTGCTCGGCAGCAGCAGAAAACGGGTGGCGGTATTGTTTCGTTTGAAATGAAGGGTGGAAAAGAAGCCGCATGGCAGGTGGTGGATGCCACTCGTCTGATTTCAATCACTGCCAATCTGGGTGATACCAAGAGTACACTAACTCATCCTGCCACTACTACCCACGCCCGTATCACTCAGGAAGCGCGGGATGCGGCAGGCATTACCGAAGGTTTGTTGCGTATTGCAGTGGGGCTGGAAGCGGTGCAGGACATCAAAGCGGATTTGGCAAGAGGGTTGCAGGGATTGTAGAGGATGTCTCCTGCATTTGTTGGCGTGCGAATCTCACTGCAAACACGCCCACTCTTGTCACAACACTCAATTCAGCTATCCCGGATCCTGCCTTAAACCACTTCCGCTTTCTCGATCACCACGTCTTCCACGGGTACGTTCTGGTGGCCGCTGCGGTTGCCGGTTTTCACTTTCTTGATCATGTCCACCACGTCCTTACCTTCCACTACTTTGCCAAACACGCAGTAGCCGAAACCTTGCGAAGTGGGTGAGGTGTAGTTGAGGAAGCCATTATCGGCGATGTTAATAAAGAATTGTGCTGTGGCAGAATGCACATCAGAGGTACGCGCCATGGCAATGGTGTAGGCATCATTTTTAAGACCGTTGGCAGCCTCGTTCTGAATCGGGGCAAGAGACTGTTTCTGGTGCATGCCCGGTTCAAAACCGCCACCCTGAATCATGAAATCATTAATCACCCGATGGAAGATCGTATTGTCGTAATGTCCGCTGTTCACGTAGTCAAGGAAATTCTGGACGGTGAGTGGCGCTTTCTCGCTATCGAGTTCGAGAGTGATGACGCCGTGATTGGTGTGTAGTTTGATCATATTTATCCTTATTTTGTGGGTTGCCCAGCTGCAGGGGCAGGCTCTGCGGTCGAGATGAGTCTGATTTCTTCGATCACTATGGCTTCTTTGGGGACATTACCGGGGCCGGTAGGTGTGGCGGCAATTTTGTTGACGATCTCCATACCCGCCGTAACTTTCCCAAATACGGTATAGCCGTAGCCCCAGTCAGTGGGCGCAGAATAGTTGAGAAACGCGTTATCAGCCACGTTGATGAAGAATTGTGCCGATGCCGAGTGCGGGTCGGAGGTGCGAGCCATCGCAATTGTCCCGATATTATTCTTCAGGCCATTGGCTGCCTCATTTTCAATGGGCGGCCTGGTCGATTTCTGCCTGAGTGCTTTGTCGAGCCCACCTCCCTGAATCATGAATCCTGGGATGACGCGATGGAAAACCGTGGACTTATAGTGGCCTTCCTTCACATACTGCAGAAAATTCTCAACGGTCTTGGATGCCTTGTCGGGATAGAGTTCCAGCAGGATATTGCCCAAATTGGTTTTTATTTCAACCTGTGGGCCGACAGCGAATGCTGTGATACTAAATAGTAATGAAAAGACGGTGGCAAGTAGCTTGGCGATACGCATGATGGTTCCTGTAGAAAGCGGAGATGGTTGTTGGCCGAGGAGTAATTACGTTGCGCCCTCATGGACGATTTTCCAGCGCCCATTTTTCTCTTTCATCCAGAATTGGCGTTTTTTCATTGTGCTATACTTTCCCGATTTCTGTTAGGTTATTCCAGAACATACAGGATTCTACCAAGAAGCCTGCCCAGTTAACAATCTCGTTGAATGCTCAAGATCTATAATTCCCTCGCCAGGGCAAAACAAAGCTTTGTTCCGCTGACCCCGGGCAAGGTCGGCATATATGTCTGTGGCATGACAGTATATGACTATTGTCATTTGGGGCACGCGCGCGTGATGGTGGTATTCGACATGGTGGTGCGTTGGCTGCAGGCGAGTGGTTTCGATGTGACCTACGTGCGCAACATTACCGATATTGATGACAAAATTATCAAACGTGCACAGGAAAACAACGAGACCATAGAAGTATTGACCAATCGCTTCATCCGGGCAATGGATGAAGATGCTGCCGCACTTGGTGTGGTACCGCCTGCGCACGAGCCACGTGCCACCCGCTACGTGGGAAACATGGTTGCCATGATTCGTACCCTGGTGGATAAAGGCATTGCCTACCCTGCGAGCAACGGCGACGTTTACTATGCCGTACATAAATTTCCTGGTTATGGAAAACTTTCCGGAAAATCGCTCGACGATTTACGTGCCGGGGAGCGGGTAATCATTGACCCGCACAAGAAAGATCCACTGGATTTCGTACTATGGAAAGCAGCTAAACCCGGTGAACCACAGTGGGACTCGTTCTGGGGGAAGGGGCGCCCCGGTTGGCATATTGAGTGCTCGGCGATGAGCGAACATTGTCTTGGCGAGCACTTTGACATACATGGCGGTGGACAAGACCTGCAGTTCCCTCATCACGAAAATGAGATTGCGCAAAGTGAAGGTGCGCACGGCCATCCTTTCGTCAATTACTGGATGCACAACGGTTTCGTGCGGGTCGATGATGAAAAAATGTCCAAGTCGCTGGGCAATTTTTTCACAGTGCGCGAGGTGCTTGCCCGCTATCAACCGGAGGTGGTGCGGTTTTTTATCCTGCGCGCCCATTACCGCAGCCCGTTGAATTATTCCGACCAGCATCTGGAAGATGCCAGGCATGCGCTCGCTCGACTCTACATCGCATTAAAGGGAAGCGCAGTTCCTGCCGCCACGATCGACTGGAACGAGCCCCACGCCCGGCGTTTCATGGAAGCGATGAATGATGATTTCAACACCTCTGATGCTGTCGCCGTATTGTTTGACCTCGCCAATGAAACCAACAGGACCGGGTCACTACCGGATATGGCATTACTTAAAGCGCTGGGTGGTTTGCTGGGCCTGCTGCAACGGGATCCGCAACAATATCTGCAGGATGAGGCGGTCGTGGGAGATGTCATATTTACGCCGGAATGCATCGAACAAATGATACAGCAGCGCCTCGCTGCGCGTACCGCCAGAAATTTTACTGAAGCAGATCGTATTCGCAAGGAGCTATCCGACGCCGATATCCTGCTGGAAGATGGCTCACAGGGTACTACCTGGCGGCGCAAGTAGGTTTGCTTGAAAAAAAGGCTCATGAGGCCAAGGTCGGATAAGTCGTAGCCGGGGCCTGCTCTATTTCAGCGGTAACTCGCCGCTGCTGATTCCGATCCCGCCGATTTCCTTTACTGCCTTTACAAAATGCGCGTCTTCATGCAGTTTTACCATTGAATCAGGGTGGGGTCGCCCACGCATGCGGGCGAGACGGACCAGACTGATGGCCGGAACACCCCATTGTAATCCTGCGAGTAGCTCATCTGCTGCTTGCGGGTTGTTGCACACCAGCGCCATATCGCAGCCGGCACTGAAAGCAGCTTGTGCCCGTTGCACGATATTTCCCGCGACCGCCGCACCTTCCATGCTTAAGTCGTCACTGAAGATGCAGCCATCAAAACCCAGTTCACTGCGCAGGATTTCTTTCAGCCAGATCTTGGAGAAGCCGGCAGGACGCGCATCTACACTGGGATAAATGACGTGTGCCGGCATGATACCGGCGAGGCCGAAGTCGATCATTTGCCGGAACGGAACCAGATCATCCATTTCGATATCGGCGTAAGTGCGTTTATCCACCGGTATTTCAATGTGAGAGTCTGCCTCAATATAGCCGTGACCGGGGAAATGCTTGCCAACTGCCGCCATCCCGCCAGTTTTCAATCCCAGCATCAGGCTGTGAGCCAGATCGGCAATCGCCTGCGGTTTGCGGTGAAAAGCGCGGTCACCGATGATGCAACTCTGTCCGTGATCCACATCAAGCACTGGCGTAAAGCTCAGATCCACGCCGCACGCACGCAGCTCTGCTGCCAGCACATAGCCTGTCTGCTGCGTTAGATGTCGTGCCTGACCGGGGTGTTCATCCCAGATCCTGCCCAGTTCGCGCATTGCGGGCAGTCGTGTGAAATTCTCGCGGAAACGCTGCACTCTGCCACCTTCATGATCCACTGCGATCAGTAGTGGCGGGTTACGCAGCGAGTGAATTTCAGTGGTCAGTTCAGTCAGTTGCCTGAGTGATGAATAGTTGCGGCTAAATAGAATCACGCCACCGGTCAGCGGATGCTGCAGTCTTTTCCTATCAAGGGCAGTAAGTTGCGTGCCTTCGATATCGAGCATAATTGGCCCGAGCGACATGATTATTTTTCCAGAATAACGAAAGCGCAGGCAAGATTCAGCTCATCACTGATGGAAAGATGATGGCTGGTGATACCTTCATTTCTCACCAGGGCACTCAGTTCAGGGTGAAATTCGAAACACGGCTTACCGTGCTGATCATGGGTTACGCCGATGTGGCTCAGGCTCACAGGGTAGCGAAGGCCAGTACCGATGGCCTTGGAAAGCGCCTCCTTGGCGGCAAAGCGTTTGGCCAGAAACATCGCCGGCTGACCGCTAACGAGATATTCGGGCCACTCGCTATCCGTCAGCAGGCGTTTGGCAAAGCGTTCGCCATATTTCTCCAGTAGCCGCGCAATGCGCGAGGGTTCGACCAGATCGGTGCCGATTCCGTAAATCATTTGCGTGCTTCCAGTATCAATGTTTTCATTTCTCGTACTGCCCGTTCAAAGCCGGTGAATAAGGCATGCGCCACGATCGCATGGCCGATATTCAATTCGGATATGTCAGGCAGTGCCGCGATAGGCTGGACATTATGATAGTGTAATCCATGCCCCGCGTTGACTTGCAGTCCTCGATCGATGCCGGCGGCAACCGCGGCACGGATCCGCTCCAGTTCGCTTTGTTGTTCGCTTGCGTTGCGGGCGTCAGCATAGTGACCGGTATGAATTTCGATCACGGGCGCGCCGATTTTCACCGCCGCATCAATCTGCGTGTGATCCGCGTCGATGAACAGCGAGACGCGGATACCTGCTTCCGTCAGTCTGCTACAAGCGCATTTCACCTGCTCGAAATGACGCACCACATCGAGGCCGCCTTCGGTGGTCAGCTCCTCACGCCGTTCTGGCACCAGACAGACATCCTCGGGTTTGATGCGTAGCGCAAAAGTTATCATTTCGTCAGTCACTGCACTTTCCAGATTCATGCGGGTTTTAAGCAGACCGCGCAGAACTTCTACATCCTGATCCTGGATATGGCGGCGGTCTTCGCGCAAGTGCAGAGTAATTGCATCTGCTCCGGCAGATTCCGCAATCAGCGCCGCTTCCACCGGGCTGGGGTAGGTCGTGCCGCGTGCTTGCCGCAACGTGGCGACGTGGTCGATGTTAACGCCCAGTTCGATCATAGCTGTTGCAAATCCTTCAGCAATTGCCGTGTGTGCAGCGGCTGGTCACCAAGATAATGATTGAGGATGTAACGCATCAGTGCTTTGCTCTGTTGCCGGGTGACGGTATCGGAATAATCATCCTGCTCCATGTCCAGCAAGGTTTTTCCACGCAGTTGCAGGCCGTAGCTGTTAGCGCCTGTTTCCAGTGCCACCGGTCCACGCTCGATTTCATAGCGATATTCTTTATCCGGGTTCATCGGTTTGCCTGATGCAACGTCATGATTGAGTGTCAGTGCGTAACCCAGTTCCTGCAGCATACGTTGCTCGAAGTGCCGCAATACCGGAGTGTAATCTTTCTGAATGCTCAATGCTGCCAGCGTTTGCTGGTAATACAGGAACAATTGCTCATGTGGATCGTCACGGTGCAGCAACCGTACCAGCAGTTCATTCAAGTAAAATCCACAGATCAGGCTCATTCCCTGCAAAAATGGCTGGCCTCCCTGCCATTCCACCTTATGCAGAGTACGTAGTTCCGATTTCCCTGCCCAGGAAAGCTGCAATGGCTGAAATGCCAGCAATGATCCTCTGAGTGCAGATCTGGGACGCCTTGCGCCCTTCGCTACCAGCGGTACACGCCCGAAATTTTGGGTGAAGGTCTCTACCACGAGACTGGTTTCCAGGTAAGGGTAGGTGTGCAGCACGAAAGCTGGCTGAGCGTCTTGCCGGTGTTTTTCCACAGTCATGATTTGACTAAAGTCGGTCTATGGTACTTAGATTATCCATAGCCCAAGCTTTTCAACATTTGCGCATCATCGGCCCAACCCGTTTTCACCTTCACCCAAACTTCGAGGTATACCTTACCACCGAAAACTTTTTCCATGTCTTTACGCGCCTGGGTAGCGATTGCCTTGAGTTTTTCACCATCTTTACCAATGATAATCGCCTTATGACCGGCTTTATCCACAATGATACAAGCATGAATTTTACGCAGATCACCTTCGGTTGTGAATTTGTCTATGGTGATGCTGGCAGAGTAGGGGATTTCTTCCCCTGTCAGGCGAAACAGTTTTTCACGTATCAATTCTGCAGCGATGAATCGTTCGCTACGATCAGTGGCTTCATCTGGATCGAACAATGGTGGATTTTCCGGCAAATATGGCCGGATTGTGCTTAGCAGTTCCGGTAGCTGCATTCCCTCCTGCGCGCTTACCGGTATCATTGCCGCAAAGGCAAACTCCTTTGCCATTTTCTCCAGGAACGGAAGCAGTCGTGATTTGTCGGCCAACTGGTCTATTTTGTTGATGACGAGGATCACTGGTCTGTCAACCGGTAACAGCTTCAGCACCAGCCTGTCGCGCTCATCAAAGTGGAGCGCTTCAATCACGAATATCACCACGTCCACATCCCGCATACTTTGGGTGACGGTACGGTTCATCAGGCTGTTCAACCGATTCGTGTGCCGGGTTTGGAAGCCGGGCGTATCGACAAAAATAAACTGGGACTGCTCGTCGGTTAGAATGCCATTGATGCGGTGGCGGGTAGTCTGCGCTTTTTTCGAGGTGATGCTGACTTTCTGTCCGACCAGATTATTAAGCAGTGTGGATTTGCCGACGTTGGGACGTCCGATGATGGCGATGTAACCGGTGCGATAGTTGAGATTGGCTGTCATCTTATGAAATGTTCAGTGGAAGACACAGAGCCTGTCACCAGAAAAGCTGGGGATTTCTGTTCTTGGTATTCTTCAATCACGTGATTGTGCCTGTTCATATGCTTGCTTCGCTGCTCCCTGTTCGGCACTGCGGCGGCTGGCGCCCTCGCCAATCGTACGAATATTAAGTTTGCTTATAATGCATTCCACCAGGAATTGCTGCTGATGGGCTTCGCCGCTGGTGGCGACAACGGAGTATTGTGGCAGCCCCAGCTTGCGACTTTGCAGGTATTCCTGCAGCAGGGTCTTGGGATCCTTGTCAATGGTCTGTGGATTCAGCTGCTGTAGCAGCGGCATAAAAAGAGTGGCCACAACTTTCTCGGCCTGTACAAATCCCCCATCAAGATAAATCGCACCCAGCACCGCCTCCAGTGTATCCGCGAGAATTGAAGGGCGGCGATGCCCGCCACTTTTAAGCTCTCCTTCACCCAGCTTTATTTGTTCTCCCAAATCAAGTGTTTGTGCTAACTCAAACAATGCCTGTTGATTGACCAGGCTGGCCCGGAGCCGAGACAACTCGCCTTCTGGAAGATTGGGGAAATGCCTGAAGATCAATCCGGCAACCGCACAGTTGAGGACGCTATCGCCGAGAAATTCAAGCCGTTCATTGTGTGGAGAACTATGGCTACGGTGAGTTAGTGCCTGGCGCAACAATTCCGCTTGATTGAAGGTGTAACTGATTTTTCTGCAAAGTGTGACGCTGTCCATTTTCCAATAAGCCTGAATGCTATCTGCGCACGGTCGTCACATCGCTATTGGTGACTGCTGGTTTCGGAATCAATGTACAAGAAAATATGGACTATCGCCACCAGATTCTTCTTGCTGGTGCGGTATGCCCATGCCTGCCGGAGTTTTGTCCCAGAATGGCGGCAGGTTACTCGATCGATAATCCAATTCGTTTGAAGTCGCTGAAATTCCACCAGATCATGAATGCCTTGCCGACGATATTGCGTTCCGGGACGAATCCCCAATAGCGACTGTCGCTGCTGCTGTCGCGATTATCGCCCATCGTGAAATAATTCCCGGCGGGTACCGTGCAGGTAAATTCGGAGTACTGATAGGTGCAATTTTCCTGGAATGGGAATTGGCGTACTCCTGAAATCTGCAAGCCGGGCACCTCCGGATTAATGATAATGTTATGACCGCGTTCATTCAGGGATTCTATAAATCTCTGGTTGTATACATAGCTTAATCCTGACTCGATATAGGTGTATTCACCCACCGGTTCCATTTTTATTGGAGTGTCATTTACGATCAACTGTTTATTGCGGTAAGTGATTGAGTCACCCGGCAGGCCGACTATGCGTTTGATGTAATCCATGGATGGGTTCTCCGGATAACGGAATACCATCACTTCGCCGCGCTTGGGCTCATTCACGTCCATTACCTTGAGATTGATGACTGGCAGCCTGACACCGTAGGTGTATTTGTTCACCAGAATAAAATCCCCCACCAGCAGAGTCGGAATCATCGAGCCGGACGGAATCTTGAAAGGTTCCACCAGAAAGGAACGCAGACCGAATACGATCAGGATTACCGGGAAAAAACTTTTGGGATACTCTACCCACCATGGTTCGCGAGTATCCGGCGCGCGCTTGCGGCGCAGCATGAAGTGATCAAGCAGCCAGATACCACCGGTGACAACCAGCAGAATCAGCATGATGAGGGGAAAATTCATTCTGTATCCTTCAGGTGAACAATGTCTGGGGTCTAATAAATAAATAAGGTAATCCCCCGGCTATGCCGGGGGACTCACTAGGTTTGACCGAGCGCTACGGTCAGCCTGATTCTTCTGACTCGATCAAAAGT
>JAUSLF010000081.1 GCA_030646695.1 Nitrosomonadaceae bacterium
GCTTGAACCCAGCGCCAGCGCAAAAGTCTTCCACAACGCCGGATGGTTTTTCTCGCCATGTTCCTCGCTGATCAGATTCTTCAATACTTCCTGCCGCACACTGATATCACCGCTGTTGCTTTCAGTGTGCATGTGCGGCGTATTGAAATGCACCGCGCTCAAATAAGTCGGCTCAGCCAGCACGTTGTGAAAATATTGTTCCGCGTATTGGCGCAATTGTTCCTTGGACAGCTTGCCCTGGGTCCAGGCCACATAGAAAGGATGCTTGAGCAGACTCCGCGCCGCAATGATGGAGTCAATCTTTTGCTTGAGCGTTGCATTGGTCGTCATGGTTAATTCTTCCTATTCGGGTTAACAGATTCTGTTTTACGCAGCCGCCAGTTTGGCACGTAGCAGCCGCGCAGCTCCGACCATTTTCTCCAGTGCCGCAACGGTCTCCGGCCAACCACGGGTCTTCAGGCCGCAATCGGGGTTGACCCACAGTTGCCGTGGATTGATGACCAGACAGGCTTTCTCCAGCAACTCCAGCATCTCCGCGGTATCAGGAACCCGTGGTGAATGAATATCATAGACTCCGGGACCGATCTCGTTGGGATATTTGAACTGGCCAAAGCCGTCCAGCAATTCCATGCGTGAGCGCGAGGTTTCGATGGTGATCACGTCTGCATCCATGTCAGCGATGGCCGGCAGGATATCGTTAAACTCCGAGTAGCACATATGGGTATGTATCTGCGTATCGTCTTTCACTCCCGAGCTGGATATGCGGAATGCTGCCGCTGCCCACCGCAGATATTCGGCCCAATCCGCTTTTTTCAGTGGCAGCCCCTCGCGAAACGCCGGTTCGTCGATCTGAATAATGCCGATACCAGCCCGCTCCAGATCGACGACTTCATCGCGGATCGCCAGCGCGATTTGCAGCGCTGTGACTGAACGTGGCTGGTCATCACGCACGAACGACCACATCAGCATGGTGATGGGGCCGGTCAGCATGCCCTTGACCGGTTTTGCAGTCAGGCTCTGGGCATAACGAATCCAGTCCACTGTCATCGCTTCAGGCCGATAAACATCACCATAGAGAATCGGCGGCTTCACGCACCGGGAGCCGTAGCTTTGTACCCAGCCATTCTCGGTGAAAACATAGCCCCACAGTTGCTCGCCGAAATACTCCACCATGTCGTTGCGCTCGGCTTCTCCGTGCACGAGTACGTCCAGCCCGATCTCCTCCTGTTTTTTTATCGCCAGTAGAATCTCGGCGCGCATTGCCTCCAGATACTGCAAGTTACCCAGCTCGCCTTTGCGGTGAGCGGCGCGTGCCTGGCGAATTTCTGGCGTCTGCGGAAATGAACCGATGGTAGTGGTTGGCAGCAGCGGCAACTGAAACCGCTGATGTTGCAGGGCCTGCCGTGTTGCGAACGGGCTGGTACGCCGGCCATCATCCTGCGACAGGCCTTGCAAGCGCTCCTGCACCACCGGGTTGTGTATGCGTGGCGATTGGGCACGCTCGCTCCTTGCCTTGGCGGAGGCTGCCAGCGCCTCATGTATCGCGTGCTCTCCCTGGTTCAGTCCTTGTCCGAGAATCGATACCTCCTTCAGCTTCTGCACCGAGAATGCCAGCCAATTTTTGATCTCGCCATCCAACCGGGTTTCCAGTTCGAGGTCCACCGGGCAATGCAGTAACGAGCAGCTCGGCGCGATCCAGATTCGCTCGCCCAAGACCGACTGCGCTCGCGACAAGGTCGCCAGCGCCTGCGCCAGATCGGCACGCCACACATTGCGCCCGTCAATGACGCCCAGCGACAGCACTTTGTCTGCGGGATAACCAGCAAGAAAGGCATCGAGTTGCTGCGGTGCGCGGCACAAATCAATATGCAAGCCATCCACCGGCAGCTTTTTCAGGCGTGCGGTATGATTGTCCACTGCTTCGAAATAAGTGGTAAGCAGCAGTTTTGTTCCAATGCCATGCAAGGCAGTGTATGCCCGATCCAGACCACCTAGCCATGCATCGTCCAGATCCAGTGCCAGCGCTGGTTCGTCTATCTGTACCCATTCCACCCCGAGGGACGCGAGTCGGGCCAGGATATCGCGATAAACTGGCAACAGGTGCGGCAACAAGTCCAGGCGGTTGAGGCCATGTTCGGTTTCCTTACCAAGATATAGGTAAGTCAGCGGACCGATCAGCACCACTTTCGGCGAAATGCCAAGCGTCTTGGCTTCGGCCACTTCCTTAAAGAGCTGCGACGAAGCGATACGGAATCTGGTGCGCGCATCGAATTCCGGGACAATGTAGTGATAATTGGTGTCAAACCATTTGGTCATTTCCATTGCCAGCTGATTGGCGGTTCCCCGCGCCATCGCGAAATACAGATCCAGGCCGATTTCGTCCGTCCCCGCATTGAACCGTGCGGGTGCTGCGCCAAGTAGAGCGGTCATGTTCAGCATTTGATCGTAGAGCGCGAAATCGCCCACTGGAATCAGGTCAATGCCGCTATCCCGTTGCACAATCCAATGCCGCTTGCGCAATTCCGCCGCTGTCGCCTGCAGTTGCCCGTCGCTGATGTCGCCGCACCAGTATGCCTCGAGCGCATGTTTCAGCTCTCGCCGTGCGCCGATCCGCGGGAAACCCAGATTGTGTGTCAACGCCATGCTCGCTCCCAATTGTCATTCAGTTGCAGGAAGCGGCGATTATGTGGCAGACTAGGTCATGAATCAAATGAAAGTTTCTATATTATTAATGAATATTATTCATAGGTATGCTTGAATTACGCCATCTGCGCACCCTTACCGCGTTGCATGAAACCGGCAGCGTGTCGCGTGCCGCCAAGCGCGTGCACCTTACCCAGTCTGCGCTGTCCCACCAGATCAAGGCGCTGCAGGTCCATTATGGGTTGCCGATAATACAGCGGCGGGGGCAGTCCATCGAACTCACCGAAGCCGGGAAACGTCTGGTGTCGCTTTCCGGCAAAGTGCTGGAAGAAATTCAGACGGCCGAACGGGATCTCGCGAGAATCTCGCAGCAAACATCGGGAAGTCTGCGCATTGCACTGGAATGCCACACCTGCTTCGACTGGTTGATGCCGATCATGGATGCGTTTCGCCAGCACTGGCCAGAAGTGGAGCTGGATCTGGTTTCGGGATTTCACAGCGACCCCATCAAACTACTGGAGGAGGGAGGAGCGGATGTGGTGATTGGATCAGAGCGTGAACGGCGGCGCGGCATTGTTCATCACCCGTTGTTCCGTTTTGAGATTCTCGCAGTGCTGGCACCGGAACATGCGCTGCGCGGAAAACGCATATTACAGGCAGCAGATTTCACCGATGTGACATTGATTACCTATCCGGTTCCGGAGGAGCGCATCGATCTGATCCGCAAGGTACTGAAGCCTGCCGGGATTCATCCGCAACGGCGCACGGCAGAGCTGACTATTGCCATTCTGCAATTGGTGGCGAGTCAGCGCGGTATCGCAGCGCTGCCCAGCTGGGGCATTAAAAGTTACGTCGACCACGACTATGTGGTCGCCCGCCGGATCGGCGCCAGTGGCTTATGGAGTGATTTGTACGCATCGACGCTCAAGGAAACGGCATCCCGTCCCTATTTGCGTGATTTTCTGATAACTGCAAGGAATGCGTGTTTCGCCACGCTGGAAGGAATCGTTCCGCTGGCATGAGGGTTCAGCGTATGCAAGCTGGTGAAAACGGGGAAAAAGACATGCTGTGAAATCCATACGGGCAAACGAAGTTCCGTTTGCCCGTCGTGAACAACCTACTTAATGCAGTGTCACTGCTTCCGCGCGTTCGCAGTCGAGGTCTGCGCAGTAGTTCTCGTAGACTCCATCCAGGAATCCCCACAGCGCATCACAGGCCTGGATGGTCGCAGCCAGTACCTCGGCCTGCTTTTCCGGGGTGTCGGCAAAACGCTTGATCAATGCCCATTCCGCCTGTGAGTGGTACACGTCGGCTTCCTGATGCACGGTGAAAAACTCGTAGCTGTCGGGATCGTGCATTCCATAAAACCTGGACAGT